>NZ_QTQJ01000004.1:0-374984 GCF_003853795.1 Burkholderia sp. Bp8991 | reverse complement strand
GGTCGAGCTGAGGCCCGTGGACAGCGAGTTGATGCCGGTCGACGTCGAGGTGGACAGCGAGCCGATCGAGCTGTTAGCCGACGAGAGGCCGGTCGACAGCGAACTGATCGAGCTATTAGCCGACGAGAGACCGGTCGACGTGGAAGTCGACAGCGAGGCGACCGAGCTGTTGGCGGAACTGAGGCCCGTGGACAGCGAGTTGATGCCGGTCGAGGTCGAAGTGGACAGCGAGCCGATCGAGCTATTAGCCGACGACAGGCCGGTCGATGTGGAAGTCGACAGCGAAGCCACCGAGCTATTGGCCGAACTGAGTCCAGTCGACAGCGAACTGATACCGGTCGACGTGGAAGTCGACAGCGAAGCCACCGAGCTATTGGTCGAGCTGAGTCCAGTCGAAAGCGAGCCGATACCGGTCGACGTCGAAGTCGACAGCGAAGCGACCGAGCTATTGGCCGAGCTGAGTCCAGTCGACAGCGAACTGATACCGGTCGAAGTCGACGTAGACAGGCTGGCAATGCTCGACGTCGTCGTGCTGGCGACCGCATAAAGCTGGCTACCGTTGATCGCGTCCGTGCTGGTCGTGCTGACCAGGCCGGCGGCGACGTTCTGGATGCGCCGCTCCGCCCCGCCCGCACCGACGCTGACGACGCCCGCGGAGGAACTCGCGCCGGCGTAGGTGCCGAACGTCTGGCCGCCGATCGTCGTGCTGGTGACGGAACCCGTGCCGCCGGTCGCCGTGTTCGCGGCGCCGATCGTGGCGGCATTGGAGCCGAGCGCGACCGAGCCAGCCACGTTTGCATTGGCACCGGACCCGAAGGCCTGCGCGTTGGTGGCGCTGGAGACCGCGGTATCGCCGATCGCGACGCCGCCGGCCGCGGTGGCCGCGCTGCTGTTGCCCAATGCGACCGAGCCTTGACCGGTCGCGGAATTGGCATTGCCGATCGCGACGGCGCCCTGGCCGTTCGACGCGTCGTTTGCACCGAGCGCAACGGCGCCCGTACCGATCGCCGAGTTCGGGTCGCCGATCGCGACCGCGCCGTTGCCCGTCGCCGTTTGGCCGCGACCGATTGCCACGGCCCCGCCGATCGCCGTGCTGCTGTTGGCCGTCGTACCGCTCGAGCCGATCGCAACGTTCTGGCCGATCGCGCCGGACACGACGCCATCGCCTTGGGCGATGCCGAAGGCGCCGTTGACCGTCGCGCCGCGACCCATTGCAATGCCGGAAGTCGCGGTCGTCGCGACGGACGACTGGCCACCGATCGCGATGCCATCCGATGCGGCCGACGACGCGGCTGCCGTCGTATTGCCGCCGATTGCGATGGATCCTGCGCCCGTCGCCTTGGCGCCGGAATACGAGCCGGATGCGCCACCGCTGCCGATGGCAACCGAGCTCACGCCCGATGCAGTAGAAAAATTGCCATAAGCCGAGGCGGCCGTACCGCTGGCCGTTGCCGAATTGCCGGCGGCAATGGCGTTCGCACCGCTCGCGGACGAGAAATTGCCGAGCGCTGTGGTGAAGTTTCCGCTTGCGTTTGCCGTGTTGCCGTATGCCGACGCGTCCTGCCCGTTAGCGGTGGCCAGATAGCCGACCGCGGTTGCCGAGGTTGCGGACGCCGTACCCGTCGTGCCTTGCGCAAAGGCATTCTGGCCAATGGCGATATCGCCACTTCCGAGGGCTTTCGACGTACCGAACGCAATCGAGTTGCCGCCGGCACCCGTTGCCGACGAACCCATCACGACCGCATTGTTGCCACTGGCGGTCGATGCGACGCCGATCGCGATCGCCGACGTCGCGCCTGACGTGACTGACGACTGACCGCCGATCGCGATCGAGTCCGAAGCGGCTGCTTGCGCGCCCTTGGTTGCGTTACTGCCGATCGCGATTGCACCCGCACCCGATGCGATGGTCGAGTTTGCCTGGGACAGCGGCGTCGTGCCGTTACCGCCCGCGCCGCCGATCGCGACCGAGTTCAGCGCGTTCGCGGTCGAGCCGAAGCCGAGCGCGGTGGACCCGGCGCCGCTGGCGGTGGTTTCGAGGCCGGCGGCCGTGCCCCACAACGCAGCCGAGCTGAGGAAGCCCATGGCGGTGCCGCCCTTGCCGGTGACCTGAGAGTAGGTGCCGTAGACCGTCGCGGCGAGATTGTTGTTGCCGGATGCGTTACAGCCGGTCACGGTCGACCACGTACCCGAGCCGTCGGTCGGATACGAGTTGGTGTCGCCCATGGTTATGCGCCCGGCTGCCGTGCTGCCGCTGGAGGACGTACAGCTCGATGGCGAAAACTGTCCGAATCCGTTGACTGTCCCGGGGATGTAAGTCGCCGCGCTGGCGAACGATGGCAGACCGATCGTCAGCGCCGCGAGGGCCGCGACCACAACGGCGGACTTGTTCGGCTTGCCCCGTGCCGAATCGTGTTCGGATGCCGCGACCCAGGCGCCAAGGGCTTCGTTCCAGATCGAGCGGTATGTGCGGTTCATGTCCTACTACCTCCAAATATGCACGCCACACACCGGTCTCTTTCGTTAGAGGAATCTGCCGTGCGCTCGCGCGAATCTTAAAATTGATGGGCGGAGTTTATTTGAGGCGATATTTTGAGATTGACAAACAGTGATAAATCGAAGGTTTTGGAAGTTAAAAGATGGTTAATAGATTGTGTTTTGAGCTGTTGGTGTGTAAGAAAGTTGAAAATGACTGGAAGGTGGAGTGAAGGTCTCGTGCGGATGCGGTGATGGATGAAAAAAACCATAAAAATCAACGTTGTGACGTGGTTTTGTGTGTGTTGCCGCACATTTGGTAACCAAAAAAGTAAGACAAATGAAACGACAAACGTTTGCGGCAAACGTTTGCCTTTCTGTGTTGTAATGTTTGGCGGGACACTGGCTTGTATGCATTCGAGACTCTTGTTAATTTATTAATACGAGATTTGATGTGGATTTTTAATTGTATTTATTGATTTTCTGGGATATCAAAAAAAACATGAGCTCCAGATTGTCTGATTATGCTGGTTTGCGCATCTCATCGGCCGCGCGCGCCCGTGGGGCGGGCCTTCGCCGGCCGCCCGTTTCACAAAGTTGTAAAAAAGTGCTACAGGTGCATTGGTACGGCGATTGGGATTCCACTTCGGAATCTGTTCAATTGACGTACTTCATATGACGGGTTGGGGCAGGGGGAGACGAGGTGCCAGATCGCCCGCGCCGGGCAGTCTTGCAACCGGAGTCGTTGCGATGAGGTGGCGGGGCGTCCACGATGACGGCTGAAGACGCGAACGAAGGGGAGCAACGGGGAGCCGCGAGCAGGAAACCCGGATCTGCTTCACGGTGACTCGACCGCGCTGGCAAGGGGGCATTCCGCGGGAGAGAAAGACGATACGCAAGCGCGTCGGATGAGCACCGTCAGGCTGATGGGTGTCCGTTGACTGGCGTGATGTCGCACCCAAATCGCCGGATGCGAGCCGGGATGTGGTTCGTTCTCGTCCGCAAGGGGGAACCGCGATGAGGATGGCAGCCGCGGCAACGCGCCCCGGTTCTGCCACCCGGTCCGGGCGGCGCCGTACATCGTCCCGGACAATGCGCCGGCGGCCGGCCTGCACCGCCGGCAACCCGCCGCCGCAGCCTTATTTCCGCATGAATCGCAGCGCGAGGCGCGCCATGCGCGGCACGAACATCGGGCGCAGCAGCCGTTTGTCGTACCCGGCCATGCGCCGGTCGTTCTCGCTGACGCACAGTTCGATCAGTTCGCGCGGATTTAGCGCATCGCCGATGTCGGCAGTGCTCGTCGCCGGAAAGTTCGCGTCGTGCGCGACGCCGTCCGCATCGATCCCGCGCGCGATGCCGATGCGTTCCCGGATCAGGAATGCCCACACGGCCGCCACCCGCGCGAAGAACCACGGCCGGCGCCACCACGGCAAACTCCGCCAGTACCATGCATACCAGTTCACGAAGAACAGGATGTGCCGGCCTTCCTCCTGGATCACGGGCTCGAAGGTGTCGACGAGTTCGGGCGGGAAATAGCCGGAGCGTTGCGCGGAGCGGAACAGGCCGAACGCGAAGAAGCTGTCGATGCATTCGCTGAAGCCGGTCACCATCCACGACCACTCGGGGTCCTTCGGTGCCGGATAGGCCGGTTCGGGGGCGAGCTTGATGCCGTATGCCTGGACCAGCTTCGACAGCACGACCTTGTGCCGAGCTTCCTCGGCGCCGTCCATCTCGAGCGCCCGGCGCAGCAGCGGATCGCCGACGGTTGCGGCGAAGGTGGCGACGCGGATCGACGCGCGGCCTTCGGTCTGCACGGCGATGTCCCAGATCGGCAGCGACGTGAGCCGCTTGAGTTCGTCGGGCTTGAGCGGCGGCCAGTCGATGACGGCCGGTTTGTACGGGTTGTGCGTATCGAGCAGCATGCGGCAGAACATTTGCCTGTGCGCATCGGAACCGATCCTGACCGGACCTTGACGTTCGAAGGTCCAGTTGCGCATGGCGTGATCTGCCGCTGCATGGTCTTCCTGCAGCGTGTCGGACATGGCTGTTGTTATGCGATTACGAGACGAAAGATTCTTGCATAGCTTCCGTAATCGCGCATTTTCGAGCGGCCCTGCGCTGCCGGGTGCCGCGCTCAGGCCTGTGTATCGACCCAGAGGCGTCCCCAGCGGGACGCATATGCGAGCGCGTGTTCCTCTTCGAAGAAGAAATCGATTGCGTCGAACGATACGGCGCGCGGCGACGGGCCGCCGCTTGCCTTCTCGATCGTCAGGTTCGCGGCGAACAGCCCGTTCGGCAGCCGGGCGGCGGCGGGGGCGACTTCGTAGCCCTTGTAACGGATCGTGCGGTTCATGGCGTGCGCATGGAAGGTTCGGGCTTTCAGCGTACGAAAACCCGCGGCCCGCGTGAACCAATCTTTCGGCCAATGCAAATCACGTGGTGGGCCGGATCGTTATCGGGGTGGGGAGCCGGCATGAACCAGGCGGCAGCGCTGCGATGCGCGCCGGACTGCCAGACGCGCGCAGCCCGCGCGCGGCGAACGTCGTCGGCCGGGCGCGGGCTGCGGGGAGGCGGGGATTACTGGTTGGCGATCTTCAGCACGGGCGCGAGCGCGTCGACCGACGCGGCATGCGTGGCCGCGCGATGCGATGCGAACGCGAGCGCGAATTCGGCTGCCTGCGAGCCGACGGTCTCGAGCTGTGCGACGACCTTCGGATCCGAGCAGCTGTCGGCGCTCTCGAAGCGCGTTTCGAGCGTGTTCACGGTGGCGCCGAACGGGGTCGGCCAGCCGCGCAGCGCGTGGACGATCGAGCGCAGCGACGTCAGCACGGTGCCGGCGGCCTGCCAGCCGTAGGCCGTGACGATCAGGCCGACCGCGCGACCGTCGAGGTACGGGCGCTCGTCGGCGCGCAGTTCCTCGAGCGTGTCGAGCGCGTTCTTCACGAGGCCGGACACGCCGCCGTGATAGCCGGGCGTCGCGATGATGATCGCGTCGGCTTCGCGCACGGTGTCGATCAGTTCTCGCTGCGCGTCGGTCAGCGTCTTGTGTTCGGGGGCGTAGTGCGGCAGCGTATGCAGGAACGGGCCGTCGAACAGGCGCGTGCGTGCGCCGGCGGCTTGCGCGCCGCGCAGCGCGAACGACAGCGCGCGCTCGGTCGACGACGCGGCCCGGGTGGTGCCGCCGATGCCGACCACGAACGGGCGGCGGTGTTGATCGAATGCAGTCAAAGGGCGCTCCTTGGGGATGGCTTGCCCGGCTAAGCACAGGCTTAAAACCAGATGGTAACGACCCCGCCGCCACTCTGAAAACGACTTTTCGTTCTATCGATATGCCAGGCACGCGGGGCGCGCGTGCGCGCGGCGACGCAGATGGATAGCAGAAATGCTTGGTTGGGACGGCGAGCCGCGCTCGATAAGATGGACCCGTCTCCTCCATGAATGTCTCTACTGACATGGGTTGGCCCCGCCGCGCGGATGCAGGCGGGGCTTTTTTTAGTCCGGCGCCGGAAAGGGGGCGCGATGCGCGGGGTTACTCGAACACCGGCCGGAAGAAGCTGCGCTCGTAGCTGACGATGCAGCGTGTTTCCTCTGCATACCGGAATGCGGCCTGACACGCGGGATCGGCCTTCGAGCGTTCGCGATAGCGCTCGTACTCGGCGAGACTCGGGAACGAGAACATCGCGAGCGCGATGTTGCTGGCGCCCTCGGAAGGCAGGAAGTAGCCGTGGTGCGTGCCGCCGAATTGCTCGACGAGCGGAATCCACATCTTGCCGTAGGTTTCGAACTGCTCGAGTTTGTACGGATCGATGACGTAGCGAAGGAAGCAGGTGACCATGGGCGCTCGCGGTGCGGTGGAGGATCAGCGAGTCTGGAGCGCGTCGCCGGGTGTGTCAACGACGACGCGGGGCGCTCGCGCGGGGCATCGCAAGTCCGGAATCGCGCGGCATGGGGTCGGCGACGCAGTGTGCGTCACGCATTGCTTGCAGGCACAACGATCGGTGTGTCCGACCACGTGACCGAAGGCGCCGGACGCATGAAAATGCACACCGTCGCGCCATCGCCTCGCTTCGAATTCTCGTCTTTTTTACGACATTTTTTCTTGCGACGCCTCGCGGCGCGCTCCTAGACTTCGGTCATCCTGACCACGGAGCGCTGCCATGTCGATATCCCGGAACACGATCGCCGAACGTTCACCCGCCGCGCCACCTGCCGTGCGCGCCGACCGGGTCATCGTGCGGCGCTTCGATCCGGCAGTCGACAGCTACACGCAGCTCACCGCGCTGCTGCATCGTGCGTTCGCGCGACTCGGCGCGATGGGGCTCAACTGTACGTGTGTCGACCAGGCCGAGGAGGTCACGCGTCGCCGCGCGGAAGCGGGTGAATGTCATGTCGCGGTGTCTGGTGGTCGCGTCGTCGGCACGATGACGCTCTACGCCACCGATCCGGCGTCGCCGTGTTCGCTGTACCGTCGCGACGGCGTCGCGAGCGTGCGCCAGGTGGCCGTCGATCCCGGCTGGCAAGGCGGCGGGATCGGTGCGACGCTGCTCGCGTTTGCCGGGCAGTGGGCCGCGTTGCGCGGTTATTCGCTGCTCGCGCTCGATACGCCGCATCCCGCGTCGCATCTGCTGGCGTTCTACCGGGCCCAGGGCTTCGACGTCGTCGATATCGTGCGCTTCGCCGGCAAGCGCTATGACAGCGCGATCCTGTGCAGGCGTCCCGTCGCATGCGTCGCGCGTCGCATGCCGCCGGCATCGCGGCGGGGCGTACGGCCTGTCGTGACGGCGCAATCATGGGCGCTTCGCGCGATCGCGGCGATCCGGGCCGACTGGCGTGCGCGTCGCGGTACGCGCTCGCCGGCGATGGGGGCGGCCGGCGCGGCCAGCTGCCGCTCGTCGCCGTGGCGGCCGCGTCCGCACGGCCGCGTCGCGGCGCGAACGGTGTGAACGGTGTGAACTGCGCGAACGGTGCGAGCGGCACCGGCCTGATTCGGCGTGCCGGTGTGCCGGCGTGGTCCTACTCGTCGCGAGCAGGCGTGTCGCCGCCGCCGCGTGCGAGGCGCCATGCGATCGTGCCGAGCACGCCGACCGCGACGACCAGCGCACCCCACAGCACGTAACGGCGGGCCGCATCCGTATCGGCTGCCGGCCCGGGCGCGACCGCCGAGGCCGGCAGCGCCGCACCGACGCGCGCGGGCCGCACCTCAGGCGCCATTCCGACCAGCAGCGCATCGCGGCTCACGGCCGACGACGGCAGCGACGCATTGCCGACACCGAGCGTGAACGGCGGCGTGCCGCGCGCGACGAAGGTCAGGGCGGCCGGATGCCAGCCGACCGCGACGGCCGGCTGGCCGCCGCCGAGCCCGCCGTTGCGCATGTCGACGATGATTCGCCACGCGCGATCGGGATTCGATGCGAACGCCAGCGGAGGGTTGCGCTGTTCGCCGCCCTTGCCCTGCAGCCGGAACAGCACGGCATTGGCGACCTCGCGCCACGGCGCCTGCGCGTCGGGGCGACTCTGCAGCGTTGCGCGCGCAACCGTATTCGGTTGCGGCAGGTCGATGCGCACGCGGTCGACCGGATAGGCGCCATCGGTATCGAACAGATACTCGCCGGGCGCGCCGCCGGCCCGCACGTGTACGGCTTCGCGCCATTGACGCGGCACGGCAGCGGAGTCCGCCGTGCGCGCATCGTGCGGTTGCGTTTCGATCTCGATCGATCCGATCGCGGGCGCGCCGTCGAGCCAGTCGAGCCGCAGGTAGCGCGGTCCCGCGCCCTCGAGCGCGATGCGTTCCTGCACCAGCAGGTCGCCGCCGCGGCCGACCTTCAGCAGTTGCGTGCTGCCGAGCGAGCGCCAGCTGCGCAGGTCGTCGCTCGCTTCGACGGCGACACGGCCCTGGTAGCTGTCGTCGCTCACATGCACGAGCAGCGCGTCGACCTCGCCGTCCGCATGCGACAGGTCGACGAGATCGGCCGCATGTTTCGCGCGAGCCGGTGCGGTGACGGCCGCGCGCAGCGAGCCGTCCGGCGCGACCGACACGCCGAGCGGCGCCTGACCGTCGTCGGCGCGCGCGGGCGGCAGCGGGAACCAGTGCACCGGCGTGCGCGCCGGCGGCACGGCGGCCGCCGCAGGCGCATCGAGCGAATACGGCACGGGCTCGCCGGCGCCGTTGAACACGCGCACGTCGCCGAGATCGTCGCGCCGGCTGGCCGCATAGACGGCCTGCGGCACGGTGAGCTGGTAATACGCGGCGCTGCCGTCGAGATCGAGCGAGAAGCGCCGGGCGACGCGTTCCGCGCCGGGGGCGCCGTCGGCCGTCGCGAACGACGTCAGCAGGCTCAGGCCGAGCAGGGCTGCGAGTCGTTTCATGGTTGGGTGTCGCCCGGTTGGCCCGCGGCCTTCGGCGGCAGCGGCGAGAAATAGCCGATCAACAGCAGCAGGATGCCGATGCCGATGAACGACACGATGCGTTCGATGCCGGTGACGTGCGACAGGTCGAACAGGAACAGCTTGATCACCGTGAGCGCGAGGAGTGCGGCGCCGACGAACCACAGCGGACGCAAGCCGCGGCGTGTGGCCCAGATCATCGTCGCGAGCGCGCAGAGCGTCCAGTACACGGAGACCGACGCCTGCACGAGCGTCGATTCCGCCATCGCGTCGAATGCGTACGGCACGCCGGTCCAGTGATGCAGCGTGCGCAGCAGGATCGCGTTCAGCCACAGGAAGGCCGTTGCGCCGGCCACGCCGAGCAGTTCGACGCGATAGTTGCCGAACGGCCAGCCGAGCGTGCGCGCACGCACGAACCACGACGCGGCGAGCGCATAGACCACCACCAGCACGAGGTCGAGCGGATTGAGCAGAGGAATGCGCGCCCAGCTGCCGCCGTCCTGCGTGAAGTTCGCGTAGAAGGTCCAGGCCCACATCACGACGATCAGCGGCAGCGACGCGAGCGCGCACACGCGCGCGATGCCGTTGCGGCGCGTCAGCCACATGCCGGCGAACGCGAACAGGCTCCAGCCGACCATGAACACCTGCTGGACGCCGAACGACGACAGCACGGCGTCGATGTCGTAGGCCAGGTGGAAACGCTGATGCAGCGTGCGCAGCAGCAGCGCGTTGAACCACAGGAACACGGTCGCGAGCGCGGCGAGGTCGGCCGCCAGCGGATGCCAGGTGACCCCGAGCGTCTTCAGGCGGCGCAGCCAGGTGGCGAACGCGACGAAGATCAGCAGTTGCGCGACGTCGAGCGGATTGAGCAGCGGCAGCCAGAACAGCGGCGACGCATCGCCGTCGCTCGTCACGCTGGCGATGCTCCACAGCCACAGCAGCGCGGCGAGCGGCGCAGCCCCCCATACCTGATACGCGCGCGGGAACGCGGCGACCGGCCAGCGCAGGCGCGAGCCGGGGCCCGACACCAGCAGAAGCAGCGCGCCGAAGCCGTAGGCCCACGCGCTCCAGCTCCACGCGCCTTCGGGGACGAACGCGCGCAGGCGCCAGAAGCCCTCGAGCGAGAACAGCCCGCACAACGTCCAGAACATCAGCGTGTGCAACGGCGCGATCACGGGAACGGGGATGGCCGCCACGGCCAACGTGCCCGCCGCGCCCGCCGCGCCCGCCGCGCCCGCCGCGCCCGCCGCGCTCGCCGCCGGACCGGCTGCCGCCGTGCCGCGCGACTGCCGCAGCAGCAGCGCATAGCATGCGATGACGGCGATCGGCCACGCGAAGGCGCCCATGCCCGACAGCGGCGCCTCGTGCGAATCGAACGCGCGCAACGCGAGGAGCGCGAGCACCGGCGTCAGCGCGAGTGCCGGCCATTCGGCGATCGGCCACGCGAGCTTGCGGCGCGCGACGTGCGCGAGCCACGCGGTGCCGGCGGCGAACAGCGCGGTCGCGTCGACGACGAACCGGTCCGCATGCAGGTCGACGTGACGGCCCGCGTAGACGAGGATCTCGTGCAGTCCGCCGCTCAGCCACCACAACAGCCCCCACGCCGCGGCGGCCGCGCCGACGTCCGGCATCCACGCGTGCCACGCGCGCGCTTCGTCGCGTCCGTGCAGCCACCAGCCCGTGAACAGCCCGGCGAGCGCGATCAGCAGCATCGCGATGTATGCGCTGTTGAGCACCGGCAGCGCGTTCGTGTCGGCCGGGCCGAGCAGGCTCGTGAAGAATGCGCCGGCCGCGGCGATCTGCATCAGCAGGCCGAAGCCGAACGGCGCAAGGCGTTTCTCGCGCACGCCGACCCACACGATCGCCGCGCCTTCGATCGCCCACGCGGCACTGGTCGTCGGGCCCGAGAACGCGAGCGGCACCGCGAGCGTCGCGAAGATCACCGCGAGCGCGAGCATCGCTTCGAACAGCAGCGCGAGACGATCGCGGCGCCGCGCGAGCCAGGCGGCGATCGCGACATAGAACGCCGACAGCGCGACCGCGCTCCATGCGAGCCCGAACGGCATGTCCTTCACGAGCGACGCCTGCAGCGCGGTCGCGACGATCGGCGTGCCGAACACGAGCGTGCCGTCGACATAGTGACGCAGCGCCAGTTCGCGTTTCACCGCGTACAGCAGCGCGATGCCGACATACATCAGGAAGAACAGGATCAGGAACGGCTCGGTGGTCGCGAACAGCGCGGGGCGGTACGCCGTCACGCCCCACGCCGAGCCGATCGTGAACGTGAACACGAAGCCGAGCAGGTTCAGCGGACGCCAGGCCTTGAACCACGCGATCGCGAAGATGCCTGCGTTCAGCAGTGCGTAGTAGCTGAACAGCGCGACATGGCTGCCGTGGCCGGTCGACAGCAGCACCGGCGCGAGAAAGCCGCCCGCGCTGCCCATGAACGCGAGCGGCAGCGCGTTCTGCTTCACCGCGAGGAACGCGCTCAGCGCGCACACCGCGACCATCAGCGGGAACGCCGCGCCGACCGGCAGCAGCGCGTAGAGCTTGGTCGCGGCGAAGATCGTCAGGTACAGGATGCCGATGCCGCCACCCTGCAGCACGAGACCGTACGCCGCGCGGCGCGCACGCACGCGCCAGCCGATCGCGAGCAGCGCGGCCGCGGCGAGCGCCGTGCCGGCCAGGCGGAATTCGATCGGCAGCATGTCGTTGTCGGCCGCGTACTTGAGCAGGAATGCGACGCCGAAGAACAGCACGATGATGCCGACGCGCACGACCGTGTTGCCGCCGAGCAGCCAGTCGCGCGCCGCGCGGAGCGCGCGTTCGGCGATACCGGGTTCGCGGGGTTCGGGCGGGGCGGGTGGGGCGGGCGGCGTGGTCGTTGCGGGCGCACTCGTCGGTGCGCCGGCGGCAGCAGGTGCGGCGCTCGTCCGCGTGGCGACTGCCGGCGCGGGCGCGGGCGCGGACGTCGACGACGGCACGCCGGCGCTCGCGACCGCAGGCTGCACGGATGGTCGAGGCGGGATCGCGGCGGGCGCAGGCGTGATGGCGGAGGGAGGCGTCGACGGCACCTGCGCGGCGCTGCCGGTCGCTGCGGCACCGGCCTTCGCGCCTGCGAGCTGGCCGCGCAGCACGTCGAGCTCGCGCGTGAGCGCGTCGACCGTCGCTTCGAGGCGCGCGACGCGATCGGCGAGCGGCACGGGAGCGGGTTGCGGCGTCGCGGAAATCGCGAACGCGTCGGGGGGCGTACCGCCGTGCGTGTGCTTGCGTTGCTGCAGCGCGTAGCCGATGCAGAACCCGGCCGCCGCACCGAGCAGCGCGCCGTTGGCGGCGGAGAAATCCCCGAACAATGCGGCGATACCGCCCACGATGAAACCGATTGCGGCAAAAGCCCAATTCATCGCCTTGCTCCCTCTCTCATTTCGTTATCGTCCTTCGATCGTCGCGCGGCGCGATCGAGGCTGTTTCCGTATGGCCGGCAGGCGAACCGGCGTGCGCGGACTGCCGGCGCAGCGCCATGCGCAAGGCGCGCGGCGACGTCGCGATCGGCGTGTTTGCCGGAATGTATCACAATGGCCATGGGGGATTTTCTGGGTTGCGGGCGGGCCGCGAAGCATGGCTGCCGCGCGTTCGCGGCGCCTGTTTTCGTACGACCATTCTTTTTCCCGGCGCCGGGCAGGCGAGACGGTCCGATCGGACGTGGAATTGTCGTAAAGCGACGCGCGGTTTTTGCGGGTTGTCGTAAAACGCCGCCGCTCGCGCGTCGCGCTGCTGCGCACAAGTCACGCCCGCGATGCCCGCCGGTGCTGGCTGTGCGCGTATTGCGTCGCCGCAATCGGGGGCCGCCGAGCGCTGCGCCCCGTGGGGCGGGGCTGCGGGGTGTGTCGTATTTGCGCAAGCGTTTGTCGTAATTCGTCGGCAGGTCGGGGTTTTTTCTGGCAACTATGTAGGCACGTTGAGTCACACGCGTGAGTCCCCGCTACACGAGGAGAAGGTTTCGATGGATGCCCCCAAGGTCGTAGTCGAAGGTCTGTGCAAGGTATTTGGAAGCAACCCGCAGCAGGCGCTCGACATGCTCGCCGCCGGCGCAACGAAAGACGATGTGCTCAAGCGTACCGGTCAGGTCGTCGGTGTGCACAACGTTTCGTTCGACGTGCAGGAAGGCGAAATATTCGTGCTGATGGGCCTGTCCGGCTCCGGCAAATCCACGCTGATCCGCCTCGTGAACCGGCTGGTCGATCCGAGCGCCGGCAAGGTGCTGATCGACGGGCTCGACGTCGCGTCGGCACGCCGCTCGGCGCTGACCGCGCTGCGCCGCAAGGACATGAGCATGGTGTTCCAGTCGTTCGCGCTGATGCCGCATCGCACCGTGGTGTCGAATGCCGCGTTCGGCCTCGAGGTCGCGGGCGTCGGCAAGAAGGAACGCGAACGCCGTGCGATGGAGGTGCTCGAGCAGGTCGGCCTCGCACCGTTCGCGCACAAGCTGCCGTCCGAGCTGTCGGGCGGCATGCAGCAGCGCGTCGGCCTGGCCCGCGCGCTGGCCGTGAACCCGTCGCTGATGATCATGGACGAGGCGTTCTCCGCGCTCGATCCGCTCAAGCGCCGCGAAATGCAGGACGTGCTGCTGCAACTGCAGAAGGAACAGCGCCGCACGATCATGTTCGTGTCGCACGATCTGGAAGAGGCGCTGCGCATCGGCAACCGCATCGCGATCATGGAAGGCGGCCGGCTCGTGCAGGTCGGCACGCCGCAGGACATCATCGCGAACCCGGCCGACGACTACGTGCGCGCGTTCTTCGACGGCATCGACACGAGCCGCTATCTGACGGCGGGCGACCTGATGCAGACGGGCGCCGTGCCGACCATGTCGAAGTGCGACGCCGCGAACGTCGCGGCGACGCTGAACGGCAGTGCCGAATATGCGTTCGTGCTCGACGCCGCACGCAAGATCCGCGGCTTCGTCACGCGCGAGGCGATTGGTCAGGACACGCCGTCGGTGCGGCCGATCGAAAGCATCCGGCGCGATGCGTCGCTCGAACATGTCGTCGCGCGCGTCGTCGCGAGCCCGAATGCACTGCCCGTCGTCGACGACGACGGCTGCTACTGCGGCTCGGTCGACCGCGCTCTTATCCTGAAGGCCATCACGCGTTCGCGAGGCTCCCATGTCTGAAATGATTCCGCTCGGTACCTGGGTCGACCAGTCCGTTCACTACCTGCTCGATCATGACGCGGCGACGTTCGATGCGATCGGCCGCGCGATCGAGGGTCTCGCCGCCTTCGTCGAGCACAGCCTGCAGGCGATCCCGATGTGGCTGATGATGGCGATCTTCATCGGCGTCGGCTTGTGGCGCGTGGGCTGGCGCTTCGCGCTGTTCACCACCGCGTCGCTGCTGCTGATCTTCGCGACGGGCTTCTGGGATCAGACGGTCATCACGCTCGGCCTCACGCTGTCGTCGACGATCATCAGCCTCGTGCTCGGCATTCCGCTCGGCATCTGGGCCGCGAAGAGCAAGTGGGTCGCCGCGATCGTGCGTCCGATCCTCGACCTGATGCAGACGATGCCCGCGTTCGTCTACCTGATTCCTGCCGCGATGCTGTTCGGTCTCGGCCGCGTGCCGGGGATCCTGTCGACGGTGATCTTCGCGATGCCGCCGGCCGTGCGCCTGACGAGCCTCGGCATCCGTCACGTGAACCGCGAGATCGTCGAAGCCGGCCAGGCATTCGGCTGCACGCCGTGGCAGCTGCTGTACAAGGTGCAGTTCCCGAACGCGCTGCCGTCGATCATGCAGGGCGTGAACCAGACCATCATGATGGCGCTGTCGATGGTGATCATCGCGTCGATGGTCGGCGCGGGTGGCCTCGGCAACGACGTGCTCGCAAGTATCCAGCGCCTCGACATCGGCCTCGGCTTCGAAAGCGGTCTGTCGGTCGTGCTGCTCGCGATCATTCTCGACCGCATCACCGAGAGCTTCGGCCGCGCGCCGGGCACCGCGAAAGCACCGCTGTTCTCGGGCCTGAAGCAGCTGTTCCGCGCGAAGGCCGCGCCCGCGCAAGCGTAAGCAACCAGCGGCCGGTTCGACTTCCGGCCGCATCTTCCGATTCGATACCGGCTTCCGTGGCGTTTGCCACGGGGCTGGCTGCGTGCAACCTGCTCAACCGTTCGCCAGGAGCTCGATGTGACGTCCGCCGCCGCTGCCGCCGTGCCCGCCGCTCGCGTTTCACCGGTTTCGTCCCTTGCCCATTTCGGCTTCCTGACGCTGCCGCACTTCTCGATGATCGCGTTCTCGAGCGCGGTCGAAGTGCTTCGGATGGCGAACTACGTCGGGCGTGCCGATCACTACCAGTGGTCGATCTATTCGCTCGACGGCGCCCCCGTGCGGGCCAGCAACGGCATCGCGGTGCGGCCGACCCAGGCGCTCGACTACACGAACCTGCCCGACGTGATGATCGTGTGCGGCGGGATTCACATCCGCGAGGTGGTCGACGACGGCGCGCGCGACACGCTCGCGGCGCTCGCCGAACGCGGGCTGCCGCTGGGCGGCATCTGCACCGGCGCGTATGCGCTGATGTCGGGCGGCCTGCTCGACGGCTATCGCTGCACCGTGCACTGGGAGAACCTGTCCGCGCTGCATGCGGAGTTTCCGCAGGTGGGGTTCGCCGACGAGCTGTTCGTCGTCGATCGCGACCGGCTCACCTGCACCGGCGGCACCGCGCCGCTCGACCTGATGCTGAATCTCGTCGGCATGCGTTTCGGCCAGCAGCTCGCCGCGCAGGTGTCCGAGCAGTTCATCCTCGAACGCATCCGCAGCTCGACCGATACGCAGCCGATCCCCGTCGATGCGCGCGTCGGCTTCTCGCGCGCGGAACTGATCGAGGTCGTGCGGCTGATGGAAGCGAACATCGAGGAGCCGCTGTCGCTCGAGGAACTCGCGCGGCTCGTGCGGCTGTCGCAGCGTCACCTGCAGCGGATGTTCAAGGTGTACCTGAACGTGTCGCCCACTCACTATTACCTGACGCTTCGGCTGAAACGCGCGCGCGACCTGCTGCGCACGACGGATGCGTCGATCGCGCGCGTGACGACGACGTGCGGATTCCATTCGCCGTGTCACTTCAGCAAGGCGTATCGCGCGCAGTTCGGTCACGCGCCGAGCTACGAGCGACGGTTGCCGGGGCGCTGACGCAACCCGCGCGAACCATTCGGTCCGCGACGCCGCCGGGATCGCGGCGCGCGGCTTCAACCATCGATCCCGCCCCCATGAAAAACGACGTCACTTTGAGGAGAAGACAGATGAAGCGCCAATTGATCGCAGCGGTATGCGGGATCGGGATGGCCGCGCCGATGTCGGCGGTTTATGCGGCCGACCCGCCCGTATGCAAGAACGTGCGCTTCGCGGACGTCGGCTGGACCGACATCGCTGCCACCACCGGTCTTGCAGCGACGATGCTGCAGGGGCTCGGCTACGCGCCGACCAAGACGATCGCGTCGGTGCCGATCACGTTCGCGGGCATCAAGAGCAAGCAGATCGACGTGTTCCTCGGCTACTGGTCGCCGACGATGGACCCGATCATCCAGCCGTTCACGAAGGCCGGCACGATCAAGGTGCTCACCACGCCCAACCTGACCGGCGCGAAATACACGCTCGCGGTGCCCGACTACGTGTACCAGGGCGGCCTGAAGTCGTTCGCCGACATCCAGAAGTACGCCGACAAGCTCAACGGCAAGATCTACGGGATCGAACCGGGCAACGACGGCAACCTGCTGATCAAGAAGATGATCGACGGCAACCAGTTCGGCCTCGGCAAGTTCAAGATGGTCGAGTCGAGCGAGGCCGGGATGCTGGTCGAGGTGAACCGCGCGATCCGCGACAAGCAGTGGATCGTGTTCCTCGGCTGGGAACCGCATCCGATGAACGTGCAGATGAAGATCGACTACCTGAGCGGCGGCGACGACGTGTTCGGCCCGAACTACGGCGAGGCGAAGGTGCTGACGGCCACGCCGCCGGACTACGCGCAGCGTTGCCCGAACGTCGCGAAGTTCGTGTCGAACCTGCAGTTCACGACGTCGATCGAGAACCACGTGATGTTGCCGATCATGAACAAGGAAGACCCGAACAAGGCCGCCGCCGAGTGGCTGAAGGCGAATCCGCAGGCGCTCGACAAGTGGCTGGCCGGCGTGACGACGCTCGACGGCAAGCCGGGCCTGCCGGCGGTGAAGGCGTATCTCGGCGTGCATTGAGCGTCGACGTGACCGGCGCGCTCGCCGAAGGCGGCGCGCCGGCGTGATGAAACGCGGCCCTCCCGTATCGTGCGGGCGGGCCGCGTTGCTTTCGGGCTGCGCGTCGATCGGCGCGAAGCCGGCCCGCGAACACCTCGTCACGATTCCTTCGTCGCCGCCGGCACGTCGAACACGCGATCGAACGCCCACTGGAACACGAACGCGTAGCAGAAGAAGAACGCGAACAGCCCGATGTCGACGACGAACGCGTCGAACCACGAGATGTCGAGCCACCACGATACGACCGGCACGAGGATGAAGATGAGCCCGCCCTCGAAGCCGGTCGCATGCAGGATCCGTCGCGCGAGCGTGCGCGCGGGCTGCCGGCGCGACGCTTCCCAGCGCTCGAACAGCGCGTTGAAGATCATGTTCCACAGCAGCGCGATCGCCGACATCGTCGCGGACAGCGCGCCCGAATAGACCAGACCCTGCTTGAAGAGCGCCGCGATCGCGGGCGAGATGCAGGAAATGGCGATCGCTTCGTAGAGCACCGCCTGCGTGATCCTGCGCGGTAGGCCTTGCACGTTGGTTCTCCGGTTCGACGGTTGCTGGTGCGTCGATGGTTGGGCGGTGGGTTGGCCGCTACTGCGTGCCGCGGCCGCCGTGCCGCGACGTCCCGGAAGGCTACCCGCGTTGCGCGCGTGCCTCAATTCACCTAATCTCACGCGGATTGAATCGAATTCAACCCGGCCGGATCCGGCCCGCGAGGCGTCGTGTTCTCGAAAATTCCCCTGACCGCATTGCGTGTATTCGAGTCGTGCGCGCGGCTCGGCACGTTCAAGGCGGCCGCCGACGAACTGTCCGTGACGCCGGCGGCCGTGTCGCATCAGATCAAGTCGCTCGAAAGCCGGCTCGGCGTGCTGCTGTTCGAGCGCGGCGCGAGCGGCGTGCGGTTGACGGACGAGGGCGGGCAACTGTTTCGTGCGTGTCACGACGCGCTGCTCGGCATGAGCCGCGGGCTCGATGCGCTGCGGCCCGCGACGGCCGATGCGCGCACGCTGGTGCTGACCACCACGCCCGCGTTCGCCGCGATGTGGCTGATTCCGCGGCTCGGCCGGTTCCGGCGCGTCGATCCGCAGTTGCACATCAAGGTGGAAACCGGCAACGCGCTCGTCGATCTCGAACGCGACGCGCGGGTCGATCTCGCGATCCGCGCGACGTCGCGCGCGTTTCCCGCGCTGCACGAGATCGCGCTGATCGACGAGTATTTCGGCGCGTATGCGGCGCGCGGCCTCGACGTCGGGCGCGCGAACGAGCGTATCGAGCTGATCGAGACCACCTGGGATACGCCGCTTCCCGTGTCGATCGACTGGGCATCGTGGTGCCGTGCGGCTGGTCGCGAAGCATGGCTCGAGCGCGCGGTGTTCCGCCATTACGACGACGAGCATTACGCGCTGCAGGCCGTGCTGCATGGGCAGGGTGTCGGGCTGCTCAGTTCGGTGCTGGCCGCCGAGCACGTCGAACGCGACGCGCTGACGCCGATCGATGCATCGGTGCGGCTCGCCGGCGCGCGTTTCGTCGCGCTGTGCCGGCCCGGGCGAGAGCGCGAGCCGCGGGTCCGGCGGTTTCTCGACTGGCTTGAAGCGGAAATCGTGCAGACGCGCGACGCGGTCGCGCGGATCGCGCCGCCGACGTAAAGCAACGGGCGGGCGCTTGCCGTCGGCACGCGCTGCGTGTGAGTCGTTCGTTATCCGAAGCGCACGCAATACACCGGTGGCAAATGCGCGGAGACCTGCCGCCAGTTTTCGCCGCCGTCCGCGGAGGTCCATAACCCGCCCGTCGTCGACGCCATCGCGAGACGCGTGCCGGAGTCGTCCACCGCGAGCCCGTGCCGATAGACGAGATCGTAGGCCGGCGCAGGCGGCAACCCGTTCGACAGGCTCTCGAAGCTGCGGCCGCCGTCGCGCGTGCGCGTGACGACGAAGCGGCCGTTCACCGGAATCCGGCACGCATCCTTCACGGCGGGGACGAACCACGCAGTGTCGGGGTCTGCCGGATGCACGGCGACCGCGAAGCCGAAGCTCGATGGCTGCGCTTCGATCCGCTGCCAGTGCGCGGCACCGTCGGTCGAGCGGAAGATCGCGCAGTGATGCTGGGTCCACAGCACATCGGGGTTGGCCGCGCACTGGACGACGCGATGCGGGTCCTGCACGTTGGGTTCGCCGCGCCGCTCGGGCGGCATGTAGTCGGCCTCCATGCCGTCGGCGCTGACGCGCCAGGTCGCGCCGCCGTCGAAGGTCTGCCAGACGCCGCCGCACGAGATGCCGATCGTCACGTGCCGGCTGTCGCGCGGATCGACCATCACCGAATGGATGCCCGGCGCATCGTAGCCGCCACCGAACCACTCGGGGCGCTCCGGGCGATCCCACAGCGGGCGGTTGAGCGCCCACGAATCGCCGCCGTCATCGGAGCGGAAGAGGCCGCCCGGTATCGTGCCGGCCCACAATACGCCCGGTTCGTCCGCGCCGCCGGCTTCGAGCGACCAGATCTGCTGAAGCGTCCACGGCGGGCGGGGCGGGGTGGGCGCTTCGTCGTGCGCGTCGCCGGTGCCGGCATGGGCGCTGACGTCGGCGCGCGGTTCATCGGCGGGCTGCGGCGGATAGACGGGGACCGCACATTCTTCCCATGCGGTGGCACCGGCACGCCTGCGGTGCAGCTTGACCCCGAAATGGCCGAGATTGAGCGCCGCGTACAGCGTGCCGTCGCGCGGGTCGGCCAGTGCCATGCTGACCGGTTCGCCGACGAAGTGCGGCTCGCCGAGCGCCCAGCCGCCGTTGCCGTCGGCGTGCAGCACGAACAGGCCCTTGCGGGTCGCGACGAGCAGTCGATCGTTCATGTCGGATGTCTCCTGTGGGCGCGGCCGCGCGCTCGTTTGGATGGCGATGCGTCCCTTTATCCGCCGGACAGCGCCTGCACGACGTACACGCGGCTGCCGTTGCCGAGCGGATCGGACAGATGTTGCCGGTCGCGTACCGGCTGGCCGTCGATGAACACCGACAGGTGCTTTCGCAGCGCGCCCTGGTCGTCGACGATATAGCCGCGCAGCCGCGGCTGTTCACCGAAGACGGTTTCGAGCGCTTCGCCGAGCGTCCGTGCGTCGATGTCGCGCTCGGGCGTGTCGATATGGCGCTGGATCGACGCCGCGAAGAAGAGGTGTGCCATGGCGGTGGCTGGCAGGAGCCGTGCGGGGGGACGGTCTGTAGTGTAGGCGATCGATCGGGCCGGCAGCGACATTGCCGTACGGCCGGCGGCGCGGCGACGTTGCTGCGCCGCGCAACGGCCGTGGTGCCTGATCCCCGTCGATGCGCTATGCGTACTTGTCGCCGACCGTACTGCGGATCGGATAGGTGTCGTAGACGATGATCATGCGCTCGATGCGCGCGTCGTCGTCGAATTCGAAGACGTCGACACACTCGAATTGCACCGCGGTGCCGTCCTTCAGTCCCCAGTCGTAGACGAAATAGCCGGTGGCCCGACGTGCGCCCGTGGCGCTGACGCAAATGTCGATCGGCGTGATCCGGCTTTGTCCGGAGGCCGCCGCGACTTTTTCGAAGAAGGGCAGTGGCGACATCCAGCCGAGGAACGGCGAAAATATCTGCGCATCCGGCGTGAACAATGCGCAGATCGCGACGACGTTGCCGCTCTCGAGCGCTTTGAGGTAGGTATCGACCTGCCGCGTGTATAGTGCGTCGGACGACGAGACCATGGTATTTCTCCGCTGATTGTTGACGAGCCAGCCACGACAGCCGTCGCGAACCGGTTCAACCACGATAGCGATGCAGCGATGACCGAACAAACGAATAATCCGCAACCCGGGTATGCCGCCCGCGCATATCCGCTCGCGGATCTCACCCGTGCGCTGCCGCCGCTGACGGCATTCCAGGCGTTCGTCGCCGCCGCCGAACTCGGCAGCTTCAACCGTGCGGCCGAGCATCTGTGCCGGACCCAGGGTGCGGTGAGCCGTCAGGTGCAGCAACTGGAAGCGCATTACCGGTGCGCGTTGTTCGTCCGTCATGCGTCGGGATTGACGTTGACCGCGGAAGGCGGCGCGCTGCTGACGGTGGCCGTCGACGTACTCTCGCAACTGGCGCAACACGCGCGCGCGCATGCGCATGCCGCGTCGACCCTCACATTGCGCTTGCCCTCCACGTTCGCGATTCGCTGGCTGTTGCCGCGGCTGTCGGCGCTCAATCATGCGTTGCCGCGCACGGAGTTGCGCATTCACACGTCGGCGGACGACACGCCGGATTTCACCGACGCCGGTTTCGATGCGATCGTCGTGCGCGGCAGCGGAAGCTGGGCGGGCATGGTGGCCGTGCCGCTGTTCGACGAATGCCTCACGCCGATGTGTACGCGCGAGGCGGGCGCGGTGCTGAAGTCGATCGCCGATCTCGCGCACGCGACACTGCTGCATCCCGCCAGCAATCGCGACGAATGGCGATGCTGGCTGGACGCCGTCGGCGCAACGCAGGTCGACCCGGGCACCGGGCTCGTGTTCGATACGCTCGAGCTGACATTGACGGCCGCGTCGGACGGGCACGGCGTCGCGATCGGCGATCCGCGCATGGCGGCGGATCGGCTGGAAGCCGGCGCGCTGGTCGCGCCGTTTCCGGAGGTGGTGCGCAACGGTCTGGGCTACTACCTCGTGTACCCGTTGCAGCGCGCCGCTCAACCCGCGATTCAAGCGCTCACGGAGGTGCTGACGCGGCTTGCGCGCGAGGATTGACCGCAACGCGCGTGCGCCGGGCGGGTTGCTAGACCGGAATCGACCGCCCCCGCACCCTGATCCCGAGCCGCACGACGCCGATCACCGCATTCGACAGCCACATCAGCAAGCGCGGCATGCCGCGCCGGCGGATATCGAGCAGCAGCACGATCCGCACTTCGTCACTGTCGTTCCACACTTCGTGCACGAAGGTGTCGTCCCACAGCAGGAAGCAGCCTTCGTCGAGCCGGTAGTCGCGACCGTCGACCTTCAGCACGGCGGCCGGCGTGCCATCCGCGCGCTTCGGCATCGACAGCACCAGATAGCCGCGCAGGATGCCGCGGAACGGCCCGCGATGCGGCGGGATGTGTTTGCCGGGCGCGAGGAACGACAGCGATGCGGACAGCACGTCCGGCGACGCCGCGACGATCGATTCGACGGTCGGGCAGCGCGACAGGTTGCGCGGGAACGGCTGGCCGTAAGCCTGCATGATGAACATCCGCCAGTCGCGCGCATCGTTGGCCGAGATGTCGTGCTGCTCGCGCATGATCTCGTGGAAGCGCGGGATGCGCGGCAGGTCGCGCGCGACGGCCAGCGCTTCCGCGCGAATGGCCGGCCACGCACGAACGAATCGCTCGGCGTCGGGAAACGCGGCCGTATCGAGCACGGCGCCGCCGTCGAGATGGCGATCGTACAGCGTGCGAAGCAGGCCGGCTGCATAGTCGTAAGCGACGGACATGATCGAGGGGCGATCCACAAGGTGTCGTCAGTCTGCCCCACGCGCGGTGGGGCCTGCGTTACGTCAGGTTACGCCGGCTGACGAAAGAATGACAGATCGGTGAAGGTCCGGTGCGAGCGCTCCGGCATTCCGGGAATAAACGTACGCCCCGCGTCGTCATACGGGTGTAGCACCTCGTTTCGTTGACTTCCGAAGGAGTGGAGCATGAATACGCATTGGCTGGTGGCCGCCACGGTGGCGGCGATGTCCGTCGCGAGTGTCGCGACGCCTGCGTCGGCACAGGCACTGACGCGCGCGCAGGTCAGGCAGCAACTGATCGACGCCGAAACCAACGGGCTGCGCTTCGTGACCGATACGTCGTATCCGGACGTAAGTCCGCTGTTCCAGCAGCAGGCCGGGCAACTTCCTCGGCATCAGGCCGAAACCGCGGTCGGCGGCGATCCGGCGGGGACGTCCGATGCGGGCAGGCCGGCGGCGCAACCGACCCGTCCGCGCCCGGCCGCATGCGTCGGCCCCGAGAGCTTTTGCACGCCGTATTTCGGAAGCTGACGCAGCGGACCGCCGCGGCGGGTTCGACATTCACGAAGGTTGATCGGCACGCAACATTGAAGGAGTTGATGATGAAAACTTATATCGCACTACTGATGATGATCGGCGCAATCTCCGGTCAGTCCGCATTCGCGCAATCGAATGCGCCGCTCACGCGTGCCCAGGTTCGCGAGGAGCTGATTCGTCTGGAAGCGGCCGGGTACGATCCGTCGAAGGGGGACGACGGCGAATATCCGGCGGACATTCAGGCCGCGCAGGCGAAGCTCGCCGAGCAGGATCGCGCGAGGATGGCGGCTTCGGCTTCGGCCGCCGCGCCTGCGCCGGCCTCCGTCATGCCGGCGCAGGCCGGCAACTAGGAGCCGACATGTACGTGTGTGTCTTCAGGCCGTCGTGTTCGCGGTATGGCGATACGCATGCCGTTCGCGGCACGCGGCCCGGTCGAACGGCACGGACGGCCAGGCCGTCGATCGCGCGCCGCTTCGCGCGGCGCCGAGACCGTCTCGTTGCCCGATTCCGTTGGGCGCGCAGGTGGATCGCGGGATGAGCGGCGATGCGGGCGAGATGCGATCCGCGATCGCCGGACTGCTGTCCGCGATGGCGCGCAAGGATGCCGGCGGCGGGATTACCAGGGCATCATCCGCTGCATGACCTGGTCGCGCAGGATGAAACGATGCGCGACCGCGGCCGCGACGTGAAGGCAGATGCCGCCGAACAGCACCCACGCGAGGATGCCGTGCACGTCGCCCATCGCATGCCCGAATCCCGATCCGGCCGCCGACAGCGCAGGCAGCGGCACGATGCCGAGCAGCGTCACGGCCCAGGCACGCGACGACGCATTGATCCAGCCGAGCAACGGCACCGCGATCAGCAGCGCATAGAGCCCGAAGTGCGTCGCGCCGGACACGGCGCGCATCGCGGGCGACAGCTGGTCGGCGGGCGGACGATGCGTCACGCGCCAGAGTACGCGGCAAGCCATCGCGGCGAGCAGCGCGGTGCCCACGATCAGGTGCGCGGCGATCAGGCCGACCGGTTGCGTATCGCGATGCACGTCGGGCATCGTCCAGCCGATCGCATACTGCGCGACGACGAGCGCCACGATCAGCCAGTGGAGAAGGCGTGCGACTGCATCGTATCGGGCGGAGATAGACATGAAAGCTCCTGGCAAGCGGGTGGGGACCGTATCTTCCGGAGGATTCTACGGCCGAATCCTTAACAAAACGTTAAGCGTGCGGCCGCGCATCGGATTCGCCCCGTGACGCATGCGCGCTCTCGACCCGGGCGGCGTCGGCCGACGGCAACACGATCGCGACGCCGGGGCCGTATCCGCCGATGCCGGGCCCGAACCGCACGCGGCCGCCGAACCATCGCGCGATGCGCTGGATGATCGACAGCACGGACCCGCTGCCGGGCTGCTTGTGCGCCGGATCGTCGGTTACGAGCGCCACCAGGGAGTGTGTCGTGCCAGCCGGGCTGTTTGCGCCGCGCGTACCCGAAGCGTCTTTCACGGCGATGACATTCCGCATCCGGACCGTCATCGCGACCGCGATCCTGTCGGCCCGTAAGGTGGCCCACGCGGCGTTCAGGGCCGCGGACGTTCGCGGCTGTGTGAGCGTGACCGGAATCGATCGCCGCACGGTAGTCGTGTCATCTGATTGCGCGTACCGTCGGTTGGTCGTCCTTGATATCCGGCTCAACGGGAATCGACACGGCGGCGTGTCCGGGCGAGCGCGCGTTCGCGCGTGCCGGCCGGGGCGTCGCGGTCATTGGGCCACCACTGGGGAGAAGCATGATCCTGTTGCATCTGCTGCACGCGCTGGCCGGCGCGATGTCGATCGCCTGCGGACTGGGCGTGTTGCTCGGCATTGCCTACACGGTCACGGCCAGCGTGCTGGTCGGCCGGTTCTTTTCCCGCGCGCGGGCGGTGCCGTGCGATTATCCGGGCGTCACCGTCGCGAAGCCGCTGCACGGCGACGAATGGAATCTCGTACAGCATCTCGAAAGCTTCTTCGTGCAGGATTATCCGGGGCCGGTACAGCATCTGTTCGGCGTGCACGATGCGGGCGACGCGGCGCTCGCGGCCGTCGAAACGTTGCGCAGGCGCCATCCGGACGCGAACATCAAGGTCGTCGCCGACGCGCGACTGTACGGGCCGAACCGCAAGATCGCGAATCTCGTCAACATGCTCGAACACGCGGAACATTCAGTGCTGTGTCTTGCCGACAGCGACGTGCTGGTCGAGCGCGATTATCTGCGTGCCGTCGTCGGCGCGCTGCAGCAGCCGGAAGTCGGCATCGTGACGAGCGTGTATCGCGGCATCGCGTCGCCGGGCTTCTGGCCCGGTGTCGCCGTCGCGATGACGAACTACCATTTCCTGCCGGGTGTCATCACAGGGCTTTTCATCGGGCGCGCCCGTCCGTGCTTTGGCCAGACGATTGCGATCACGCGCGCGACGCTCGAACGCATCGGCGGGCTCGCGCGTTTCGCGCATCACCTGGCCGAGGATCACGCGCTCGGCGAAGCAGTGCGGCAGATCGGCGCGCAGGTCGTCGTCCCGCCGTTGGTCGTCGGGCACGCCTGTGTCGAAGAGACGTTCGCCACGCTGTACGCGCACGAATTGCGCTGGAGCTGCACGATCCGCGCGGCGGACCGGCTCGGTCACGCCGGGTCGGTGCTGATGCACCCGTTGCCGCTGGCGGTGCTGGCCGTGCTGTTTTCCGGCGGCACGCTCGCCGCCTGGGGGCTGGCGTTCGCGGCGCTCGTCGCGCGGGCGCTGCTGATGTTGAAGACGAGCCGCGCCACCGGCGCGGGTCTGCGCGGCGCGCTCTGGTTGCCGTTCGTCGATTTCCTGCAGTTCGTGGTGTTCGTGTCGAGTTTCTTCTCGTCGCACGTCGTCTGGCGCGGCACGCGCTTTCGCGTCGACCGCGAGGGCTTGCTGTCGCCCGCGGGGAAATCATGACGCACGACACGCATGCCGACCTCGAAGGCGCGGACCGGCGGTCCGAGCGTTGCGACGCGCGCCTGCGGCAAGCGGGGCGCGCGGCGGCGCTGGCCGGGCTGGTGCTCGCGGTGTGGCTGGTCTGGCGCGAGCATCCGCTGGAGATCCTGCACCGGCTGAGGATCGCCGGCGCCGGGTTGCTGGTCGCCGCGCTGGCCCACATCCTGCCGATGCTTGCGAATGCGTGGGACTGGCGGATGCTGATCCGCGGCCCGCGCCGGCCGTCGTTCGCGACGATGCTCAAGCTCGTGTGGATCCGCGAATCGATCAACGGATTGTTGCCGGTCGCGCGAATCGGCGGCGAGATCGTGTCGTTCGGCCTGCTGCGGCAGGCGGGCGTACGCCCGGCGACCGCCGTGGCGAGCCTCGTCGCCGACATGCAGCTGACGTTGATCAGCCAGCTCGTGTTCGCGCTGGTCGCGATCGGCTACGTGCTCGAACACGTATCGTCCGATGCCGCGCAGGTTGCCGCGCGCCTCGCCATCGGCATGGCGGCGCTGGTGCCGGTGCTGCTGCTGTTCGCACTGGTTCAGCACGCGCGGCCGTTCGAGCGCGCGATGCGCGTGGTCAACCGCGTCACGAGCGGCAAGGTGGTGGCGCTGGTCGGCGAATCGGCACGCACCGATCAGTCGATCCTTGTGATCTGGCGCAAGACGGGTATCGTCGTCCGCTATCTGGTGATCTGGCAGACGCTGCAGTTCGCCGGCTATGGGCTGGAAATCTGGCTCGCGCTGCGTTTTCTCGGCGCCGATCCGACGTTCGCGCAGGCGCTCGCGATCGAAGCGCTGATCCAGCTGCTGAGCAGCATCGCGTTCCTGATGCCGGGCGGGCTGGGCGTGCAGGAGGGCGGGTTCGTGCTGATCGGCGGGCTGCTCGGGTTCGACGCGCCGACCTGTCTGGCGCTCGCCGGCGCGCGACGGGTGCGCGATCTGCTGTTCTATCTGCCCGGATTGCTGGCGTGGCAGCATGCGGCCGGCGCGGCGCGCTCGCCATCCGGCGCGAAGCGCGCATCGATACACGTCGGGGAGTCCGCCGGGCCGCGCTGATGCGGCCGGGCGTTGCCGGCCTGCCGGGCAGGCGGCAGCGACGCCGGGGCGGTCGCTCGCCTGCCGGGCGGCGCGGCCGTCAACGCCGTTCGTCGGCGAGATGGCTGCGGATGACGTCCGCGAACGACGTGTCGCCTTTCAGCCCGAGCGCTTCCGCGCGCGTCGTGTCCCAGCGGCCCGGCCAGCTGCCGACGATCTTCTCGACGCGTTCGTCCGGCGCATGGCGGATCAGCTTCACGACCTCGTCGCCCGCGACTTCGCGCAGCGCCGCGATCATTTCGTCGACCGACACCGACAGGCCGGGCAGGTTGATCACGCGCTTGTTGCCGAGCTGCTCGCTGTCGAGCTCGCAACCGGCGACGAGCGCGTCGATCGCGCCGCGCGGCGACAGCAGCCACAGCCGCGTCGACCCCGGCACCGGGCACACGCTTTCCTCGCCGTTCAGCGGCTCGCGGATGATGCCGCTCGCGAACGACGATGCAGCCGCGTTCGGGCGCCCCGGCCGCACGCTGATGGTCGGCAGCCGCAGCACGCGGCCGTCGACGAAGCCGCGGCGCGCGTAGTCGCAGAGCAGCAGCTCGGCGATCGCCTTTTCCGCGCCGTACGACGATTGCGGATTCAGCGCGGTATCGTCCCGCACGACGTCGGGCAGCACGCCGCCGTAGACGGCCACCGAGCTCGTGAACACGACGCGCGGACGATGGCCGCGCGCGCGGCACACTTCGAGCAGCGTGCGCGACGCGTCGAGGTTGATCCGCATGCCGAGATCGAAATCGGCTTCGGCCTGCCCGCTGACGATCGCCGCGAGGTGGAAGATCGCGCCCGTCTGCGTGTCGATCGCGCTTTCGAGCACCGCGCGATCGGCGATGTCGCCGACGATCGACGTCACGCGCGCGTCGCCGAAATCGCTGCCCTCGACGACGTCGAGCAGCACCAGCTCGTCGATCCTGCTGCTCCGGCCGTCGGGGCCGGTCAGCTCGCCGCGTCCGAGCAGCTTGCGCGCGAGACGCTGGCCGAGAAAGCCGGCGCCGCCGGTGATCAGTACTTTCATGTTCTTTGCCCTCTGAGGAATACGGAAATTACAGGTACGGCCTGAGCCAGCCGAGGCCCTCGGACGTGCCGGCCTTCGGGCGATACTCGCAGCCGATCCAGCCGTCGTAGCCGAGCGCGTCGATCAGCGCGAACAGATACGGGTAATTGAGTTCGCCGATGTCCGGCTCGTGACGTTCGGGCACGCCGGCGATCTGGATGTGGCCGATGCCCGCGAAATCGCGCTTGAGCTTCATCGCGAGGTCGCCCTCGACGATCTGGCAGTGATAGCAGTCGAACTGCACCTTCAGGTTCGGCGCGCCGACTTCCGCGCGGATGTCGTGCGCATCGTCCTGGCGGCTCAGGAAATAGCCGGGCATGTCGCGCTGGTTGATCGGCTCGATCAGGATCGTGATGCCGTGCGCGGCAGCCGCCTGCGCCGCATGCCGCAGGTTCGCCACGTAGATGTCGCGATGGCGCGCGCGATCGGCGCCCGGCGCGACCATCCCGGCCATCACGTGCAGCTTCTTGTTGCCGAGCACGCGCGCATAATCGAGCGCCTGGTCGATGCCGCGCCGGAACTCGTCCTCGCGGCCCGGCAGCGATGCGATCCCGCGTTCGCCGGCGGCCCAGTCGCCGGGCGGCGCGTTGAACAGCGCCTGCTCGAGGTCGTGCGCGTCGAGGCGCGCGCGGATGTCCTCGGCGGCGAAGTCGTACGGGAACAGGTACTCGACGGCCTTGAAGCCGTCGTGCGAGGCAGCGGCGAAGCGTTCGAGGAACGCGTGCTCGGTGTACATCATCGAGAGGTTGGCGGCGAAGCGGGGCATGGCAGCGGTCCGGTGAATGAATGGGGCGGGGCGCCCGGCGCCCCGCGTCGAATGAAGGGTCAGCGGTTCACGAGTTTCGCGGGCGTGAGCCACACGGCGATCGCGCCGATCACGAGCATGCCGGCCAGCACGTACATGCCGGACGACGTGCTGTGCGTGACGTCCTTCAGGTAGCCGATCACGTACGGGCTCGCGAACCCGGCGAGGTTGCCGACCGAGTTGATGATCGCGATCCCGGCGGCCGCGGCGGAGCCGGCGAGGAACGCGGTCGGCAGCGACCAGAACAGCGGTGCGCAGGTCAGTACGCCGCCCGCCGCGAGCGACAGGAACACGATCGACACCGCCGTATTGTGCGAGTACGACGCGGCGACCGCAAACCCGACCGCGCCCATCAGCGCCGGCACGATCAGGTGCCAGCGGCGTTCGCGGCGCTTGTCCGCGCTGTGGCCGAACAGGTTCATCACGACGATCGCGACGACGAACGGGATCGCCGACAGCAGGCCGATCTGGAGCGTATCGGTGATGCCGGTCGATTTCACGAGGGTCGGCATCCAGAACGTGAGGCCGTACTGGCCGGTGACGAACGCGAAGTAGATCAGCGACATCCACCACATGCGCGGGTCGGCGAACACGGCCTTCAGCGAATGGCCGTGCTGCTGCTGTTCCTGCGGCTGCGCGGCGATTTCGTCCTCGAGCAGCTGCTTCTCGCGCGCGTCGAGCCACTTCGCGCTGCGGATGCCGTTGTCGAGATACAGGATCGTCGCGATACCGACGAGCAGCGCCGGCACGGCTTCGATCACGAACATCCATTGCCAGCCGTGAAAGCCCGAGCCGCCGTGGAAGCGCTCCATGATCCAGCCGGACAGCGGGTTGCCGAAGATGCCCGACACCGGAATCGCGGACATGAACACCGCGATGATCTTCGCGCGCCGATGCGACGGGAACCAGTACGTGAGGTAGAGGATCACGCCCGGATAGAAGCCGGCTTCCGCGAGGCCGAGCAGGAAGCGCAGCACGTAGAACTGCGTCGGCGTCTTCACGAACGCGAACACCGCCGACAGCAGGCCCCACGTGATCATGATCCGCGCGATCCAGATGCGTGCGCCGATGCGGTGCATCAGCAGGTTGCTCGGCAGCTCGAACAGGAAGTAGCCGAGGAAGAAGATGCCGGCGCCGAGGCCGAACACGGTTTCGCTGAACGCGAGGTCCTGCGACATCTGCAGCTTCGCGAAGCCGACGTTCACGCGGTCGAGATACGCGACCACGTAGCAGAGCATCAGGAACGGCACGATGCGCCAGAACACTTTCCTGTAGGTGCGGTCGAGCTCGGCCGATTGGGCGGGCGCGGCGGGCGAGCGGCTTGCGGCCGCGTCGAGAGCAGTCATCGTCGTCTCCAGATATGTCGTGTGCCGGCGGCGCGTAGGCCGCCGGATCGTGTGTGTGTGCTGACAGAAGGGCCCGCGCACACGGCGGGCATGGGAATCGCTACGGAGTCCTGCGTGATTCGTATACGCGACGCGTTGCGTTACCAGCGCGCGCCGAAGGCCTGGCGCAGTTCGTCGAGCGCGGCGTCGGACAGCGGCTCGGGCTTCGGGTCCGTCATCAGCCACAGCCGCGCGGTTTCCTCGAGTTCCTCGAGCGCATACGATGCGTGCGACACCGACGAACCCCACATCACCGGGCCGAGGCGGTCGAGCAGCACGCCGCGCACCTGGTCGGCGAGCGCCGCGACTTCGGCCGCGACGGCCGGGTCGCCGGGGCGGCGATAGCGGATCAGCGGAATGTGGCCGACCTTCATCACGTAGTACGGCGTGAGCGGCGGCAGCACGTCGGTGTCGCGCCACACGCCCGCGAGCGTCAGCGCGACGAGGTGCGTCGAATGCGTATGGACGATGCCGTGCGCTTGCGCGTTGCGCGCGTAGATCCCGCGATGCAGCGCAAGCGTCTTCGACGGCCTGCCGCCCGATACCGGCTGGCCGTCGAGGCCGACCTTCGCGATGTCGTTCGGGTCGAGGCGGCCGAGGCACGCGTCGGTCGGCGTGATCAACCAGCCGTCGTCCAGGCGCGCGCTGATGTTGCCGGCGCTGCCGACCGCGTGGCCGCGCGCATACAGGCTCGCGCCGACGACGCAGATCTCTTCGCGCAGTGTCGCTTCGTGACTCATCATGCGGCTCCGTCGAGTGCGCGCAGCGCCTTGTCGAAAAAGTCCACCGTGCCGAAGTTGCCGGACTTCAGCGCGAGGCCGAGCGGCTGCGCGTCGATGGTGGCCGTCGCCGGCACACCCGGATCGATCTGCGCGCCGATCTGCAGCGATTTCACGTCGAGCGCCTGCACGACCGCGCCGGACGTCTCGCCGCCGGCCACGACGAACTTGCGCACGCCGAGGTCGCGCAGGCCGCGGGCGATCGCCGCGAGCGTGCTTTCGACGAGATGGCCGGCCGCTTCGACGCCGAGCGCGTGCTGGACGGCCTTCACCTCGTCGGGCGTGGCGGTCGCGTAGATCAGCACGGGCTGCGGCAGGTGCGAGCGTGCGAACGCGAGGGCCGCGTCGACGACGGGTTCGCCGCGCGAGGCCGCGAGCGGATCGATCCGGAAGCTCGGCCGGCTTTCGCGCCACGCGGCGACCTGTGCGTTGGTCGCCTTCGACGCGCTGCCGGCGAGCACCGCCGACGATCCGTCGATGTGCGGCAGCGAGGCTGCGTTGTCGCGCTCGGGCAGTTGGTCCACGCGGCGGAAATTCGCGGGCAGGCCGAGCGCGACGCCCGAGCCGCCGGTGACGAGCGGCAGGCCCGCGCACGCTTCGCCGAGCACGTAGAGGTCGTGATCCGACAGCGCGTCCGCGATCGCGAAGCGCGCGCCTTCCGCGCGCAGCTGCTCGATCCGCTCGCGCACGGCGGCCGCACCCAGCGCGATCGTGTCGTAGCGGATCAGGCCGACTTGCGACTTCGTCTGCCGCTGCAGCACGCGCACGAGGTTCGCGTCCTTCATCGGCGTGAGCGGGTGGTTCTCCATTCCCGATTCGTTCAGCAGCACGTCGCCGACGAACAGGTGGCCGCGATAGATCGTGCGGCCGTTCTCCGGGAACGCCGGGCACGCAATCGTGAAGTCGCCGCCGGCCGCATCGAGCAGCGCGTCGGCCACCGGCCCGATGTTGCCCGCGTCGGTCGAATCGAACGTCGAACAGTACTTGAAGAAGAACTGGCGGCACCCTTGCGCGCGCAACCATTCGTAGGCGGCAAGCGATTGCGCGACGGCGTCGGCGGCGGGAATCGTGCGCGACTTCAGCGCGACGACGATCGCGTCGGCATCGATTGCGGTGCCGCCGGCGGGCACGCCGATCGTCTGCACGGTACGCATGCCGCTCTTGACGAGCATGTTCGCGAGATCGGTCGCGCCGGTGAAATCGTCGGCGATGCAGCCGAGCAGGGGGCGGGAAGCGGAAGCGGTCATGGCGGGAACGTCGTTCGAATCAGCGGGCGGGCGGCAGCGTGATGCCGGGGAAAGTCTTGATCACGGCGGAATCGTCCTCGCCGCCGTGGCCGGCGCTCGATGCGCTCATGAACATCTGGTGCGCGGTGGCCGACAGCGGCAGCGGGAACTTGCTGCGGCGCGCGGTATCGAGTACGAGGCCGAGATCCTTCACGAAGATGTCGACGGCCGACAGCGGCGTGTAGTCGCCGTTCAGGATGTGCGGCACGCGGTTCTCGAACATCCACGAGTTGCCGGCGCTGTGCGTGATCACGTCGTACAGCGCGTCGGCATCGACGCCTTCGCGCAGGCCCAGCGCCATCGCCTCGGCGGCCGCCGCGATATGCACGCCGGCCAGCAGCTGGTTGATGATCTTCACCTTCGAGCCGATGCCGTGCGCGTCGCCGAGGCGATAGACCTTGCCGGCGATCGCGGCGAGTACGTCGTCGCAGGCCGCATACGCGGCGGCGGGGCCCGACGTCATCATCGTCATCTCGCCGGAGGCCGCGCGTGCGGCGCCGCCGGATACCGGCGCATCGAGCATCTGCAGGCCTGCGGCCTCGATGCGCGAGCCGAGCGCAACCGCGAAGTCGGGCGCGACGGTCGCGCTCGCGATCACGACGCCGCCCGGCTTCATCGCCGCGACCGCGCCGCGCTCGCCGAACAGCACCGTTTCGGTCTGCGCGGCATTGACGACGAGCGTGACGACGACGTCGCACTGCGCGCCGAGTTCGGCCGGGTTCGCGCAGGCCACGCCGCCTTCGGCCGCGAATGCCTGCAGAACGGTGTCGCGCACGTCGCAGGCGTGCACGCGGAACCCCGCGCGCAGCAGCGAGCGGGCGACGCCGAGGCCCATCGCGCCGAGGCCGATGACTCCAACATTTCGTGACATGGTCAACCTTGATCGATTCGGAAAAGGTTCGGGACAACGACGGCGCCGGTTCGGCCCGGGCCGCCGCATTCGTTCATCAGCAGATGCCGGCTTCCGCGAGGCGGCGCGCGGCGTTGTACATGTGCGTGCGTGCCGCGTTGCGCGCCGCCATCGGGTCGCGTGCGCGGATCGCGTCCGCGATCGCCGCGTGTTCGTCGCGCACCTGCCGCGAGAAATCCTCGCGCGTCGCTTCGTTGCGCCGCGTGACCTTCACGCCGGCCTCGAGGTACTGGTTCAGGAACTGCAGCGTCTTCAGGAAATACGGGTTGCCGGTAACGGCCGCGATCGTGCGGTGAAACGCGACGTCTTCCGCGACGCCGTCGCGCCCTTCGGCCACCGCGTCGTCGATCTTGCGCAGCGCGTCGTCGATGTCGGCCATGTCGTCGGCGGTGTGATGCAGCGCGGCTTCGGCCGCGACTTCAGCCTCGATCGCGCGGCGCACCGCAAGCAGGTGCGGCAGCGAGCTCGCCTCGACGGCTTCCGCGTAGTCGATCCGCAGCGGCCGGATCGCGCCGTGCTGGTTCACGTACACGCCGCTGCCCTGGCGCGGCTCGACCACGCCTTCGTTCTTCAGGCGCGAGATCGCCTCGCGGATCACGGTGCGGCTCACGCCGAATTCCTGCGCGAGCACGGCTTCCGTCGGCAGCTTGCCGGTGGCCGAGAAACTGCCGGCTTCGATCTGCTTCAGCAGCTGCTGCGCGACGTGGTCGCTCATCGCACGGGCGGGAATTTTCTCGAACATGGCGCTCTGGTTTGTAAGGTGATGAGGTCATCATACAAATTTGAAGGTGCGTCAGCATCCGGAATAACCCTCGATCAATGAGTTGCAACGTCGGTCAAATGGATTGGAACCGGTTCCAAATGCCGGGGAAATGTGGCGATCGTGCCGGGTTCGATGTGCGGTTGGCGGGCGAAGGGAGGGCGGAGGTGAAGGGCGAACGGCGGGGCCGAGACGAAGGGTGAAGAGCGAAGAGCGAAGCCGCGCGCCGGCGGCGCGCGTGATCGTCAATCAGTCGGCGATGTCTTCCACGGGATCGGGATCGGTCGCCGCCGACATACCGCCTTCCGCGACTTCCCCGCCGCGCTCGCGATAGGTCGCCGGCGGCACGCCGAACTGCTTTCGGAACTCGCGGCCGAGGTGTGACGCGTCGGCGAACCCGCAGCTCGACGCGATATCGGCGACGGTGCGGTCGGAACTGGTCAGCAGCCAAGCAGCCGTGCGCAGCCGCACCTGCTTCGCGAACGCCTGCGGGCTCTTGCCCGTCTCGGCCTTGAACAGCCGCTCGAGCTGGCGGGTCGACATGTCCAGCTTGCACGCGAGTTCCTCGAGCGGCAGCGCGCGCCCGACATGCTGTTCCATCAGGAGAATCGCGCGCTTGACCTTCGGATGCGTGGCCGGCTCGAGGCCCGGCGGATGCGGCTGCGGCGCATTGCCTTTCTGCATCTCGCCGACCAGCAGGATGCGCAGCGCCTTCTGCACGGTCGCATGGTCGAAATGGCGCAGCAGGATCGCGGCGGCGACGTCGATCGACGCACGGCCGCCCGAGCAGGTGATCCGGCGCCGGTCGATCACGAACAGGCGATCGGCGATCAGCAGGTCAGGATCGGCGTTCGGGAAGCGCTCGATGAAATCCCAGTAGTGGAACCAGCTCACGCAGGTGCGGTAGCCGTCGAGCACGTTCGCGCGCATCAGCGTGAACACGCCCGTGCAGATGCCGACGACCGTCGCGCCATCCGCCGCCGCGCGGCGCACGAACTCGAGCGTTTCGGGGCCGGCTTGCGGCCCCGAATGCAGCAGCCCGCCGACCACGACCACGTAGTCGAACGGCTCGGCGCTCTCGAAGGTTTCCCACGGCGTGATCTGGATCCCGCAGCTCGCGCGCACCGGCGCCAGCGTTTCGCCGATCACGCTCCACGCGCAGCGCACCGGCTTGCTGTAGTCGCCGTCGTCGGCCGACAGCCGCAGCATGTCGACGAAACCCGAGAAGGCCGTGAGCGTGAAGTTCGGCAGCAGCACGATGCCGAAGCGGATGCGCCGCGGCGCAGGTTCGGCGAGGGGGAAAGCGGGTACGTCGGGTGTCATCGCGGTCAATCTCGTCACGCCGGGAAGGCGGGTCTCACTTGTTGCACTCTGCTTGCGGGCGCGCCGGCCGACTTGTGGTTTTGCGTCGCCGATCATCGTCAAAACGCACTTTCCGGCCGTCCTGCGCGGGGCTTGGCGGCGGTATCCCACGCCGATGCCGTTTTTGTTCTATCGGCCAATTTTACGCTTTGATGTACTGATGCCAACGACATTTCACGTACGCCCACCCAGAGGAAGCCAGATGAACGTCAGCGCGTTCGACCTGTTCAAGATCGGCATCGGCCCGTCCAGTTCGCATACGGTCGGCCCGATGATCGCCGCGTGCCGCTTCGCGTCGCACATCGAGGACGCGAACCTGCTCGGCTTCGTGCGCCGCGTGCGGGTCGAACTATACGGCTCGCTCGGTGCAACGGGCAAGGGCCACGGCACCGACAAGGCGGTGCTGCTCGGCCTCGAGGGCCACCTGCCGGACACGATCGATCCGGACCTGATCGAGCCGCGGCTGGCGGCGATCCGCGCGGAGAAGTCGCTGGCGCTGCTCGGCAAGCAGACGATCCGCTTCGACGAGAAGGAGAACATCGGCTTCTACCGCAAGCTGATGAGCGGCACGAGCATCGTGCATCCGAACGGGATGCGCTTCCAGGCGTTCGACGAGCACGGCCAGTTGCTCGTCGAGAAAGAGTATTACTCGGTCGGCGGCGGCTTCGTCGTGAATCGCGACGGCGATCGCGTGAACGGCGTGCGCGCGGCGGTCGAGGTGCCGTATCCGTTCCGCACCGGCGACGACCTGATGCGCCAGTGCCGTGAACACGGGCTGTCGATCGCCGAACTGATGCTGCGCAACGAATGCGCGCTGCGCCCCGAGGACGAAGTGCGTGCCGGGCTGCTCGCGATCTGGCGCACGATGGCCGCATGCGTCGAGCGCGGCTGCAAGGTCGAGGGCGAACTGCCGGGCCCGATGCGCGTGAAGCGCCGCGCGGCCGAACTGAACGGCCGCCTGCGCGCGCGTTCGGAGGAGTCGCTGCGCGATCCGCTGTCGATGCTCGACTGGGTCAACCTGTATGCGATGGCCGTCAACGAGGAGAACGCGGCGGGCGGCCGGGTCGTCACCGCGCCCACCAATGGCGCGGCCGGCGTGATCCCCGCGGTGCTGCACTACTACGTGAAGTTCGTGCCGGGCTCGAACGAAGCCGGCATCGTCGAATTCCTGCTGACGGCCGCGGCGATCGGGATCATCTACAAGGAAACGGCGTCGATCTCCGGCGCGGAAGTCGGCTGCCAGGGCGAAGTGGGCGTCGCGTGCTCGATGGCCGCCGCCGCGCTGGCCGCGGTGATGGGCGGCACGCCTGACCAGGTCGAGAACGCGGCCGAGATCGGCATGGAGCACAACCTCGGCATGACCTGCGATCCGGTCGGCGGGCTCGTGCAGATTCCGTGCATCGAACGCAACGCGATGGGCGCGATCAAGGCGCTGAACGCGTCGCGCATGGCGCTCAAGGGTAACGGCCAGCACTACGTCTCGCTTGATTCGGTGATCAAGACGATGCGCGAGACGGGGGCCGACATGAAGACGAAATACAAGGAAACGTCGCGCGGCGGTCTTGCCGTGAACGTCATCGAATGCTAACGAAGGATCACTAACATGAGCCGCTACTCGATATTCAGCCTGTTCCGCAACGGCCTCTCGTATCACGAGAACTGGGAAAAGCAGTGGAAGAGCCCGGAACCGAAGAAGGAATACGACGTCGTGATCGTCGGCGGCGGCGGCCACGGCCTCGCGACCGCGTACTACCTCGCGAAGGAGCATGGCATCACGAACGTCGCGATCCTCGAGAAGGGCTGGATCGGCGGCGGCAACACCGCGCGCAACACGACGATCGTGCGCTCGAACTACCTGTGGGACGAATCGGCCGCGCTGTACGAGAAGGCGATGAAGCTGTGGGAAGGGCTGTCGCAGGACCTCAACTACAACGTGATGTTCAGCCAGCGCGGCGTGATGAACCTCGCGCACACGCTGCAGGACGTGCGTGACACCGAGCGTCGCGTGAACGCGAACCGCCTGAACGGCGTCGACGCCGAATTCCTGACGCCCGCGCAGATCAAGGAAATCGAGCCGACGATCAACCTGAACAGCCGCTACCCGGTGCTCGGCGCCTCGATCCAGCGCCGTGCGGGCGTCGCGCGTCACGACGCGGTGGCCTGGGGCTTCGCGCGCGGCGCCGACCGCGCCGGCGTCGACATCATCCAGAACTGCCAGGTGACGGGCATTCGCCGCGAAGGCGGCGCGGTGGTCGGCGTCGACACGGTGAAGGGCTTCATCAAGGCGAAGAAGGTCGCGGTGGTCGCAGCCGGCAACACGACGACGCTCGCCGACATGGCCGGCGTGCGCCTGCCGATCGAAAGCCACCCGCTGCAGGCGCTCGTGTCCGAGCCGATCAAGCCGGTGGTGAACTCGGTAATCATGTCGAACGCGGTGCACGCGTACATCAGCCAGTCCGACAAGGGCGACCTCGTGATCGGCGCGGGTATCGACCAGTACACGGGCTTCGGCCAGCGCGGCAGCTTCCACATCATCGAAAGCACGCTGCAGGCGATCATCGAGATGTTCCCGGTGTTCTCGCGCGTGCGGATGAACCGCCAGTGGGGCGGCATCGTCGACGTGTCGCCGGACGCCTGCCCGATCATCACCAAGACCGACGTGAAGGGCCTCTATTTCAACTGCGGCTGGGGTACCGGCGGCTTCAAGGCGACGCCGGGCTCGGGCTGGGTGTTCGCGCACACGATCGCCCGCGACGAACCGCACCCGCTGAACGCCCCGTTCGCGCTCGACCGCTTCTACACGGGCCACCTGATCGACGAACACGGCGCTGCCGCCGTTGCGCACTAAACCCGACGACCATTGGAGAAAGAAACATGTTGCTGATCGAATGTCCGTGGTGCGGGCCGCGCGCCGAATCCGAGTTCACGTGCGGCGGTGAAGCCGACATCGTGCGCCCGGTGGCGAACGAGACCATGACCGACCGCGAATGGGGCGAATACGTGTTCATGCGCGAGAACAAGCGCGGCCTGCACAAGGAGCAATGGCTGCACACGCAGGGCTGCCGCCGCTGGTTCAAGGTGACGCGCGACACGGTCACCTACGATATCAAGGGCTACGAAAAGTTCGGTGGCGCAGCTGCCGGCAACGCACACGAAGAGGGCACGAGCAAATGAGCCAGAAAGACCGCCTCGGCACCGGTGGCCGCATCAATCGCGCGATTCCGTTGACGTTCACGTTCAACGGCCGCACGTACCAGGGCTTCCAGGGCGACACGCTCGCGTCCGCGCTGCTCGCGAACGGCGTGCACTTCGTCGCGCGCAGCTTCAAGTACCACCGTCCGCGCGGGATCGTGACGGCGGACGTCGCGGAACCGAATGCCGTCGTGCAGCTCGAAACCGGCCCGTACACGGTGCCGAACGCGCGCGCGACCGAGATCGAGCTGTACCAGGGCCTCGTCGCGACGAGCGTGAACGCCGAGCCGTCGCTCGAGAACGACAAGTACGCGATCAACCAGAAGTTCTCGCGCTTCATGCCGGCCGGCTTCTACTACAAGACCTTCATGTGGCCGCGCAACATGTGGCCGAAGTACGAAGAGAAGATCCGCGAGGCCGCCGGCCTCGGCAAGGCGCCCGAAGTGCTCGACGCCGATCGCTACGACAAATGCTACGCGCACTGCGACGTGCTCGTGGTCGGCGGTGGCCCGTCGGGCCTCGCCGCCGCGCATGCGGCAGCGATCGCCGGCGCACGCGTGATCCTCGTCGACGACCAGCGCGAACTCGGCGGCAGCCTGCTGTCGTGCCGCGCGGAAATCGACGCGAAGCCCGCGCTGCAATGGGTCGAGAAGATCGAGGCCGAGCTGCGCAAGCTGCCCGACGTGACGATCCTGTCGCGCAGCACGGCGTTCGGCTACCAGGACCACAACCTCGTGACGGTCACGCAGCGCCTGACCGATCACCAGCCGGTGTCGATGCGCAAGGGCACGCGCGAGCTGCTGTGGAAGGTCCGCGCGAAGCGCGTGATCCTCGCGACCGGCGCGCACGAGCGTCCGATCGTGTTCGGCAACAACGACCTGCCGGGCGTGATGCTCGCAGGCGCGGTGTCCACCTACGTGCATCGCTACGGCGTGCTGCCGGGCCGCAACGTGGTCGTGTTCACGAACAACGACCGTGCGTACCAGACCGCGCTCGACCTGAAGGCATGCGGTGCGAAGGTGACCGTCGTCGATTCGCGTGCGTCGTCGAACGGCGCGCTGCCCGCGGCCGCGAAGCGGCAGGGCGTGACGGTGATGAGCGGTGCGGTCGTGACGGCCGCTTCGGGCAAGTGGCGCGTATCGTCGGTCGACGTCGCGTCCTACTCGAACGGCCAGACCGGCGGCAAGCTGCAGTCGCTGCCGTGCGACCTCGTCGCGATGTCGGGCGGCTTCAGCCCGGTGCTGCACCTGTTCGCGCAGTCGGGCGGCAAGGCGTGCTGGAGCGACGAGAAGGCGTGCTTCCTGCCGGGCAAGCCCGTGCAGGCCGAAGCGAGCGTCGGTGCGGCCGCGGGCGAGTTCGGTCTCGCCCGTGCGCTGCGGCTCGCGGTCGACGCGGGCGCCGAAGCGGCGAAGGCCGCCGGCTTCACGGCCGCGCAGCGCCCCGTCGCGCCGCAGGTCGCGGAAACCGTCGAAGGTGCGCTGCAGCCGTTGTGGCTCGTCGGCAGCCGCGAGGCCGCCGCACGCGGGCCGAAGCAGTTCGTCGACTTCCAGAACGACGTGGCGGCCGCCGACATCCTGCTGGCCGCGCGTGAAGGCTTCGAGTCGGTCGAGCACGTGAAGCGCTACACCGCGATGGGCTTCGGCACCGACCAAGGCAAGCTCGGCAACATCAACGGGATGGCGATCCTCGCGCAGGCGCTCGGCAAGACGATTCCGGAAACGGGCACGACGACGTTCCGCCCGAACTACACGCCCGTGTCGTTCGGTACGTTCGCGGGCCGCGAGACGGGCGACTTCCTCGACCCGATCCGCAAGACGGCCGTGCACGAATGGCACGTCGAGCACGGCGCGATGTTCGAGGACGTCGGCAACTGGAAGCGGCCGTGGTACTTCCCGAAGAAGGGCGAGGACCTGCATGCGGCCGTGAAGCGCGAATGCCTCGCGGTGCGCAACGGCGTCGGCATCCTCGACGCGTCGACGCTCGGCAAGATCGACATCCAGGGTCCGGACGCGGTGAAGCTGCTGAACTGGATGTACACGAACCCGTGGAACAAGCTCGAGATCGGCAAGTGCCGCTACGGGCTGATGCTCGACGAAAACGGGATGGTGTTCGACGACGGCGTGACGGTGCGCCTCGCCGACCAGCATTTCATGATGACGACGACCACCGGCGGCGCGGCGCGCGTGCTCACGTGGCTCGAGCGCTGGCTGCAGACCGAATGGCCCGACATGAAGGTGCGGCTCGCGTCCGTCACCGATCACTGGGCGACGTTCGCGGTGGTCGGCCCGAAGAGCCGCAAGGTCGTGCAGAAGGTATGCCAGGACATCGACTTCGGCAACGACGCGTTCCCGTTCATGAGCTACCGGAACGGTACCGTCGCGGGCGCGAAGGCGCGCGTGATGCGGATCAGCTTCTCGGGCGAACTCGCCTATGAAGTGAACGTGCCGGCCAACGCGGGCCGCGCGGTGTGGGAAGCGCTGATGGCAGCCGGTGCCGAGTTCGACATCACGCCGTACGGCACGGAAACGATGCACGTGCTGCGCGCGGAGAAGGGCTACATCATCGTCGGCCAGGACACCGACGGCTCGATCACGCCGTACGACCTCGGGATGGGCGGGCTCGTCGCGAAGTCGAAGGACTTCCTCGGCAAGCGTTCGCTGTCGCGCTCCGATACGTCGAAGGAAGGCCGCAAGCAGTTCGTCGGCCTGCTGACCGAGGACGAACAGTTCGTGCTGCCGGAAGGCGCGCAGATCATCGCGAAGGACACGCAGGTGTCGGCGGTCGATCCGACGCCGATGATCGGCCACGTGACGTCGAGTTATTACAGCCCGATCCTGAAGCGCTCGATTGCGCTGGCGGTGGTGAAGGGCGGCTTGAACAAGATGGGCGAGAGCGTCGTGATTCCGCTGGCCAACGGCAAGCGCATCACCGCGAAGATCTCGAGCCCGGTTTTCTACGATACCGAAGGGGTGCGCCAGCATGTGGAATGAAACGAGAAACCAGACGCCGGTGGCGGGCGCGGGCGTGACGCTTGAATCGCCGTTCGTCGGCGCGGCCGATGTGCTGAAGCTGCACCAGGCACGCGCATCGAAGAAGTTCACGCTGCGCGAGCGGCCGTTCCTCGATCTCGTGAACGTGCGCGGCGAGCTGAGCGACCCGGCATTCGTCAGCGCGTTCGAGCGCGTGGTCGGCTGCCGGCCGCCGTCGGTGCCGAACACGGTCGCGCGCGGCGCCGAGTACGACGTGCTGTGGCTCGGTCCCGACGAGTGGCTCGTGCGCTCGAACGGGCCCGTGCAGGCGGGCGTGCTCGAGGCGCAACTCGCGGAGGCCGTGCAGGGTTCGTATGCGGCGGCCGTCGACGTCGGCAGCGGCTACACGGTCGTCGAGGTCAGCGGCGAACGCGTGCGCGACGTGATCGCGCGCGGCTGCCCGCTCGACCTGCATCCGCGCGTGCTCAAGCCGGGCCAGTGCGCGCAGTCGCACTACTTCAAGTCGCCGATCACGCTGATCCCGACCGGCGACGATACGTTCGAGATCGTGCTGCGCCGCAGCTTCGCCGACTATTTCGTGCGCATCATGCTCGACGCCGCGGCGCCGCTCGCATCATGAAGCCGTTCGACGAACCGTTCGTGGCGATCGACGCGCCGCGCCTGCGCGGGCGTGGCTGGAGCGTGTTCGTCGACGAACTGAAGGTGCCCGCGCGGATCGGCATTCACGCGCACGAGCACGAGGCGCCGCAGCCGATCGTGATCGATGCGCGGCTCGGGTATCGCTGCGAGCCGAGCGAGCAGGGCGAGTGGATCGACTACGACGGCTACTGCGCACGCGTCGCGTCGTTCCTGTCGCACAAGCCGCATACGCGGCTGCTGGAGACGCTCGTCGCCGATCTCGCGGTGCTGTCGTTCCGCGAATGGCCCGCGCTGGAGTCGCTGACGCTGTCGATGTACAAGCCGAAGATCCGGCCGGGGACGAAGCGCGTGGGCGTGTCGCTCGACTGGACGCGCGGGGATTACCTGCGGTGGACGGGGGCGGCGGGGCAGCTTTGAGCGGGTCGGCCGGTCGGCGGGATCCGGTCAGTGCGAGACGGCGGCGCGGAGGCGTCGCCGTTTCCATTTATAATTCCTGAAATATGCGAATAATCGACGGTCACGTGCCGCTCTCGATTTTATTCCTGAAATACCCGAACAATTGGCCGCTCGGCCGTTGAACCACTATAATTCCGATATTTACGTAACTATGCCGTCAGCTGCCTGTGACGGCGCTTTGTTCCTGAAATTTCGGAATTATGGCTCGAACCTTACCGCAACCCATCGCAGCACCCGACCCGTTCGCACCGGACCTTGCCGCCCTGGGCGCGCTCGTGCGCAACCGGCGCGCGCAGAACCAGATGCGGATCGACGATGCGGCCGACATGCTCGGCGTCTCCAAGGACGTGCTGTCGCGGCTCGAAAACGGCCGCGCGGTGAGTCTCGACAAGCTGTTCAAGGTACTGGACGGCTTCGGCCTCAATTTGCTCGTCGTGCCGAAACGCGACGTCCCGGTGGCGCGCAACGCATTGCGTGACACCGCCACGGTGCGCGCCGCTCCGCCAGGCTCGTCCGGTTTGCCCGAGGGCCCGTGATGATCCATCGTCTGCGCATCTCGGCCGATGGCTCGCCGGTCGGGCAATTGACTTACGATGCCCGCCGCGACGACTACGGCTTTTCCTACGATCCGGCGTGGCTGGCACGCGGCGATGCGTTTGCGCTGTCGCCGTGCATTCCGCTCGACGGGGGGATCCCGCCGTCGGGTGCGATCCAGCGCTTCGTGGGCAACCTGCTGCCCGAGGGCCGCGCACTCGACGTGGCCGCCTCGATGTATCAGATGTCGAAGGACAACGTTTTCGGCCTGATCCGAATGCTCGGCAAGGAGCCCGTCGGTGCGTTGAGCTTCGTTCCGGACGACGGTTCGCCCGCACGAGCGCCTGAGACCCTCGAACCCGTGCGCCGACCGATCTCCGCGGAGGAACTGACCGATCGGATCCGCAAGCGCGATGCGATTCCGTTTCCCGTCTGGGACGATCAGGTACGTCTGTCGATCGCCGGCCATCAGGACAAGCTGCAGGTGCTCGTCGAGGGCGAGCGGTATGCGCTTGTCGACGGGTCGCTCAGCAGCTCGCATATTCTGAAGCCCGAGTCGCGCAGCCCGCAGGCGCCGTTCATGGTGGCCAACGAGCATTTCTGCATGACGCTGGCGGCCCGCATGGGCTTGCCGGTCGCGCGTGTCGAGATTCGGCGCATCCCCGAACCGATTCTGCTGATCGAACGATTCGACCGGGTCGTGACGACCGATCCGGAGCATCCGCAGCGCGTGAGCGCGGTGCGGCGACTTCATGTCATCGATGGATGCCAGGCCCTCGACTTGCCGGCGACACTCAAATACGAACGCAATCTCGGCAACAACGCGGACGTACGCAATATCCGCGAAGGCGTGAGCTTCGAAAAGCTGTTTTCGCTGACGCCGTTTCTCGAGACGCCCGCCGCCGCGCGTTCGGCCATGTTGCGCTGGGCGTTGTTGCAACTGCTGATCGGCAACAGCGACGCGCACGGCAAGAACATTTCGTTTTTCGTCAGCAGCGGCGGGCTCGATCCGGCGCCGCTTTACGACCTGGTGTGCGTGTACGTCTACGGCGACGCCTATGTGCAGGACATGGCGATGGCGTACGGCGATGTGTTTCGCACCGAGGAGCTCACGGCTTTCGCGCTCGCAGACTTCGCGCATCGTGCGCGGATCCGGCCGGCGCTCGTTGCGCGTGAAATGACGCGGATGGCGACGCTGGCCGGGAAACTGGCTCCCGAACTGGCGAAATCCGGCGTGTACGCAGGCGATGAGCGTGCATGGGTACAGCGTATTTCGGAGTACGTGCGAGCTCAGGCCGAGCGCGTGCTGCGGATTGCGCCCATGGTGCCCAAGGTCAACGTCGAGCTGCTCTGACGCGCGCGGTGCGCTTACTTTGCGTTGCGGCTCGCGGCGGGCGCCGCGGTCGACGGATCGCTGACCGGCACCATGCGCGGGCTCGTGTCGTTCGAGCCTTTCGCGCCGTCTTCCAGTTCGAGCACGAAGCGGAACGTGTCGACCCGCTGCATCACCTTCGCCGCATACGCGTTGGAGCCGCCATAACTCCTCAGCCCGGCTTGCACGTTGCCACCGGCCGCCCGCACATAGCCCGACAGGATCTTGGAGCCCGCTTCGACGTTCGCATTCGGCTCGGTGAGGTCCTTCACGTCGCGCAGCATGCCGCGGTGTGCTGCCGGCACGACCTGCATCAGCCCGGTCGCGCCATGCTGGCCGCGTGCTTTTTCCTGAAAGCGCGATTCGATCGAGATAATCGCGTAAACGAGTGCCGGAGGCAGCGAATATTTCGTCGCAGTGACGCTCACGATGTCGGCGAGCTTCGCGGCGCGCTCTTTCGCGACGCCGAATTTCTTCGTCAGGTAGGAGGTGATGCGGCGGTTTGCTTCGTTCGGCTGATCGTTCGCGAGCGGGGCGGAGGCCTCGGCCGGCGCGGATGCGGCCGCTTCGGGCGCAGAGGCAGGCAGCGTTGGCGCCTGCTGCGCGGAGGCCTGTTGCGCAATGCCGAGCGAAAGCACGATCAGCCAGAGAAACCGTCGTCGCATGGTGGAGTGCGGGGAAATGAGAGGCGCATAGTATATCGGCCAATCGTCGTGCGCGTTCGAGCGCAGGCTCGAATGAAAGCACGATGTAGGCTTGTATCGATGCGCGCGGCGCGCAGGTGGGATCGTTGCACGAACACGCATCGGAGTCCGGATGAAGCGCATCCGGTTTTTTCGCGCCCCCTTTTTCGCCCGCGACGCAGCGACTGCGGGTGCGTAATCCGCCTGCCGCCTGCCCCGTGCTACGCCCGCCGCGCGCCCGCCACCCGCGCGATCGCCCCGATCGCATCGCTGACCAGCACCGCGAGCAGCCCGACGATCACGCCGCCCTGCAGCACGAACGCTGTGTTCGATGTCTGCAGGCCCGCGATGATCACGTCGCCGAGCCCGCGCGCGGCAACCGTCGAGCCGATCGTCGCGGTGCCGAGATTGATCACGACCGCGAGCCGGATGCCGTTGACGATCACCGGAAACGCGAGCGGCAGCTCGACCGACGCCAGTTGCTGCCAGCCGCTCATCCCCATTCCGCGCGCGGCGTCGACGACGTCGCGCGGCACGTCCTCGAGCCCCGCGATCGTGCTCTCGAAAACCGGCAGGAGCCCGTACAGCACGAGCGCGATCAGCACGGGTTTCAACCCGAAGCCGACGGCCGGTACCGCGAGCGCGAGCACCGCGACGGGCGGAAAGGTCTGGCCGATGTCGACGACGCTGCGCGCGACCGGCAGGAAATCCGCGCCGGACGGCCGCGTGACCGCGATCCCGGCCGCGACCGCGATCAGCGTGCCGAGCAGGCTCGACAGCGCGACGGTGCCGAGATGCGCGAGCGTGAGATCGAGCAGGCTCGCGCGATCGTAGATGACCGGCGCGCCGTTGTCCGCGAACGGCGCGAACACGCCCTGCAGCCACGCGGGGCGCAACAGCAGCACGAGCAGCAGCGCGAGCGCGACCGCGCGCGCGACATGCGCGGGCAGCCGCCGCGGCCGGGGCGAAAGCGAACGCGCGGGCCGCGTCGTCATGCGGGCTTCCTCGCGTGCGCGCGGATCGCGTCGAGCGTGATGCGGCGCGCGGCGTGCCCGTTACCGCCTTCGACCGGCAATGCGTCCGCTCCGCGCCACAGTAGTTCGGACACCGCGTCGCGCAGCGTGCGTGTCGCGGCGATCGGTTCGCCGTCGGCGTGACCGGGCTCGGCCACCGCGTCGATCGGCGTCAGCGCGAGCAGGCGCAGCGGCCGGTCGACGCCGGCGACGAGCTGTTCGACGACACCCGCTGCCGGCTTGCCGAGAATCTCGGCCGGCGACGCGACCTGCAGCAGCCGGCCGCCGTCCATCACCGCGATCGTGTCGCCGAGCTTCAGCGCTTCCTCGATATCGTGCGTGACGATCACGACCGTGATGCCGAGGCGGCGCTGCAGTGCGTACAGATCGTCCTGCGCCTTGTTGCGGATGATCGGATCGAGGGCGCCGAACGGCTCGTCCATCAGCAGCATCGCGGGCTCGGCCGCGAGCGCGCGCGCGACGCCGACGCGCTGCTGCTGGCCGCCCGACAGTTCGTGCGGCAGCTTGTCCGCGAATTCGGACGGCGCGAGATGAAACAGGTCGAGCAGTTCGCGCACGCGCGCGTCGATGCGCTCGGCCGGCCAGCCGAGCAGCCGCGGCACGGTCGCGATATTGCGCGCGACGCTCCAGTGCGGGAACAGGCCGTGCCCCTGGATCACGTAGCCGATGCGCCGCCGCAGCTGCTCGGGCGGCACGCTCGCGGTGTCGACGCCGTCGATGCGGATCGTGCCGCCGGTCGGCGCGATCAGCCGGTTGATCATCCGCAGCAGCGTCGACTTGCCGCTGCCCGATGCGCCGACGAGCGCGGTGATCGTGCCTTGCTTCATCGTCATCGATACGTCGTCGACGGCGACGACGTCGCCGAAGCGTTTGCCGATGCGTTCGATCTCGATCATGCGGTACGTCCCTTCGCGAGCGTGGTCGCGGCTTCGAACACGACGGCGGCCGCCAGCGCGAGTGCGATCGTCGGGATCGCGCCGAGCAGCACGAGATCGGCGGCCGATTGCCCGATTCCCTGGAAGATGAAGATGCCGAACCCGCCGCCGCCGATCAGCGCGGCGACCGCGGTCAGGCCGATGTTCTGCACCAGCACGATGCGCACGCCGCTCAGGATCACCGGCAACGCGAGCACGAGATCGACGCGCAGCAGCCGCTGCGCGCGTGTCATGCCCATCGCGCGTGCTGCTTCGGTCACGTGCGGCGGCACCTGCTCGAGCCCGACCACGACGCTCGACGCGATCGGCAGCAGCGAGTAGAGAAACAGCGCGAGCACGGCCGGCGCGACGCCGATCCCGCGGATGCCGAGCGCGGCCGCGAGCGGCACGTGCGCGGCGAGCAGGCCGAGCGGCGCCATCATCAGCCCGTACATCGCGATGCTCGGGATCGTCTGCACGATATTGAGCACCGGCATCACGACGGTGCGCACCGGCGCGACCCGCGCGCACGCGATGCCGAGCGGCAGGCCCGCGACGAGCGCGGCCGCGACCGAGCCGCCCGCGAGCGCGACGTGCCGGATCGCCTCGCGCCAGAAGTCGTCGTTGCGCACCGCGTATTCGCGCATCACCGACAGGCCGTCCCACCAGCCGCTCGCGAGCGGCAGCGATATCGCTGCCACGGCGACGGCGAGCGCGACGAGGCGTCGCCACGGGCCGAAGGCGAGCCGCGCGAGCGCGTCGGCGACGAGCACGGCCCACGCGAACAGCAGCAGCCACACGCCCGCCGCGGGCGATACGCGTGCGAGCGCGTCGTCGGGGGCGACGGCGTGCGTCGCGGCCGCACCGACCGCGTAGGCCAGCGTCGCGAGCCACGTGCAGCCGGCCGCGAGCCGCCATCCGGGACGGCTCGCCGTCATCGCCCACAACGCGCCGACGAGCCACAGCGCGGCGAGCGCGGCACCCTGAACGGCGGGCAGCGCGGCGAATACCGACAGCCCCGTGCCGGCCGCGATGCGGTTCGGCCGCAGCACCATGAACGGCATGCCGAACACCGCCACGATCGTCAGGACACCGATCAGGATACCGACCTTGTCGAGCGTGATGCGTCGCGCGGACGCCACCGCGCGACCCGTCACTTAACGAAGCCTTTCGACTTCAGGTAGCTTTTGGCCACGCCGGCCGCCGGTTCGCCGTTGATCTGGATGCGCGCGTTCAGCGCCTGCAGCGTCTTCAGGTCGAGGCTCGCGAACACGGGTTTCAGGAAATCGGCGATTTGCGGATGCGCATTCAGCACGGCTTCGCGAATCACCGGCGTCGGCGCATAGACGGGCTGCACGTGCTTGTCGTCGTCGAGCACGACGAGGCCGCTCGACGAGATGCCGCCATCGGTGCCGTACACCATCGCCGCGTTTACGCCGTCGGTCTGGTTCGCGGCGGCCTTGATCGTCGCGGCCGTGTCGCCGCCCGACAGCACGACGAGCTGATCGGGTTTCAGCTTGAAGCCGTATGCCTTTTCGAACGACGGCAGCGCGGATGCGCTGTTCACGAACTCGGCCGATGCCGCGAGCTTCAGCTTGCCGCCGCCCGCGATCCACTTGCCGAAGTCGGAGAAGGTCTTCAGGTGCTGCGCTTGCGCGACGGGCGCGAGCACGGCGACGCCCCACGTGTTGTTCGCGGGCGCCGGCGTCAGCCAGACGAGATGGTTCGCCGCGTAGTCGAGCTTCTTCGCGGTGTCGTAGCCTTGGCTCGCGTTCTTCCACAGGGGATCGTCGGCCTTGTTGAAGAAGAACGCCGCGTTGCCCGTGTATTCGGGGTAGATGTCGATCTCGCCGCTCGTGAGCGCCTTGCGCACGATCGGGGTCGTGCCGAGCGCGATCTTTTCGGTGACGGGGATGCCGTGGGCCTTCAGCACCTGTGCGATGACGTTGCCGAGCAGGTTGCCTTCGGTGTCGATTTTCGATGACACCACGACGGGCGTGTCGGCGTGCGCGCCGGGTGCGACGACTGCGGCGGCGAACGCGAGGCCCAGGATGCGGGCGGGCAGGGCGAGCTTCATCGGGGCCTTCTCCAGAACGGGGACGTACGCCGAAAGTTACTTGACTGAGTCGGCTTTGGCAAACCGCGTACGGCGGCACGTCCACAGCACGCGTGGGGGTAACCCGCATGCGTCGCACGCCGTTGTTACACTGGAGCGCATTCCCGCCTGCGGACACTTGCTGACATGAAACCCGAGCTACTGGTCCTTATCGCGCTGCGCGACGACGCGCACCGCCAGATCGCCGCGTCGTACGACGTCCACCATGCACCGACCGCCGAGGAACGCGAGCGCGCGATCGCCGAACACGGCCGCACGATTCGCGCGGTGTTGACCAACGGCAGCACGGGCCTGACAGCCGCCGAAATCGATCGTCTGCCGCAGCTCACGTTCGTCAGCGCGCTCGGCGCCGGCTACGAGCACATCGACGTCGCGCATGCGAAGGCGCGCGGCATCACCGTGGTGACCGGCGCGGGCACCAACGACGATTGCGTTGCCGATCATGCGTTCGCGCTGCTGCTGGCGGCGGTGCGCAACGTCGTGCAACTCGATGCGAAGACCCGCGCGGGCGTATGGCGCGACGCGCTGCCGATGCCGCCGAACGTGTCGGGCAAGAAGCTCGGTATCGTCGGGCTCGGCAAGATCGGCGAGAAGTGCGCGCGGCGCGCGGCCGGCTTCGACATCGAGATCGGTTATCACAACCGTTCCGGGAAGGATGTTCCGTATCGCTATTTCGAGCGCGTCGAGGCGCTCGCGCAATGGGCCGATTTCCTGATCGTCGCGACGCCGGGCGGCGCGGGCACGCGTCACCTGATCGACCGCGCGGTGCTCGATGCGCTCGGCCCCGGCGGGTTTCTCGTCAACTTGTCGCGCGGCAGCGTTGTCGATACCGCCGCTTTGGCGGATGCGCTGAGCGAACGGCGCATCGCGGGCGCGGGGCTCGACGTCTACGAAGGCGAGCCGGAGCCGCCGCGCGCGCTGACGGCGCTCGACAATATCGTGCTGACGCCGCACATGGGCGGCTGGTCGCCGGAGGCGCTCGATCGCTCGGTCCAGCAGTTTCTCGACAATGCGGCGCGGCATTTCGCCGGGGAGCCGGTGCTGACGCCGCTGTGAGGGTGGTCCGTGCGGCGCGCGGGCATGTATCCGCAACCCGCACGCGAAAATCGGAAAAATTCGCATCATGGCCGGCCATTTGGCGCCGGAACGTCGATCCCGCTGCAATGACATCGCATTCCATGCCGTCCGGCTGCTGCCGGACGTGTGCCGTTCATGGAGACGATCGATGACTATCGCTGCCGTACCCTTCGTGCCGAGCCGCGGCGCGATCAGCCGCCACCCGCGCGAACATGCCGGCGACGATCAGCGCGTCGAGCGCGCGAACGTGTGGCCGGATGTCGTGCCCAGGCGTGTTGCGGCGGGCTGAGCCGCGTTGCCGATGAAGAACGGCGCCACGCAACGGTGCAGCATCGCCGCGTGGCGCCCAGGGTGCGTTTCGTGTGGATTCGGGCGCGTGCGATCGTTCACGATCGCACGCGCATCCTTTGGGCCACCGCGCCCGTTTTGCGCGCTCCGGGTCAGGACGACACCAGCGGCACCGTCACCGACGTTCCTGCCGGGTCGAGCGCGAGCCCCGTGCCCGGTGCCGGTCGCAGCGTCGCCTCGTTGTCGCTCGACAGCACGACGAGGCCGAGCCTGTGACCCGCTTCGAGCGTGTAGTCGCGCGGCATGAACGTCAGCTTCAGGTCATACGGCATGCCCGGCAGCACCGGCGCCGAGATCCAGTCCGACACGCGGTTGCGCGGATCGGTCCATGCCCGCGAGACGATCGTCGCCGTGCCGTCCGGCGCGCGGTCGACCAGCAGCGCCGTCACGTTCGCGACGCCGGTGAAGGTCAGCCGCACGCGGGCGGTCGCGGAGCCGGACAGGCGCGTCGGGGTCGTGAACGGAGTCGTCTCGAAGCGGCTGCGATGCTCGCCGGTCGGCGCGTTCGCCAGCGTGAGCGCGGGAATCGACGCATCGTCGGTGAAGCGCGCGAGCGGGCCGCCGCTCGGCAGCCGCGACAGCGTGCCGGTGCCCGTGCCGTCGCCGCCCGCGAAATACGCGACCGGCGTGGCGCGCCGCGCGGCCCAGTCGGTTTCCTTCAGCAGCGTGCCGTCGGCCTGCGCGACCACCGCGCGCGGATCGCGTTCGACGCCGTTGTCGACGCCGATCAGGTAACGCGTGAACCAGCGGTTCACCTCGGCGGTCCACGCATCGGCCATCGCCGGCACGCGGGTCGGGTCGGTGTGCTTCAGGCGATGCAGCCACAGCTGCGTCGGCACGCCCTGACGCCGCATCGCGAGATACCACGACGTCGACTGGTCGACGCGCACGTTGTCGTCGGTCAACCCTTGCGCGACGAGTGCCGGCGCGACGGCGTGCTCGGTCGGGATGTCGCGCGCGGCCCAGAACGGCGAATAGTCGCCCGTCTTGCGGTCTTCCTGCTGCAGCGCTTCGTCGACCAGGTGCGTGCAGCGCTCCGGATGCGCATTCGTCAGCAGCGCCTTGATGTAGACGTCGACGTCCTCGCCCTGATAGCCCTCCGGCGCGCGCACGAGGCCGCCCGAGCGATAGTAGCCGTACATGTTCGACAACCCGGCGATCGGCACGATCGCATCGAGCCCGCGCGTGCGCAGGCTCGCGACCATCTTCGGCAGCGTGCCGTCGTACGACACGCCGTACATGCCGACGTGGCCCGTCGACCAGCTCGCGACGATTGCCTTGCCGCTCGCATCCTTCGCGGTCGCGTCGCGGCCGAGCCAGCGGATCACCGACGCCATCGCGACGGATTCGTCGCGCGTGAGGATCGTCGGGCAGCCGTCGGAGCCGGCGGTGCCGAGCGAGTCCGCATAGACGATGGTGAAGCCGCGCGGAATGAAGTAGCCCTCGATCCATGAACGGCCGGCGGCGGCCGCTTCGAGCTGCTGCAGCATCCGCACTTGCGGCGCGGCGGCCATGATCCGCGTGGACGCGCCGCCGGGGGCGACGGCCGTCGCAACGGGATGCGGCGAGCCGTCGAGCTCGACGTCGACATCGTGGTTCGGGCTGTCGGCAAGCCCCGCGTAGTACGGGCTCGCGAGCACGATGACCGGCGTGCGCGCGCCGTTGGCGGTTTCGGACGGACGCACGATGCGCACGTGAATGCGGTCGCGCGTGCCGTCGCCGTCGGAGTCGACCGGCGTGTCGATCCACGCGTTTTCCTCGATCGTGCCGCCGGACAGCGACGGCTGGACCTGGCCGTTGCTGATCACCGGTTTGTAGCGTCCGCCGCTCGCCGGGCTCGCGTACGGGACGCCGGACGGCGACACGCGCGCTGCGAGCGATTGAGCGCCGGCCGCCGATGCAGCGGCCTCGTCCTGTTGATTTTGCGCGAGCGCGGAGACGCCTGCCACGCTGCCGCCGTCGTCACCGCCGCACGCGGCGAGCGTCGCGGCCGCAACGAGCGCGGGTAGCCATGCGCTGCGCGATCCTCTGATATGAAATTGCATTGCCGACCTCGTTCTTTTGATTGTGTGGATACGACCGTTCCGCGATACGCCCCCTGCGGGCCGGGCCGATTACTGCATGCGACGAAGGGGAAACTGCACCATCGGGACAACGCCGGGCGTGATCCCGGCCGGAAAGCGGCGGCAGTGCATTGCAGTCATGCAGGACTACGAATCAAATGCGCGCATGCCACGCGTCCTTCCAGATGAAACGGAACGACATCATTCGATGAGACGGGGATGTTGCGAGCTGCGGTGCTGCGCTGCGAAAAAACACGACGCGACGCGCGTGCGGCGACGGAATGAAACGGATCGGCGGTTTCGGCCGCGCCGCGCATCGTGATGGCTTGCCGGTTCGCGTTTGCTTTCCGGAAGCTTGCGCAAAAGTTATCTCAGCGAAAACGGCGTGTCAAACTTTTTTAACCTCAGGTAAAAAAGTTTCGATGCGCATGCCGATGCGGCGCGCATAGTGCGATGACCTCGCGCATGTGCGGCGACGCGCTTGCCGTTGCTTCGCGCCCTGTCGCCCCAAGCAAAACGGGCGGTGACGAATCGCATTCGCCACCGCCCGCTCGCCGGATGCTCCCGGTCTTCCTTCCATTGATCAACGCCCGCGCGCGCCGTCACCCGTCATCCGCCTTCGCCTGCAGATCCTTCAACCCTTGAATCACGACCAGCAGTGCGCGCCCGTGCTCGTCGGAGCCGTCCCACGCGTCGACGATCGCGTCGCGCAGCAGGTCGTTGTAGCGGCGGCGCGCCGGGCCGGTATCGACGCCGTAGAAACTGCATAGCTTGTTGAATGGCGCGCTGCGCCGCAGCCGATGCCCGTTCGACAGCCGCAGCCGCGACACGGTCGGCTGGCTGACCCCGGAAAGTCGCGCAATTTCGCTGGACGAGCGCGTGTCCGCCATCAGACGGCGTAACAGGTCTTGTACAGGAAAATCGTGATCCGGGGCTTCCATGCGATGCATTATACCTATACAGTTACGGTTGTTGAATGGGCTTGCTGTCACCAGCGAGGCTGTATCCCGAGAAAGTTGATGACACTGAAACACCTCCCTCCCACGTTCTGCTGGACGAAGATCGGTACCGAGTCCGGCGAGGAACTGCCGACCGTCGTGCTCCGCAAGGAATGGGAGCGCCGGCTCGGAGGCGGCCGTTTTCTGTGGGGCATCAACCAGCCGCTCGGCAGCAGCGCGCAAGTCGCCGCGCATCGCACGGGCTCGCTGCTCGCGCTGTTCTCGCCGGTTGCGTCGCGTCCGCGGCCCGGCGAGCGCAAGCGCGAGGACGCGCTGCTGTGGAATGCCTGGGTCGACGCCAGCGGCCAGGTGCGGCCGCTGCCGCCGCACACGTTCATTGCAAGCCGCGCGACGCTGCCGTCGGGCCGGCGTCGCGAACAGCACTACGCGCTCGTCTGCGCATCGTCCACCGCGCTGACGGTCGGCACGCAACTGCGCGTGTGCCCCGATCACCTGCGCAGCGTGAGCACGGGCAAGCCGCTCGGCGTCGCGCAGGGCGCGGCCGTGGTCGACTGCATCGGGCGCGCGAAGGAACAGACCGGCAAGAGCTATCCGCTCGCGCTGTCGGTCGAACTCGAGGCACCGTATTTCGTGCGGCTCGCACAGCCGTGCGTGCTGAAGGCGCGCGATCTCGCCGAAGTGAACAAGGCGACGCGCGCCGGCGATTTCGACCGCTTCGTCGAACTGGTCGCGCGCTTGCGCGGCCGTTCGCCGACGGATGCCGTGCGCGGCGTCACGCGCGACCTGTTCGACGTGCCGCCGATCGAAACGGCGGCTGCCTACGTCGCGCCCACGCATGTCGCGCGGCTGCGCAGCCGGCCCGCGGCCGAGCATCCGGGCGAGCTCACCGGCGATCTGTTCGATCTGTCGCCCGGCGAAGCGGCCGCGTTCGGCGGTCTCGCGCATCCGCGCATCGGGCGCGCATGACGTTCGCGCCGCCGGTGCGCGGTGCGTGACGCAAGGCAGGGCAGATGAATGCGCGTGCAACGACGCGCATGCGTGTGGCGGCCATCTCGGCGCGCGCAAGAATTTGTTGCAATCTCGCCGTAGCGGATCGGCGGGTGCGGAGCGACAATCGCCACGAAGCGTGCCGCGCGGCGGCCGTGCATCGACAGGCTGCTTGCCGTCGTTCACGCCGCCGACATGCGCACCACGCACACTGGGCGTCGGCTTGCTTCACACAGCAACCCTGAGGGAGAAGTGTCGATGTCGACCCACACCTGTTCGCGGGAAGCCCGGGCCGCGCAACGCTTCGTCGAGGCGACGCGCAACGTCGACCAGGCGTTTCGCGCCGTGCGCGGCGAAAGCGACGACGACATCTCGTCGGCCGACTATGCACTTGCGATGTCGCGCCTCGATCGCGCGCTCGACGAACTGGCGCGCGCGCAGGAATTCTTCGATCGCGTGGTGGGCGCCGACGCCGCGCGCGGCAACTGAACAACTGAACTGAATTCGCGGCCTCTGCTTTTGCTTCGGCCGCGGTTGTCTGCCGTTTTTCGTTCTGATCGTTTCGCCGCGTCATGCGACGTTCGTCGGCGTGCCGACGTACCAGCATGCCGGACGACAACGTCCGGCATGTCAGTCGCTCATCCTCCGCCAACCGGCCATTACACCCGTCGCATCGTGCAGTCGGGCGGCGCGCACCCGGTTTCAGCAGACGAACATCAAACCTTCCGCCCTTCGACCGGATAACCGGGATCCGTGTACCCGTGTGTCGACGCATGTCCGGGCGGCACCAGCGAATCGACGAAGCGTTCGTCGTCGGGGCCGAGTTCGAGCGTCAACGCATCGATGTAGCTGTCCCAGTGCGCTTCGGTGCGCGGCCCGGCGATCGTCGAGCTGACGATCCGGTTCTTCATCACCCAGGCGAGCGCGAACGCGACCGACGTCGTGCCGCGCGCGGCCGCGTGCTCGGCCACCTGCTGCGCGATGTGCAGCGACTCGGGCCGCCATTCCGTCTGCTGGATGCGCCGGTCGCCACGGCCCGCGCGCGAATCGGCGGGCGGCTGCGCGCCGGGCGCGTATTTGCCGGTCAGCACGCCGCGCGCGAGCGGGCTGTACGGCACGACGCCGATGCCGTAATGCGCGGCCGCCGGCAACTGTTCGACCTCGGCCGTGCGATCGACGAGGTTGTACAACGGTTCGCTCGCCACCGGGCGATCGATGCCGAGCTGGTCGGCGAGGCGCACGATCTCGGCGATGCGCCAGCCCTTGAAGTTCGACAGCCCGACGTAGCGCACCTTGCCTTGCCGGATCAGGTCTGCCACCGCGCGCATCCCTTCTTCGAGCGGCGCATCGGTCAGCGTGCGGTGGAAATAGAGGATGTCGATGTAATCGGTGCCGAGCCGCTTCAGGCTCGCGTCGACCGATTCGTAGATCCATTTGCGCGACTGGCCCTGACGGTTCGGCCCCGCGTCCGGACCGGCCGGAAAGCCGAACTTCGTCGCGACGACCCAGCTGTCGCGATGCCGCGCGATCGCACGGCCGACGATTTGTTCCGAGCGTCCGGCGTGATAGACGTCGGCCGTGTCGATGAAGTTGATGCCCTGATCGAACGCCTTGTCGATGATGCGCGTCGACGTCGCTTCGTCGGTCTCGCCGCCGAACATCATCGCGCCGAGACACAGCGGCGACACTTTCAGCGCGCTGCGCCCGAGATAGCGGTAATCCATGGTGAAGCTCCATGCGGGCGAGCGCCCGCGTCGATTGAAGTCGGTTGAATGAGCGTGCGGTCCGGATGTGGCGCTCACACGCCTGCTTCGTCGAACACGCGCTTCGCGATCGGTAGCGCCGAGCTGGCGGTCGGCCAGCCCGAATAGAACGCGAGATGCGTGATCGCCTCGATCAGCTCGTCGCGCGTGATGCCGTTGTCGAGCGCCTTCTTCAGATGGAACGGCAGTTCGTTCACGCGATACAGCGCGACGAGGCTCGCGACCGTGATCAGGCTGCGATCGCGCGGCGACAGGCCGGGGCGCTGCCACACGTCGCCGAACAGCACGTTGTCGGTGTAGTCGGCGAGAGCCGGCGCGATTGCGCCGAAGGCCTGGCGCGCGGCGGAAGTCGGTTCGGACATCGAGGGCTCCGGAGGACGTGGAAGACATCGACGATGGTAGCCACCGACGCGCCTATCGATAATCCCCAGGAATGCGCATGCACTTATCGAACCGGTTCATGAATGGCCGGGATGGCGCAGCGCGTCGACGATCAGCGCGAAAGCCCGCGACGATTGCCGCCGGCTCGCGTAGTACAGGTGGTGGCCGGGAAAGGTGGGACACCAGTCGTCGAGCACGCTGACGAGCCTGCCGGTACCGACGTGCGGCGCGGCGAGTTCGGCCGGCACGTACGCAAGGCCGTAGCCTGCGAGCGCCGCGTCGAGCATTTCATAGGTGCCGTTGAACGTGACCTGGCCGTCGACGCGCACCTGCAGCGTGTCGTCGCCGCGCGCGAGTTCCCACGCGTACAGCGCGCCGTGCGTCGGCAGCCGCAGGTTGATGCAGTCGTGCGCGACGAGATCCTGCGGCTTCGCGGGGTGCTCGCGTTGCGCGAAATACGCGGGCGCGCCGACGATCGCCATTTTCAGGTCGGGCGAGATGCGCACCGCGATCATGTCCTTCGCGACCTGGTCTCCCAGTCGCACGCCGATGTCGAAGCGTTCCGCGACGATGTCGGACAGCCCGTAGTCGGTTACGAACTCGACCTTGAGGTCGCGGTAGTCGCGCAGGATCGGCGACAGCTTCGGCCACAGCAGCGTGCGGATCACGTAGTCGGTCGCGTTGATGCGCACGGTGCCGGCCGGTTTGTCGCGCAGTTCCGCGAGCGCCGACAGTTCGGCCTCGATTTCGTCGAAGCGCGGCGCGAGGTTGAGCAGCAGGCGCTCGCCGGCTTCTGTCGGCGCCACGCTGCGCGTCGTGCGCGTGAGCAGCCGCACACCGAGACGCGTCTCGAGCGAGCGGATCGTGTGGCCGAGTGCGGATTGCGACACGCCGAGCCGGGCGGCCGCGCGCGTGAAGCTGCGCTCGCGCGCGACGGCGATGAAGGCGAGCAGGTCCGCAAAGTTGTCGCGCGGCATGGAGGAAGTCGGGTGGTCGATGCCTGCGCATCCTACCATCGGGTCCGTCGCGCGCTGCGACGACCCACGGGCGCGGCAGCGCGATGCGCGTCAGGCTGCCCGCGTCACGCCGGCCGGATGGCGCGCGACACGGGTGGGCGGATCCTACGCGTAGCCGCCGTGCTGGAACGACGTCGCGAAGAACTGCATCTGGTAGCGGATCGCGTGCGCCCAGTAGTCCCACGTGTGACCGCCCGGACGCTCCGCATAGTCGTGCGGCACGCCGAGTGCGACGAGTCGTTGATGCAGCGTGCGGTTCGAGCTGACGAACGAGTCGTCGCGGCCGCAGTCGATCGTCAGGTCGAGATGCGCACGGACGAACGCGCGCGCGCTTTCGACGATCGCGTTGCGGTTCCAGAACGACGGATGGCGGACGGGATCGCCGAACACGTGGTCGATGCCGGGCTCGTCCTCGCAGCAGCGCGGATCGACCGCGCCGCTGATGCTGCCGACCGCGCCGAACGTGTCGGGCCGGTCGAGCGCGATGCGCAGCGCGCCGAAGCCGCCCATGCTGAGCCCGGTGATCGCACGTGCGCCCTTGGTCGCGATGGTTCTGAAGTGCATGTCGACATACGACACGACTTCGTCGCCGACGAAGGTTTCGTAGCGGCTGCCCGAGTCGAACGGGCTGTCGATGTACCAGCTTTCGTGTCCGCCGTCGGGCATCACCAGGATCACGTGATGGCGATCGGCCAGCGCGGCGATCCGCGTGTTCGCGGTCCAGTCGGTGTGGTCGCCGCCGGAGCCGTGCAGCAGGTAGACGACCGGAAAGCGCTCGACGGCGCGTTCAGGCCCGTGGCGCAGGCGCGCATAGTCGTCCGGCAGCACGACGGTCGCCTTCAGCGTCTCGTTCATCGCCGCGCTCGGGATCGCGACGACCCGCGTCTGAAAGGCGAGGGCCGGGCCCGCGACGGCGAGCAGCAGCAGTAGCCAGAACGTGCGGATCAGGTTCATGGAGCCTCGCATGTGTCGTTTCCGTTCGGCAGTCGGGCATCGGGAAAACCCTGTTTGGCGACTCTAGCAACCGTGCCTTTCAGCCAAATTTCGGCGAATCCTACGAGTTGTCAGGTGGCCGGCGCGCAGTCCGGCGGCCGCGCGCGTCAGCCGAGGCAGCGCGCCAGCGCCTCCCGGAACGCGGCGGGCCGCTCGGCCGGTATCAGGTGCCCGCAGCCGGCGATCGTCTCGAAGCCGGCGCAGCGCGCGAGCGCCCAGTCCGGCACGTGCCAGCCCGCGCGCGAGCGGTCGCCGGCGACGAGCCGCACCGGATGGCGCTCGAAAACTTCGGCCAGCAGCTGCAGATAGCCGGGTTCGCCCGTCGTCGCGACCACCGAGCGTCCCATCGCGCGCAGCGTCGACGCCGGCTGATGCGCGAGCCAGCGGCGCGCGTCGTCGAGCTGGCGCGGCGACGGTTCGTCGATCGCGCCGCGCAGCCAGCCGGATGGATCGCTGCGCAGGCCGTCGAGCATCGCGTCGGCTTGCGCGGGCGACATGCGGCCAACCGACGCCGACCAGAATGCGTCGTCGAGCGTGAAGTTGCCTTCGACGTTGACGATCCGGCGCACGCGCGCCGGGTGGGCATGGGCGAACAGCATCGCGATCGCGCCGCCGACCGAGTGACCGACGAGATCGACCGGCTGCGCGCCGTAGTGCGTGTCGACAGCCTGCCGCAGATGCTCGACCTGCGCGGCGAGCGTGATCGCGTCGAACGGCGTGTCGCGATGGACGCCGTAGCCGAGCAGGTCGGGGGCGAGATGCGGGCCGGGCCATGCGGGCACGTCGAACGTGCCGATGAAACCGTGGACGAAGACGACGGGCGGGGCGGGCTGGCTCATTGGGCGGTCGACGACGGAAGGGGCGGCAATTCGAGTTCGGCGAGCAGTTCGTCGAGTTCGAGCACGTGGGTGCGATCGTGGTCGAGCAGCTCGCGCACGAGTTCGTCGAGCGACATCCGGCGGATGCCGTCGCGCAGCCCGCAGCGCGCCAGTTCCGACGGTTGCAGCGCGGCGGCCGTCGCACACAGCGCGGCGCGCCCGGCGTGGAACGTGGCAAGCGCGTCGTCGAGCGGCTGTGCCAGGTAGTCGCGCTGCGCGGCGAGTGCCGTCCCGTCGACGGAGGCGATCACCGGCAGCTCGTGCGCGCGCACGACTTCGATGCGTTCGGCGAACACCGCGTCGAGGTCGCGCAGGTGGCATGCGTGCTCGACGAGCGAGAAACCCGTACCGGCCGGGCGGCGCGTGACGAGCATGGCGGGAAAGTGCGCGGCATACGCGGCGATCCGCGCAGGCATCGCGGCCAGCCTGGCGACGACGTCGGCGAACGGCAGCACCTGCGGAAATGCGCTGAATACCGCGCCGTAGCTGAACAGCGCGCCGCCGATCCGGCCGCGCGCCTGCACGACGTCATGCCCGTGGCGGCGCATCACGTCGGCGACCATCGCGCCGCAGAACTGCCGGGCCGTCGTATCGGCTTCGATTTCGGGGAATTTGTGCGCGATTTCGTGCTGGATCGCGCCGATCGCGGCGACGCCGACACGCGACAGCGCCGCGAATTCGACATAGCGCTCAGGCCGCGCGATCAGCGCTTCGAGTTGCGTGCCGAGCGGCGTCGCGCGAAAACGGTCGAAACGGGAATGCATGATGGAAAGCGTTTGTCGGTCCAGTAACGTGTCAAAACGATACGTTACTGGACCGACAGCGTCAACCGGCGCGCTTCGGGCAACGCGCTGCATTACTCCTTGCCGGTGCCCCGGGCTGCCTGTTCGATCAGCTTCGCGACTTCAGCGGGATGCGAGATGTAGGCGACATGGCTCGACTTGAGTTCGATCGTCCTGCTGCCGGCGCGTTGCGTCATGAAGCGTTCGAGCTCGGGGTTGATCGCGCGGTCCGCGGTGGCGACCACCGCCCAGCTCGGTTTCGTCCGCCATGCGGCGTGCGTGATCGGAACGCCGAACGACTGCGCGGCCGGCGTGACTTGCGAGATCGCCATGAATTTCGCTTGGGCGGCCGGCACGTCGGCCGCGAAGTCGGCATGGAACGACGCTTCGTCGAAATACAGATGGCCGTCTTCGGTGGCCTTGATCGCCTTTGTCGCGGGCGGCGTCTTCTTGGTCAGTTCGAGCGGGCTTTCGCCGGTGTCGGGCTGGAATGCTGCGACGTAGACGAGGCCCGCGACCTTGTCGTCGTTGCCGGCTTCGGTGATCACCGCGCCGCCGTAGCTATGGCCGACGAGGATGCTCGGGCCGTCCTGCGCGTCGACGACGCGCCGGGTTGCCTTCACGTCGTCGTCGAACGACGTTTCCGGCTGCTGCACGACGGAAACCTTGTAGCCGTCACGTGTCAGGATGTTCGAGACGGCTTGCCAGCCCGAGCCGTCGGCGAAGTAGCCATGAACCAGCACGACGTTCTTGACGGGGGCCGCGACGGCCGCATGCGAGCCGAGTGCGGCGGCGGTCAGGGCGAGTGCCGCGGCGATCTGGCGGACTTGGGAAAAGCGCTTCATTTTCATTCTCCAGAAGGAAGACAGGGTAGGAACCGTCGGATATCGACAGGCGTCTTGTTCCGTCGATGAAATCATCCTACTAGTAGGTAGTGTGATGTGCAAGAAGAAATCACGGCTGGAAAAGAGTATCTCAGGGAGGTAAACTATCCATGTTTTTCATCCGACTAGATGGTAGGCAAGATGACGGTATCAGGGGACAGTACGGCGGGGCGCATACTCGAAGCCGGGCGGCAACTGATCATGCGGCGCGGCTACAGCGGGTTCAGTTATGCCGACATCGCCGACGCGATCGACATCAGGAAGGCGAGCATTCACCACCACTTTCCGACGAAGGCGGATCTGGCGGTCGCCGTGCTGCAGCAGTCGCAGGCGAAATTCGATGCCGACATGGCGTTGCTCGACGCGAGCGGTGCCGACGCGCTGGTGCAGATGCGCGCATACATCGGCTACTGGGAACGCTGCATCGCGGACGACAGCGCGCCGTTCTGCGTCGCCGGCATGCTCGGCGCGGAGTTGCCGGCGCTGCCCGACGAAGTCGCGCGGGCGGTGAAGGCGCATTTCGACGACCTTGCGGCGTGGCTGGTGCGTGTGCTCGACACAGGGGTGAAAGACGGCGTCGTGCAGCCGGGCGTGTCGGTGCAGACCGAGGCCGCGACGTTCGTGTCGCTGGTCTATGGCGCGATGCTTGCCGCGCGGGCGTACGGCAATGCCGGGATGTTCAGGGACGTGACCGCTGGGGCGGTCGAGCGGCTCGCGGTGCCGCGCAATCGCGCGTGAGCCATGCACGCGTCGGCGGGTAGCGAAGGCGCCCGGCGGTCATGTGGAGTCGCCAGACGCCACACGGCTTACGTGCGCTTCCCGGCCTCGGCTTGCGCGCTCAGTGTCGCTTTCAGCGCCTGCAGTTCGGCCGTGAATGCCGGGCTGAAGTCCTCGGCTTCGAACAGCGGGCGGATTTCGATGTCGGAGTCGCCGCGCATCGGATTCGGGCAGCGCTTCACCCATTCGACCGCCTCTTCCATCGATTTCACTTGCCACAGCCAGAAGCCGGCGACGAGCTCCTTCGTTTCGGCGAACGGGCCGTCGATGACGGTGCGGTTCTTGCCGGCAAAGTGGACGCGCTTGCCGCGCATGCTCGGCTGCAAGCCGTCGGCGATCAGCAGGATGCCGGCCTTCGCCAGCTCCTCGTTGAAGCGGCCCATCGCAGCGAACATTTCAGGGTCGGGCATCCGGCCGGATTCGGAATCGGCGGTGGCCTTGACGATTACCAGGACGCGCATGGTCGTATCTCCTTGGGGTGGGTGGTCGGATGACCGTCCGCCGGAAGGCGAACGGGGCTTACGACATCAGGACGGCCGGCAAGCAGGGAAATCGACAACGGAGGTGAAAAAAAAGCGCCGAAGGGCAGGCTGGAACGGCGGGTGGCGCGGTGCCGGGGCGCGATCGACCCGAGACTTTCCGGGCGGGTCGCCGCGCACGGCTGCGAGGCGGCCCGCCCGGCGGGCAGGTCAGTGCGCTCCGTCAGTTCCCGGCCGGCGGCGCCTTCGGGCCGTCGCCGAGTTGCGCGCGCAGCCGCGCTTCCTGCTCCTGCAGCTCGGGCGTGAATTCCGCGCCGAAATCCTCGGGCGAGAACACCTGGCGGATCTCGATGTCCGATTCGATCGGCATCGGGTTCGGACAGCGCTTGACCCATTCGACGGCTTCTTCCATCGAGTCGACCTGCCACAGCCAGTAGCCGGCGATCAGTTCCTTGGTTTCGGCGAACGGGCCGTCGATGACGGTCCGGTCCTTGCCGGAGAAGTGCACGCGCTTGCCGCGCGAACTCGGGTGCAGCCCTTCGCCGGCCAGCATCACGCCGGCCTTCACGAGTTCCTCGTTGTACTGGCCCATCGCGGCCAGCAGTTCGGTATCGGGCATCGCGCCCGATTCGGAAATGGCCGTTGCCTTGACGATTACCATGACGCGCATCGTTGTGACTCCTTGAACGGGAAAGGGAAGATCCGCGACCGGCCGGCCGTGCGGACGGCAAATCGATCGGTTACGACACTACGACGCGCGACGATCGCGCGAATCGACATCGCGCGAAAAAAATCTCGATGCCCGATGACGCGGCGAGTCGCGCAAGCCGGTTGATTCCGGTACGGGTCGATCGTGCCGCGGCGCGCTGGAGCCGCCGGTCAAAACTGGTATGCTGGTCTGCATTACGTTCATGCGGAGGGCGCCATGGCAACGAAGGAAGTCTCGAAGAAAAAGTACCTGAAGATTCTGAACAAACGCCTGCGGGCAGAGCCGGATGCGCCGGCCGGCGCGTCGTTCGTGTTCTTTCCGCTCGGCGCGAAGGCCAAGCATGCGACGGGCGTCGTGGCCGGCGAGCCGCGCAGCAAGCGCGAACTCGCGGTGATGGCCGCGGTCCAGAGCAAGGCGTCCGCCGAATTCGTCGTGACCGGCGCCTGACCGGCGACGGGTGACGGGCTGCCGGCTGCCGCACGCGACAGCGCGTGCGCTATGCCGCGGCCGCGTCGCAATGCGCGATCACACCGGCGATCACGCGCGCAATGTCGTGCGTGATCGCCGGGCCGTGCATCGGCAGGATGATGTCGAGATCGAGCGCCTGGATGCGGCGCAGTGCGCTCGCCAGGTGCGCGAGCGACGGCAGGTAGTCCGAGCGCGTGATCGCGTCGAGGATCGCCGGCAGCGGGTCGTCGGTTTCCTCCCTGCCGAAGCGCATCAGGATGTCCGACGACAGCAGCGCCTTGTACGCCGGCAGGTACACGACGAGCGAATCCCACTGATGCACGTGTTTCGTGAAGACCGGCACGACGTCGATGCCCGACAGCGTCCTCGGTTCACCGTCCGTCAGCGGAACCGCATGTACGCCGAATACGTCGGCAAGCCCCCAGGTACACATCGGATGCCCGTACGCGACGAGCGCCGGGTTGGCCGCGAGGAAGTCGGGCAGCGCGCCCATTTCGTCGGCCTCGAAGTGCGGGACGATCACGCTGCTGACCATCGACGGCGCGATGCCGATGGTGTTGAGTGCCGCGCTCAGTTGGGTGAAATTGGAACGGGTGCCCGTTTCGACGCACAGCACGTCGCCGTGCGGCGATCGTACGAAGAACTGGCTGAAGCTCAGGTTCAGCGTTTCGACGTAGGACGTGGCGCGAAACAGGCCGTCGCGGACGACGTCGATTCGGGAGGCGCTCATCGGGGATCCTCGCGCAGGGAAGGGAGCCGGGCCGTCCGCGCGTCGCGGGTTGCGGCGCGGCAGACGGCAGCAGTCGATCTTCCGATCCAGTCTAGCAGCGCGGCTCCGAATCCGCGAACCGCGGCGCCCCCTTGGCCGAGCCGCGTCAGTTCTTCAGCTTGTAGCCGGTGCGGAACATCCACGCGACGACTGCAAGCAGGATCGCGAGGAACAGCGAGGTCGCCGCGAGGCTGATCCCCACGTGCACGTCGGCCAGCCCGTAGAACGACCAGCGGAAGCCGCTGATCAGATAGACGATCGGGTTGAACAGCGTGACGATGCGCCACGCGGGCGGCAGCATGTCGACCGAATAGAAGCTGCCGCCGAGGAACGTGAGCGGCGTGATGATCAGGAGCGGCACGAGCTGCAGCTTCTCGAAGCTGTCGGCCCAGATGCCGATCACGAAGCCGAACAGGCTGAAGGTGATCGACGTCAGCACGAGGAACAGCACCATCCAGAACGGATGCAGGATGTGCAGCGGCACGAACAGGCCGGCCGTCGCGAGGATGATCAGCCCGAGCAGCAGCGACTTCGATGCGGCCGCACCCACATAGGCGATCACGATCTCCCAGTACGACACGGGCGCGGACAGGATCTCGTAGATCGTGCCCGTGAAGCGCGGGAAGTAGATGCCGAACGACGCGTTCGAGATGCTCTGCGACAGCAGCGACAGCATCACGAGGCCCGGCACGATGAACGACCCGTAGCCGATGCCGTTCACGTCGCTGATGCGCGAGCCGATCGCCGAGCCGAACACGACGAAGTACAGCGACGTCGAGATCACCGGCGCGATGATGCTCTGCATCAGCGTGCGGCGCGTGCGGGCCATTTCGGCGCGGTAGATCGCGCGGATGCCGTGGAAATTCCAGTTCGCCATGTGCGTTAGGCCCCTTGTGCGCCGTTGCGGCGGTTGTCGATCAGGCTGACGAAAATGTCCTCGAGCGAGCTCTGCGTCGTATGCAGGTCGCGAAAGCCGATGCCGGCCGAGCCGAGCGCGTTGATCAGCGTCGCGATGCTCGCGTCGTCGCGCTGCGAGTCGTAGGTGTAGACGAGCGCGTTGCCGTCGTCCGCGCGTTCGAGCCCGAACGCGGCGAGATCGGCCGGCACGGTCGCGAGCGGATGCTCGAGCTGCACGGTCAGCTGCTTCTTGCCGAGCTTGCGCATCAGCTCGCGCTTCTCTTCGACGAGCACGAGCTCGCCGCCGAGGATGATGCCGATCCGGTCGGCCATTTCCTCGGCTTCCTCGATGTAGTGCGTGGTCAGCAGGATCGTCACGCCGCTTTCGCGCAGCGAGTCGACCAGCTTCCACATGTCGCGGCGCAACTCGACGTCGACGCCGGCCGTCGGCTCGTCGAGGAACAGGATGCGCGGCTCGTGCGACAGCGCCTTCGCGATCATCACGCGGCGCTTCATGCCGCCCGACAGCGTCATCAGCTTGTTGTCGCGCTTGTCCCACAGCGACAGCGCCTTCAGCGTCTTCTCGATGTACGCGGGATCGGGCGCCTTGCCGAACAGGCCGCGGCTGAACGATACCGTCGCCCAGACGGTTTCGAACGCGTCGGTGGTCAGCTCCTGCGGCACGAGGCCGATCATTTCGCGGGCGGCGCGGTACTGGTCGCGGATGTCGTGACCGCCGACCGTCACGCGGCCTTCGGTCGGCGTGACGATGCCGCAGATCGAGCCGATCAGCGTGGTCTTGCCCGCGCCGTTCGGGCCCAGCAGCGCGAAGATCTCGCCGGGGCGGATGTCGAGGGTCACGTGCTTCAGCGCCTGGAAGCCGGACGCGTATGTCTTGGAGAGGTCGGAGACGGAAAGGATCGGTTGCATGCTCACGGATGGCACGGCCGGTCGGTCCGACGCTGCGCGCCGCGCGTGCCCGGAGCCGCCGCGGCGAAGCGGCGGGGCGGGGGCGGCATGGCGAACGGGCGTCATGTCGAACGGCGTTGTGGTGCGGGATCGCAGGACCGCCATATTAGCAATCGGAAGATGGAAATGCATTTCAACGGCAAGGACATGCGATGCCGGTGCGGGATTTGCGTGAAATGCGCGCGTTTGATTCAATAAAGCGACGCTTTATTGGAATCGAGTGAACAATGCGCGCGGTTTTCGGGCAATTGGATGACGCTCGCGCGAGCGCGTGGCGGCCGGCACCACTGTGCTGCCCGGTCGACGCCGCGCCGTACCGGGACGGCGTGCGCCGCGCTCGCGATAATGCGTTCCTCTCACGTCCCAGGAGCGGTGCGCATGTCTTTGATCGATTTCAAGTCCGTCGCGGCGGCCCAGGCCGTCGCATGGCAATCCACGATCGTCGGCGAAGTCGGCCCGGCCCGGATCAAGGTGCTGCGCATGGACGCGCAGCCGTACGAAGCGGAAGTGCACGATTACAACGAGGGGCTTCTGGTGCTCGACGGCAGGCTGATGCTCGAGGTCGACGCGCAGACGGTCGTTGTCGAGGCCGGACAGATGTATCTCGCGGTCGCCGGCACGCGTCACGCGGTGCTGCCGGGCAGCCACGGCACGCTTGCGATCATCGACGTGTGAGCGTGCGCCCTCGTGCGTGAGGCCCGCCTGAGGCCCGCACGCCGGGCCTCGCGTGGGTCGGGCGCCCTCGTTCGAACGCGCGTTGTACAGCCCCGGTATTTGTCTGAGCAAATAAAATGAAGGCCGTTTGAAAAATTGTCAAACGCCCTGCTCGCACTAGGCGCGCGCGGTTCGGCGCGTTTGGAACTCTGCATCCATTTACTTGTGCGTATCGTCCGATCATAGTCTCGACCAACGACGCATCACGATAACGAATCAAGCGTACGTATGGAGACCACACCATGAGACGCCTTTCCGAGGGGCCGGCCGGACGGCCGTTTTGCTGCTTTTCGCCGGATGCGGGCGCGACGCGAGTCGCGTGCCTGCGTCATCACATCGCGTTGCCGCTGTAGCGACGCTCCACTTCCCGTTTCGATTGCTCCGACGGTGCCGTGCCGCATGACGGCGCCGCCGGAGAGCGCTTGCCTGCCGCGGCGGTCCTGATCACGTTTGCCCGACCGGCAACGCGGCGCGCATTGCGCGCATCGTCATGCGCCGCGCGCCGTCGCGCCGTCGCGGCGGCACGATACCAACCGGCGGGCCACGCAGCCCGTCCGGACGAGACTTGTCGTACCTCAAAAGGAGGGGTTGATGCTTTGCATTCCTGAATGGCGGAAGGCGATCCTGTCGTGCGCCGTGCTGGCGCTGCCGTTCGTCGCCGGTTGCGGCGGCGGCGACGATCCGGGCCCGATCAACGTGCCGCAGTGCTCGGGCAGCGCATGCGGGCCGAGCGGCGCCGAGACCACACCGCCCTCCGTGAAGAAGCTGTGTCCGGATTCGCTCGACTACACGACGACCTACACGGGCGGCGCCGGCAGCGGCGAATACGTGAAGGTGAAGTTCGACACGACGAAGCTGACGTATCAGATGCAGTTCATCGAGTCGTCGGTGCCGACGTCGGCGGGGCAGGTCAACGACACGCGTGCGGGCCTGACGATCAGCGGCGCGTTTCACCATCCGGCCAATCTGCCGACCGCCGAGCAGAACCGCTGCGCGTTCGTGCTCGACAGCGGCGCGACGAGCGACGGCGCGTATGCGGTGACGATCAATCGCGCGGACCCGCCGATGCTGTTCGTCGGCAACGGGGTGGTCGGCGGCGGGATTCCGGGCGCGACGATCGCGTTCGCCGGTCTCGAGCCGTTCCCGGGCGTCGTGCTCGGCACCGTGCCGTCGCGCACCTTCGATTTCTATCCGTTCATCGGCTTCACCGACACCGAAACCGACTTCTCGAAGGTCGCCGGCAACTACAACGAACTCGGCATCCACCTGTCGCCGGTCGGCGGCAGCGCGCAGAGCAGCACGGGCGCCGTCGGCTGGCAACCCGATGTCGTCAACTGGAACCAGACGTTCAATGCCGACGGCTCGTGCACCGTCACGGCGGGCAGCGACTACTCCTGCCAGACCACCGGGACGCCGTGGGCGTTGCGCAAGAATACGGACGGTTCGTCCGACAACGTGTTCGTGAGCCACCCGGTGGCGAAGGCGGGCGGAAACCTCATCTATCCGTTCGCGGGGCAGGGCTCGGCAATCGTCATCGTCGCACCGAGTCAGGCGAAGGGCATCATGATCGTCGGCAAGCTGAACGGCGTGCTGGTGCCGATCGTGATTCGCGTGGGCTACACGCATATCGACGCGAGCAACCTGCTGGCATCGGTGGCCGATGCCGAGGTGGGGATCTCGATGCTGTCGCGGACCACGGCCGTCGGCGCGAATTCGCTGAAAGGCGGGTTCATCGGCGCAACGAGCGCGTCCGCATGCGGCGTCGTGGCACCCAGCACCGCGACGTTCGCGATCGCGACGTCGGGGCCGAGCTTCAACAACAACGTCCCGCATCCGGATCTGCCCGGCACCTTCGACGGCACTTTCTTCCTGGCGCAGGCCGGCAGCTGCAACGACGGCACCGCCGTGTCGACGATGGCCGCGAACTATACGTCGACGCTGTTCCAGGGCGCCACCGCGGCGTTCATCGATCCGCAGACGTCGTCGGTCACGTCGCAGTTCGCGCTCGACTACACGCAGGTGACGCCCGGCAAGATCAAGGTCACGGCCTCGCAGGACTTCGACGCGAAGGGGGCGAACGGCAACGTGGCGATCTTCGGCAAGGGCGACACGGGCTGGCTCGTGACGGCCGGCAACGTCTACGCGATGGTCGTCAACAACAGCAAGGTCAATCCGTTCTTCACGGTCGGCGCGTTCGTCCAGTAACCGCGGACTGAACCCGGAACACCGGCGGCGCACGCGTCGCCGCCGGCGAATTGAAATTCAAGAGGATTCCTATGAATGTGAAGAATTGGATGGCCGCGGCGTCGCTCGCGCCCGTGCTGGTCGCGTGCGGCGGCGACGGCGACCCGCCGCACGCACCGGTGGTCCGGCTGTGCCCGCAGGCCATCGACTACGGCACGGTGTTCGTCGGCGGCTCCGGCTCGGGCGAACTCGTGAAGGTGCAGCTCGACACGACGAAGATGACGTACCGGATGACCTACCTCGCATCGCCGGTGCCGACCGCCACCGGCACCGTGCAACCGACGCGCGACACCGCGCCGGCCAACGTCGTCGACGGCACGCTGGCCGACGAAACGGGCCTGCCGACCGTGAAGCTGAACCAGTGCACGTTCCGGATGCAGAACGCGAGCCTCGACCCGAGCCGTCCGGCGCGCCTGTTCCTCGGCGAAGGTGTGCTCGGCGGCGCGATTCCCGGCGCGACGATCCAGTTCGACGGCGTGATCGGTGTCGGCAGGATTCCGAAGACGACGTTCCCGTACTACCCGTTCATCAGCTTCTCGTCGCTCGAAACCGATCTGTCGAAGATCGCCGGCACGTACAACCAGCTCGGCTACCACCAGGTGCCGTCGCAGAACTTCCAGCCGGTGGCGCTCGACCAACAGGTGACGATCCACGCGGACGGCAGCTATGTCGAGACCGACAACTTCGGCAAGAAGAACGGCGGTCAGCCGCTCGCGTCGAGCGCGACCGTGAACCAGCCCTTCACGCTGCGCGCGGACGCCCCGGCGTTCCAGTCGCTGAACTACCAGCCGCAGATTGCGCCGACGCTCGCCGCGCTCGATCCGGCGAAGGCCGGCAAGGGGATCCTGATCGTCGGCAAGCTGCGCAACCAGCTCGTGCCGGTTTTCATCCGCACGGGCGCCGCGAACGCGGACCTGACGCAGGGCCCGCCGAGCGCCGACGACGAGTCGGGCATCTCGTTCCTGAGCCCGCAGGCGGCGATCGCGCAGGGCTCGCAGAACGGCGAGTACACGGGCGTCGACAGCGCGTTCAACTATCGCGCGACCGCGCTCGTCGGTGCGCAGGCGACGCTGCTCGATCCGTTCAACGCATCGCAGGCCGCGCTCACGCGTGCGCTGGACCTCGATTACACGCAGAAGGTGCCGGGCGTCGTGACGACCGTGCACGCGGACGCGGCGTCGGGGCCGGCGACCGGCAAGTTCGTGTTCACCGGCGGCGTGTTCGGGTTCCTCGACATGGCCGATACGCGCAATCCGTACTTCACGGTCGGTGCGTTCGTGCAGTAACCGCGCATGGATGGAGACACGGCGGTGCCGCGCGCAACGGCGCGGTGCCCGGACGAAACGAGGGGAGACTTGATGAAGAAGCTGATTGTCGCGGGTGTCGTCGCAGGCGTGTCGACGCTCGCATCGGCCCAGCAGGCGGGCGACAACGTCGCGACGCTGGGCTGGTTGCACATCATGCCGCAGGATTCGACCAACGGGCTGACGACGAATCTCGCGAGCATGCCGATCAACGGGCCGCTGCGGCTGCCCGGTTCGTTCACGTCGCCGGGCACGAGCCTGACGGTCAACAACGCCGATACGGTCGGCCTCACGCTCACGCACTTCTTCACCGACCACATCGCGGTGACGTCGGTGCTCGGCGTGCCGCCCGAGTTCACGCTGACCGGGCACGGCGTGATCAGGCCGCCCGGTCCGGCCGGTTCGCTCGGCAACGTCGACATGGACAAGCCGGCGAACCAGCCGGCCGTGAAGAACGCACGGCAATGGAGCCCGACGATCATTCTGCAGTACTACTTCAATGCACCGACCGCGAAGTTCCGTCCGTTCGTCGGGATCGGCGTGGCCTACAGCTGGTTCAGCAACATCGAACTGAACGGCAACTTCGCGAAGGACATCAACGAGAACCTCGGCAGCGTGCTCGCGGCCGGCGCCGGCAAGCCGGGGCCGACGTCGGTGGAGGGCAAGGCGTCGTCGTCGTTCACGCCGGTCTACAACGTCGGCGCGAGCTATGCGATCGACAAGCACTGGGGGCTCACGGCGACGCTGACCTACATGCCGCTGAAGACTTACTCGTCGCTCGTGATCAAGGCCGCCGACGGTTCGACGCTCGCGACCACGCGCACGCGGCTGAAGGCGGACCCGCTGATCACGTTCGTCGGTGTTTCCTACAGGTTCTGAGCCGTCCGGCGTGCATCGCGCACGCCGGCGGCTTCCTGCGACCGCGCGGCCGGGCGAATCCGGCCGGCGTGTCGCGTTCCTGGCGGCGTGCCGCCAATTGTGAAGAGAGAGGGGGCAGTTCAAATGAGCATTCGCAAACTCGTATCGCTTGTTGCTGCAGTGGCATTCACCGTGGTTTCGGCCGCGCCTGCTTTCGCCGTGACCGTTTCGCGCGTCGACGGGCACGCGATGAACCCGAACGGGGAACCGTTCTCCGCGACGGGCCTCACGGTCCTGGCCAAGGGGGCGATCAACGCGAGCTGCAACGCGACGTTCAACGGCACGATCAGCTCGACGGGCATCGTCAACATCACGTCGACGACGTTCGCGGGCGGCGCGACGTGCGGCCTGATCAGCGGCAGCGCGACCAGCGCGGCACCGTGGACGGGGCAGGCCGACAGCGCGACGCAACTGACGATCAACAACGCGAAGGTGACCGTGACGCTGCTCGGTACCTGCGGGCCGAGCAAGATCGTGACGACGTGGAGCGATCCGAACTCGTCGCTGACGTTCAACAACGCAGTGCTGACGCCGGACTGCACGGTCAGCGGCACGGTTGCCACGTCGCCGAAGTTCCACGTGCAGTAAGCGGCACCTGATCGAGGCCGGACGCCCGCCATGGACGAGGGCCGTGCAGGGATGCGCGGCGGGCGTTCCGGTTTCGCGATGCATCCGCGTCGTCGCGCGTAGCGGCGCGACGGCCGGCGGGCCGCCTGCCTCGCGATCCGAGGCGGGCGGCCGTGCAGGGGGCCGGTGCGGCGCATCGTGCCGCCTGCTTCGGCCGATACAAGACAACCATTCCGGACCCCCCATGCTTACCGACCCAGCGAAGTATGGCGATGCCCGCGGTGCGACGCTCGACCGGCTGCGCACGGCCGCGTGGCTGCAGTATCTGATCGAACACCTGGACGAAGCGGTTTGCGTGGCGACGGCCGACGCCGACGCTGGCGCAACGGCCGTCCTGCCGGCGCGCGCGGCCCGCGGGCGAGCCGGCGCGAACCTGTCGCGCGAAGCGATCGCCGTCCTGCACGAACTCGCGCCGTGGATTGCAACGGACGGCGGCGGTTGCGCGTGCGACGCGAGCGATCCGCTCGGTGCCTGCCTGCACATTCCCGACACGGCACAGCTCGCGCATGCCGAGCGACGCTGCCGCGGATCGCGCGCGGTATTCGATTCGGCGCACGGCTTCGTCGATGCATGGGCTTTCGACGATCCCGACGACGGCTGGGCCGCGCTCGAGCGGATTGCCGGCGGTGTCGAACCCGGCGGTGACGATGGCGGCGAGCACGAAGTACGGGAACCATCCGCGAACGGCGAAGCACCGCCCGCGAAGAACCTGAGAGAACGACGCGCGGCCGTCGCGGCAGCTTGCGTGGCGCCGTCGGCGCAGCCCGGGGCGATCATCGACGCGATCGTGCTGCGCGTCTGCGGGCCGCGCGACGATGCCGCGCGCGTCGACGAGATGGCCGCGCTCGCGATGTTCTGCGCGGAGCTTGCCGCCGGCAACGGGGTGTCCTTCGCTGCGTACGGCGGTCGGCACAACCTCGTTGCGCGCGCGATTCGCGAACGGCGCACCGATCTCGCGTCGATGGACGGTCTGCTCGCGGCGGTGTCCGTATGCCGGCTCGACCGGCTCGTCGGTGCGGGCAGCTTCTGGGCGTATTACCTGCTGGCGGGCATCGTGATCGCGGCGCCGGGCATCGTGCGCGAATTCGCGCGCCGCTTTCACGGCGACGAGTGGCAGACGTGGCTCGATGAAGCGCTCGCGTGGCCGGCGGTCGGCCGCTTCGGACCGACGGAGAATGTCGCGTTCGATCGCTTGCGCGGCGCGATGAGCCTGACGTCGCGCTCGAATCCGATCGTGCGCGCGAAACGCGTGCAGCCGAGGGCGGCTGCGACCACGCGGTTCAATACGGGCGGCGAGCGCGCCCGATGAAACGAAAAACGGCTCGCGGTGAAAACACCGCGAGCCGTGCAGGTTGCTGCTGCGCCCCGGGGAGGGCGCTTGCGCGGTTACGCCGTTTCAGGCTGCCGCACCGCCTTCGCGACATTGCGCGCCATCGCGCCGTTCGCGACGAAGTAAGGCACGTCGACACGCGCGAGCGGCTTGCGTCCGCGGATCTTGTCGGCGATCTTCTCCGCGATCATGATCGTCGGTGCGTTCAGGTTGCCGGTCGTGATGATCGGCATGATCGACGCGTCGACCACGCGCAGCCCGTCGAGCCCGTGCACGCGGCCTTCCTCGTCGACCACGGCCATGTCGTCGTAACCCATCTTGCACGAGCACGACGGATGGAACGCGGTTTCAGCGCGGGCCCGCACGAATGCGTCGAGTTCCTTGTCGGTCTTGCAATCGGCGCCCGGGTTCAGCTCGCGGCCGCGATAGCGGTCGAGCGCGGGCTGCCGCATGATCTCGCGCGTCGCGCGGATCGCATCGCGGAACTCGCGCCAGTCGAGCGCTTCGGCCATGTAGTTGAACAGGATGCTCGGATGATCGTTCGGGTCGCGCGAGCGCAGCTTCACGCGGCCGCGGCTCGGCGAACGCATCGAACCGACGTGCGCCTGGAAACCGTGCATCTCGATCGCGTTCGAGCCGTTGTAGTTGATCGCGACGGGCAGGAAGTGATACTGGATGTTCGGCCACAGGTCGTCGTCGCGCGTGCGGATGAAGCCGCCCGCCTCGAAGTGGTTGGTCGCGCCGAGGCCGGTGCCGTTCAGCATCCATTCGAGGCCGATCTTCGGCTGGTTCCACCACTTGAGCGCCGGATACAGCGACACCGGCTCCTTGCACTCGTACTGGATGTACATCTCCAGGTGATCCTGCAGGTTCTGGCCGACGCCGGGCAGGTCGAGCACGACGGGGATGTCGAGTTCCTTCAGCCACGCGCCGGGGCCGACGCCCGAGCGCTGCAGCAGTTGCGGCGATGCGATCGCGCCGCTGCACACGAGCACTTCGCGGCGCGCATGGGCGGTCGCGCGCTCGCTGCCGCGCAGGTACGTGACGCCCGATGCGCGCTTGCCGTCGAACAGGATGCGATCGGCGAGCGCGTGCGTGACGATCTCGAGGTTCGGCCGCGCGCGCGCCTGGTCGAGGTAGCCGCGCGCGGTGCTCGCGCGACGGCCTTTCGGCGTGACGGTGCGGTCCATCGGGCCGAACCCTTCCTGCTGATAACCGTTCAGGTCGTCGGTGCGCGGATAACCGGCCTGCACGCCCGCATCGACCATCGCCTCGAACAGCGGATTCACGCCCGGCTTGCTGGTCGTGACCGACACGGGGCCGTCGCCGCCGTGGTAATCGTTCGGGCCGACGTCGCGCGTCTCGGCCTTCTTGAAGTACGGCAGGCAGTCGAGATACGTCCAGTTCTCGAGCCCCTTGTGCGTCGACCAGTTGTCGTAGTCGAGCGCGTTGCCGCGGATGTAGCACATCCCGTTGATCAGCGACGAGCCGCCGAGCCCCTTGCCGCGGCCGCATTCCATCCGGCGGTTGTCCATGTGCGGCTCGGGGTCGGTCTCGTAGGCCCAGTTGTAGCGACGGCCCTGCAGCGGATAGGCGAGCGCCGCCGGCATCTGCGTACGGAAGTCGAAGCGGTAGTCGGGGCCGCCCGCTTCGAGCAGCAGCACCGTGACATTCGGATCTTCCGTCAGGCGCGTCGCGAGCACGTTGCCCGCGGAACCGGCGCCGCAGATGATGTAGTCGTATTCGCGTGTCGTCATGACGGGGAATCTCCTCTCGTTCTCAAAACACCGGGTTGTAACGGCCGAGCTCGACCTGTACCGACTTGATTCGAGTGTAGTGTTCGAGCGTCGTGATGCCGTTCTCGCGTCCGACACCGGATTGCTTGTATCCGCCAACCGGCATCTCGGCCGGCGATTCGCCCCACGTGTTGATCCAGCAGATGCCGGCTTCGAGGCGGTGGATCGTGCGGTGCGCGCGCGACAGGTTCTCGGTCACGACGCCGGCCGCGAGGCCGTAGTGCGTGTCGTTCGCGCGGGCGATCACTTCGTCTTCCGATGCGAATTCGAGGATGCTCATCACCGGCCCGAAAATCTCCTCGCGCACGATCTTCATGTCGTCGCGGCAGTCGCCGAACACGGTCGGCGCGACGTACTGGCCGTTGCCGAAGTGGCCGTCGGTCAGGCGCGTGCCGCCCGCAAGCAGCTTCGCGCCTTCGGCCTTGCCGCTCTCGATGAAGCCGAGCACCTTGTCGAGCTGCGCGGCCGACACGAGCGGGCCGAAGTTGGTGTCGGCATCGGTCGGCTTGCCGACGCGGATGCGCTTCACGCGTTCGAGCACCTTCTGCGTGAACGCGTCCTTCACCGAGCCGTGCACGAACACGCGCGTGCCGTTGGTGCAGACCTGGCCCGAGCTGAAGAAGTTGGCGGTGACCGCGATGTCGGCCGCGCGGTCGAGGTCGGCATCCTCGAACACGATCAGCGGCGACTTGCCGCCGAGCTCCATCGTCACTTCCTTCAGCGACGATGCGCCGGCCAGCGACATCACCTTCTTGCCGGTCTCGACGCCGCCGGTAAACGACACCTTCGCGATGTCCGGATGGCCGGTCAGCAGCGCGCCGACCGAACCGTCGCCCTGCACGACGTTGAACACGCCGGCCGGCACGCCGGCTTCCGTATAGATTTCCGCGAGCTTCAGCGCGGTGAGCGGCGTGACTTCGCTCGGCTTGAACACCATCGCGTTGCCGGCCGCGAGCGCGGGTGCGGTCTTCCAGCAGGCGATCTGGATCGGGTAGTTCCATGCGCCGATGCCCGCGCACACGCCGAGCGGCTCGCGGCGCGTATACACGAACGACTCGGCGCGCAGCGGCACCTGCAGCCCCTCGATCGCGGTCGCGAGGCCCGCGTAGTACTCGATCACGTCCGCGCCGGTGACGATGTCGACCGCGAGCGTCTCGCCGATCGGCTTGCCGGTGTCGCGCGTCTCGATCGCCGCGAGTTCGTCGTTGCGTTCGCGCAGCAGGTCGACCGCGCGCCGGAGGATGCGCGAGCGCTGCATCGCGGTCATCGCGGCCCATTCGCGCTGGCCTTCCTGCGCCGATGCGACCGCGCGGTCGACGTCGGCCGCGCTCGCCTGCTGCACCTGCGCGAGCAGTTCGCCGGTGGCGGGATCGAAGGTGTCGAAAGTCTTGCCGCTGGTGGCGTCGACGTAACCGCCGCCGATGTAGAGGCGCTGCAAACCGTATACGGACATGAGGATCTCCTTGAGGGCGAGTGCGCGACGCGTCAGTCGGACGCGAGCAGCAGGTCGATGTAATCGTGGGCGAGCTTCAGTGCAGCCCGGGTGTCGATCGGGCCGCCGGCGAGCGCGCCGCGCAGCCACAGGCCGTCGATCAGCGCGGCGAGGCCGCTGGCGGCTTCCCGTGCTTTCGCGCGCGGCAGCGCCTTGGCGAATTCCGCGCACAGGTTCGAATGGAGGCGCCGCGTGTTGACGTGCTGCAGGCGCTTGAGCATCGCGTCGTGCATGCTCTGCGACCAGAACGCGAGCCAGGTCTTCATCACGGGCGTGCTGACCTGCGTGACGTCGAAGTTCGCGGCGGCGATCGCGCGCAGCCGGGAGCGCGGGTCCTTGCGGGCGGCGACGCGGCGGCGCGTGGTGGCCGCCCACAGATCGCGCAGCACGTGCCGCATCGTGGCTTCGAGCAGGCCGTCCTTGTCGCCGAAGTAGTGGCTGACGATACCCGTCGAGATGTTCGCGCGCTGTGCGACCGAGGCGAGCGTCGTGCCGGGCAGGCCGGCTTCGTCGATCGAGCGCAGCGTCGCGTCGATCAACTGCGCGCGACGAATCTCCCGCATTCCGACTTTCGGCATCGCGACTCCTTCGCCCGGACGGGCCGTTCCTGGAAGTCGAGAGCTTAGCGGTTTTTTATTGACCGTTCAATCAATAAAAAATCGGGGTCCGACGGTAGATGGGAGGTGGCGGAACAAAGCCGATGACGCCGCCGCGATTGTGCAGGTGCGGAAAAAGCGATTGAAAGGTGGTTAAATAATTTGAAGTTTGTTTAAAACGGTTTCGGTAAAGACGGCGCAATGGGCGCGAATGTTTCCGGATTCGATTTATTACTGAACGAAAGAATGTCGAGCTATGTGAAATTCTCGTAAATCCGGAAATTCGAATGCCCTGCGCCGCTAACGGAAATTTCTGGAAATTCGTTTCAATCGATCGATTTAAACTTTTTATCTATCTGAATTTAAAGGAAATAATTGTGTCGTTCGGTTGATTGAAGGCTCGCTCGCAAACGATTGCCGCCACCTTCTGGTCGATTCCGCATACCATAAAAAATGCCAAAAATATTCGAATCTGGCGTATTTCCAGGTGGAGTAGAGGGGATCGTTGGAATGACTTGAGTAAGTAATATTGCCCGTATTAGTATGGCGCCGCACCACAAGGAATGAATCGGCGCCGCGGGTTATTCCCGCGGTGCGTCGGCAATGGGCGCGGCCAACGACCGCGACAGGGCCGGCGCCCGCCATTGCGCACCTGCAGCATGCCGCGACGCCGAGACGCCGCATCCACCGGAGAACGACGATGCCGACCGAAAAATACGTGGTCCCGCTACCGAATGGTCTGAAGGTCTACGTCGAACGGAACGTGTTCGATCCGTCGTTCGACACGGCGATGCTCGTCAACGGCGCACTCGCGACGACCGCCTCGTTCGGGCAGACCGTCCAGTATCTCGGCGAGCGGATGAACACGATCTGCTTCGACCTGCCGTACGCGGGGCAGTCGCGCCAGCACAACCCCGGCTGCTTCATCCTGACCAAGGACGACGAGGCCGCGATCCTCCAGCATCTGGTCGAGCGTTTCGCGCCCGCGTTCCTCGTGTCGGTATCGTGGGGCGGCGTCGCGTCGCTGTTCGCGCTCGCGCGCGGCTGCCCGAGCGTGCGGCGCGCGGCGATCTGCTCGTTCTCGCCGTTCCTGAACGACGCGATGGTCGACTACGTGACGCGCGCCCGCGACCACATCGCGGCCGGCGAGAACCTGAAGGCCGCGCAGCTGCTGAACGATACGGTCGGCCGCTACCTGCCGCGCATCATGAAGCTGTACAACTACCGGTATCTGACGCGGCTGCCGCGCGACGAGCAGGACCAGGTCGCGTTCCACGTCGACCAGATCCTGTCGCTGCAGCCGGAACGCTACCTGAGCGAGTTCTCGAACATCGGCTGCGAGCTGCTGTTCCTGAACGGCGAGCGCGACGAATACACGACGCCGGCCGACGTTCGCCAGCTGGCCGCGCACGTGCCGCGCGCACGCTTCGCGACGATTCCCGACGCCGGCCATTTCCTCGACATCGAAGGCCGCGCGCAGCGCGAAGCCACGCGGGCGGCGCTGCTCGACTACTTCTGCGACGCGCCGCCCGTTGCCGCGGGCATCGCGCTCGGCGCCGCGCATGCGTGCGTGCCAGCGCCGATGCCGGCGCTGTCGTCGTGACGCAGCACGTCGCGCACCGGGCACGCCGGGTGCATCCGAATTCTCATCCACACGAGGCAGGCCAGCCGTGAATATCGTTCAGACCATCGCCATCGTCGCTCCGTGGGCCATCTGGCTCGCCTACTGGATCGCGACGTCGCAGGCCGTGAAGACGACCGTGCGCAAGGAGGCGTCGCGCTCGCGCACGCTGCAGTCGATTCCGCTGATCGTCGGCGGCGCGCTGATCATCCTGCCCGATCCGTCGTGGCAGGCGCTCGTGCCCGATTGGCAGCGCTTCGGCCTGCAGGCGCAATGCGGGCTCGCGGTGCTCGTCGCGGGGCTGCTGTTCTCCGTGTGGGCGCGGCTGCATCTCGGCACGAACTGGAGCGTGTCCGTCACGCTGAAGGAAAACCACGAACTCGTTCGCACCGGCCCGTACGGCCTCGTGCGTCATCCGATCTACACCGGCTGCCTGATCGCGCTGGCCGGCGCCGCGCTGATCGGCGGCGAGTGGCGCGGCGCGCTCGGCGTCGCGCTCGTGTTCGCGTCGCTCGCGTACAAGGTGCGTGTCGAGGAGAGCTGGCTGACCGGCCATTTCGGGCCGGCGTACACGCAGTATCGCCGCGAAGTCGCGGCGCTGATCCCCGGCTTCTACTGACTCCCGCGAGGCGCGCGATGGCGAAGGTGATCGTGACCGCGATCGGCTCGGCGGGCGACGTGCATCCGCTGCTCGGCGTCGCGCGCGCGCTCGCGACGCGCGGCCACGACGTCGTGTTCTGCACGCATCCGCCGTTCGAGGCGGCCGCGCGCCGCTGCGGCTTCACGTTCGTGCCGGTCGGCACCGCGGCCGAGTACGAGGCCGCGATGGCGAACCCGGCGCTGTGGGATCCGCGCACGTCGTTTCGCACGCTGTGGCAGGTGATCGCGCCCGTGCTGCGCCCGCACTACGACGCGCTGCGCGCGCTCACCGATCGCGATACCGTGCTGGTCGGCACGCTGTGGGCGTTTTCCGCGCGCTTCATGCAGGAGCTGCACGGCACGCCGTACGTGTCGGTGCAGGTGTCGCCGTCGACGTTGCTGTCCGCGCACGTTCCGCCGACGCATCCGCGCCTGACGATTCCCGCGCGCTGGCCGCTGCCGGTGAAGGCGGCGCTGATGACGCTGATCGAGCGGCAGGTGCTCGACCGCGTGTGCGGGCCGGCGCTCAACGCGGTGCGCCGCGATCTCGGGCTCGCGCCCGCGCGGCGCGTGCTCGGCCGCTGGCTGCATTCGACCGACGGCGTGCTGTGCCTGTTTCCCGACTGGTTCGCACCGGCGCAGCGCGACTGGCCGGCCGGTCATCTGCAAAGCGGTTTTCCGCTGTTCAACGACATCGCGACGCCCGACGACGATCGCGCGCTCGACGCGTTCCTCGCGGCCGGTGAGCCGCCCGTCGTGTTCACGGCCGGGTCGACACGGGTCGATCACGCCGCGTATGCGCGCGCGGTCGCGGACGCGCTGCATGCCACCGGCGCGCGCGGCATCCTGCTGAGCCCGCACGATGCGGCACCGGCCGGCGACCGGCTGCTGGTGCGCCGCTTCGTGCCGATGCGCGCGCTGCTGCCGCGTTGCCGCGCGCTCGTGCATCACGGCGGGATCGGCACCGCGGCGCTCGCGTTCGAAGCCGGGATCCCGCAGGTCGTGACGCCGTTCGCGCACGACCAGTTCGACAATGCGCAGCGCGTCGCGGCGAGCGGCGCCGGCGTGCGCATCGACGGCCCCGTCGACGGCGCGCGTCTCGGTGCGGCGCTCGCGCGCGTGCTGGATGAGCCGGAATTCGCGGTGCATGCGGAACGCACGCGTGCGCTGATCGATGCGGCGCCGGACGGCTGCGAGCGCGCCGCCGATTTCATCGAGCGCTTCGCGCCTAACCACGGACGCGCGCGGGTGCAGGCCTACCTCGCGACGGCGGGCGCATGAGCACCGCAGCGCCGCTTCAGGACGCGCCCGCCGCCGTCGATGCACGCGAACCCGTAGCCGCCGCGCGGCCGGTGCGCGGCGCGCGGCTCGCGCTGCTGACGTTCGCGCTGTCGCTCGCCACCTTCATCGAAGTGCTCGACTCGACCGTGACGAACGTCGCGGTGCCGGCGATCTCCGGCAGTCTCGGCGTCTCGAACAGCCAGGGTACGTGGGTGATCAGCTCGTATTCGGTCGCGGCCGCAATCGCGGTGCCGCTGACCGGCTGGCTCGCGCGGCGCGTCGGCGAGCTGCGGCTGTTCGTCGGCGCGGTGCTGCTGTTCACGCTGACGTCGCTGCTGTGCGGGCTCGCACGCGACCTGCACGTGCTGGTGGTCTGCCGCGCGCTGCAGGGGCTGTGCTCGGGGCCGATGGTGCCGCTGTCGCAGACGATCCTGCTGCGCACGTTCCCGCCGGGCAAGCGCACCGTTGCGCTCGCGCTGTGGGCGATGACGGTGCTGCTCGCGCCGATCTTCGGGCCGGTGGTCGGCGGCTGGATCGTCGACAGCTTCTCGTGGCCGTGGATCTTCCTGATCAATTTGCCGATCGGGCTGTTCTCGTTCGCCGTCTGCACCGCGATGCTGCGCCCCGACGCGCAGCGCGGCGCGGCCGGCCCGATCGACGTGCCGGGCATCGTGCTGCTCGTGATCGGCGTCGGTTCGCTGCAGGCGATGCTCGATCTCGGTCACGACAAGGGCTGGTTCGATTCGCCGCTGATCGTCACGCTCGCGGTGGTCGCGGCGCTCGCGATCGTGTCGCTGCTGATCTGGGAGGCCGGCGACGCGCATCCGGTCGTCGACCTCAGCCTGTTTCGCGACCGCACGTTCTCGTTCTGCGTGCTGATCATCTCGCTCGGGATGATGAGCTTCTCGGTGGTGGGCGTCGTGTTCCCGCTGTGGATGCAGGCGGTGATGGGCTACAACGCGTTCCACGCGGGGCTCGCCACCGCGTCGCTCGGCGTGCTCGCGCTGGTGTTCTCGATTCTCGTCGGCCTGCACGCGCATCGCTTCGACGCGCGTGTGCTTGCGACGTTCGGATTCCTGATATTTGCGGCCGTACTCGCATGGGACGCGCATTTCACGCTGAAGATGACGTTCGTGCAGATCGCCGCGCCCGGGTTGATCCAGGGGATCGGGCTGCCGTGTTTCTTCATTCCGCTGACGGCCGCGACGCTGTCGCGCATCCCGGACGACCGGCTCGCGGCCGCATCGAGCCTGTCGAACTTCCTGCGCACGCTGTCCGCCGCATTCGGCACCGCGATGAGCGTGACGCTGTGGGACAACCGCGCGACCTATCACTACGACGTCGTGTCGCAATCGGTCACGCACGCGTCGGCGAACACGCAGCGCTTCGTGCACACGCTGAACGCGATGGGCGTGGACGGCGTGCGCGAGCTGTCCACGCTGCACCAGATCGTGATGCAGCAGGCGTACATGATGGCGACGGGCGACATGTTCTGGATGGCGAGCATGACCTGCCTCATGCTCGCCGCGATGATGTGGCTCACGCGGCCGAAGCGCGGCGCGGCCGCTTCGTTCGGACATTGAGGAGAGCGGTATGACGACACTCGGCGCACTCGTGATCCTGTATCACCCGAGCGACGCGCAGCTCGCGGCGCTCGGCGCGTGGCGGCACGCGTGCGACGCGCTGCTGGTCGTCGACAACACGCCGCAGCCCGATGCGCGCGCTCGCGACGTGTGCGCGCGCGACGGCATCGCGCTGCTGCATCACGGCAATCGCGGCGGAATCGCGGGCGCCTACAACGCGGGGCTCGCGGCGCTGTTTCGCGACGACGTCGACGCGGTCGCGCTGTTCGACCAGGATTCGTCGGTGCCGGCCGGTTACTTCGCGACGATGCGCGACGCCTGCACGGGGCTCGCGGGGCGCGCGTTCCTGGCCGGCCCGCGCATCTTCGACGAGAACGCGCGCAGCTTCCTGCCCGAACTCGCGACCGACGGGATCGCGTTGCGCCGGCTGCATCTCGCGCCCGACGCGCCGCCGCAACGCTGCGCGTTCCTGATCTCGTCGGGCTGCGTCGTGTCGCGCGCCGCGTTCGACGTGCTCGGCCGCTTCGACGAGACGCTGTTCATCGATCACGTCGATACCGAGTACAGCTTCCGCGCGCTTGCGCGCAACGTGCCGCTCTACGTCGTGCCGTCGCTGGTGCTGCCGCACCGGATCGGCGCGAAGCAGCGGCACGCGTTCGGCCCTTTCGAAATGACGTCGATGAATCACTCGTGGCAACGGCGCTACTACAGCGCACGCAATGCGGTGCAGCTCGGGATGCAGTACGGGTTGCGCTTTCCGGTGGCGATCGTGCCGAACCTGCTGACCGTGTGGCAGGTCGTGCAGATCGCGCTCGTCGAGCGCGACAAGCGCGCCAAGCTCGCGGGCATCGCGTTCGGCATCGCCGACGGCCTGTTCGGGCGGCTCGGTCCGCTCGAGCGCACGCGGCCGCGTCTCGCCGCGCGCGCGCGGCGCGTCCAGCAGGGGTGAGGGCGGCGATGGAACGCATCATGAAAGCGGCGCGAGCCGCTCGGCCGGCGCGGCGCGGGCAGGGCGGCTGGGCGATCGTCGCGGCCGCCGCGCTGCTGGCGCTGGGCGGCTGCGTGCCGTCGGGGTTCCTGCCGTCGCTGTCGCTGCGCGCACCGGCCGGCGACGCGCTCGCTCGCACCGCGGGGCCCGGCGCGGATGGCGCATGGCCCGCGCCCGACTGGGTGAAGCAGCTGCAGGATCCGCAGCTCGACGAACTGGTCGTGGAGGCATCGCAGAACAATCCGGATCTGCAGGTCGCGCAGGCGCGGCTGCGGATCGCGCAGTCGCAGCTTCAGCAGTTCGATTCGCTGACGGGCTTGACCGGAACGGCCGGCGCGACGGTCAGCCGCGCGCGGATGCCGAAGCCGGGCGACATCGCCGACGTGACGGCGGGCGGTTATCGCGTGCCGGTCGAGATCTTCGGCGATCCGGTCGTGTCGCCGTCGTCGGTGTTCGTCGGGCTGAACTACCAGCTCGACCTGTGGGGCAAGAACCGCGCGGCGACGAAGAGCCTGATGTCGCTGCGCGACGCGGCCGGTGTCGAGGCCGAGCAGGTGCGGCTCACGCTCGCGGTCGCGATCGTCACCGTGTATTGCCAGCTCGATGAGGCGTACGCGGTGCGCGACCTGCTGCAGCAGAAGCTGAAGATCAGCCAGCGCGTGACGGCCGTGCTGCGCGAGCGCACCGCGCGCGGCCTCGACAATGCGTACGACGCGAGCGACGCGTCGATCAAGCGCAGCCGCCTGCTCGCACAGATCGCGCTGAACGACGAACAGATCAAGCTCGCGCAATTGCAGCTGGGCGTGCTGTCCGGCCGCGGGCCGGAGCGCGGGCTCACGTTGCAGCGGCCGCGCGTCGGCGCATTCGCCGGCGGCGCGCTGCCCGCGCGGCTGCCGGCCGATCTGCTCGGCCGCCGGCCCGACATCGTCGCCGCGCGGCTGCGCGTCGAAGCCGCGTTCGCGAATGCCGATTCGACGCGCGCGCAGTTCTATCCGGACGTGAACCTCGTCGCGCTCGGCGGCGTGTTCGCGCTGACGCCCGCGTCGCTGTTCTCGCGCGATTCGCTCGCCGGCTCCGTCGGCCCGGCGATCTCGCTGCCGGTGTTCGATCGCGGCCGGCTGAAGGCGAAGCTCGGCGCGGACGTCGCGCAGGCCGACGTCGCGATCGGGCTGTACAACAAGACCGTCGACGACGCGCTCGGGCAGGTCGCGCAAGTCGTCACGTCGCTGCAGACCGCGCAGACGCTCGTCGTGCAGCAGCAGGATGCCGTCGCCGCCGCGCAGAAGATCGTGCAGATCGCGGCTGATCGCCATCGGCGCGGCGTGTTGATGCAGAAGGATGTCGATGTCGCGGACCTCACGCTGATCGACGAACGCGCGCAGCTGATCGCGCTGCTCGGGCGGCAGCGGACGCTGCGCGTCGGGCTGGTCGGCGCGCTCGGCGGCGGGTTCGATGCGAGCGCAACGACTGCGGGTGCGGCGATGCCCGCGGCGCGTACCGCGCAAGGCGCGCGGACGAAACGCGGCGCGACGGTGAACGCCGCTGCCCGCGGTAGCTCGGCGGACACCAGCGCGCAAGTGCGGCGCGCGGCGGTGTCAGGTAGCGGCGCCGCGCCGCGTGCCGCGCGGATCGATCCGCCGGCGGTGTCGGTCGCGCCGCGTAGTCCGGCTGTCGATGCCGCGAATGTGAGTGTGAGTACCGGCGCGAGTACGAGCGCCAGCGCAAATACCAGCACGAGCACGAGCACGAGCGTCGGCGTCGGCTCGCGCCGCGCGCCCCCCACCGTTGCCGCCGACACGCGCGCGTCCGCGCTCCCCCTGTTCCAGCATGACCGCCTGATCGTTACGCAAAGCGACTGATGCACCACGACAACCTTCACACCGCGGCGCAGCCGGCCACTCTGAACGACCCCGCACTCGACGCGCGCCGCGCGACGCGTCGCAAGCGCTTCATGCTGTTCTTCGCGATCGTGATGCTCGCCGCGCTCGTCTGGATCGCGTTCTGGCTGCTACGCGACCGCTATTACGAGGATACCGACGACGCGTACGTCGCCGGCAGCATCGTGCAGGTCGCTGCACAGATTCCGGGCGCCGTGACCGACGTGCTGGTCGCCGATACGCAGCCCGTGCGCGCCGGGCAGACGCTCGTGCGGCTCGACGATACGGAAGCGTCCGTCGCGTTCGCGCAGGCGAAGGCGCAGCTCGCGCAGGCCGTGCGGCAGGTCGCGAACGCGAAGATCTCGAACACGATGTACGTGGCAGCCGTGAGCGCGCGCCAGGCCGACCTGTCGCTCGCGCAGCGCGCGCTTGCCGCGCGTTCGGGCGCGTCGGTCGAGATCGTCGCGCCGGAGGAGCTGGCGCGCGCCCGCGCGGCCGTCGCCGGCGCCCAGGCGAACCTCGCGGCCGCGCAGGCGCAGCTCGACGCCGCGCGGGCGCTCGGCAGCAAGCTGCCGGTGGACGAGAGCCCGGCCGTCGTGCAGGCCGCCGCGCAGTTCAAGCTCGCGTACCGGAACCTGAAGCGCACGACGATCGTCGCGCCGGTCGACGGCACGGTCGGCCAGCGTTCGGTGCAGGCGGGCCAGCAAGTCGGGCCCGGCGTGCCGCTGATGTCGATCGTGCAGTTGAACCGGCTGTGGATCGAGGCGAATTTCAAGGAAGGGCAGATCCGCCACATGCGCGTCGGCCAGCCGGTCGACGTGGTGTCGGACCTGTACGGGTCGCGCGTCGTCTATCGCGGCCGCGTGCAGGGCTTCTCGGCCGGCACCGGCAGCGCGTTCTCGATGCTGCCGTCGCAGAACGCGGCCGGCAACTGGATCAAGGTCGTGCAGCGCGTGCCGGTCGTGATCGCGCTCGATCCCCGCGATCTGGCCGCGCATCCGCTGCGGGTCGGGCTGTCGATGCGCGCGACGGTCGATACGCGCAACCGCGACGGCCATGCGCTCGACAGCGAACCGCCGACGCCGGCCGTCAGCACGCGCGTGCACGACGGTGTCGCAAGCGACGCGGAAGCGGCTGCTGCCGCGATCGTCCGCGAGAATCAGGGCGGGTGAGTTTCCGACGCCGACGCACGCAGAAAACGCACGAACCAATTCGGGTGACAGATGGCGGGGGCGGGTGACCGGTGCATCCGACCAACGCGCCCGAATAGGGCACCCGATCGGCGCCCCCGGATCAAGGCCCCGATCAAGGTACCAATCAACGCACCCGACCAACGCACCCGCCCAACGCACGGATTGGCGGGTCGTTCGCGCCGATCGGCGGCTCCGGCGGCTCCGGCGGCCTCGCGGCCTGCATCTCCTGCAGTCCCCACCCCGAACCCCTTTTCCGGCCCGACTTTCGCATTTCCGCCACCGATGTCGGCACCGATCAAACGCGTGTCGCGTTTGAGACATCGACGCCCCCACCTCCGGGACTACTCTCGAACAGCACGTTGCGTAGCACCGCATCTGCCGGCGCACAGCAGCGCCATCCAACGAGACATGGAGACAATACGATGAGCAGCAATCGAGGTGTCGTCTATCTTGGGCCGGGCAAGGTCGAAGTTCAGAAGATCGATTATCCGAAGATGGTCGATCCGACCGGCCGCGCGATCGGCCACGGCGTGATCCTGAAAGTGGTCAGCACGAACATCTGCGGTTCCGACCAGCACATGGTGCGCGGCCGCACGACCGCGCCGATCGGCCTCGTGCTCGGTCACGAGATCACGGGCGAAGTGGTCGAGGTGGGCCGCGACGTCGAGACGCTGAAGATCGGCGATCTCGTGTCGGTGCCCTTCAACGTCGCGTGCGGCCGCTGCGCGATGTGCAAGGACACGCATACGGGCGTGTGTCTGAACGTGAACCCGTCGCGAGCCGGCGGCGCATACGGCTACGTCGACATGGGCGGCTGGATCGGCGGCCAGGCCGAGTACGTGCTCGTGCCGTACGCCGACTTCAACCTGCTGAAATTCCCGGACCGCGACCAGGCAATGGCGAAGATCCGCGACCTGACCTGCCTGTCCGACATTCTGCCGACCGGTTATCACGGTGCGGTGAGCGCGGGCGTGAAGCCGGGCTCGACGGTCTACATCGCGGGCGCGGGCCCGGTCGGGATGGCGGCGGCCGCATCGGCGCGCCTGCTCGGCGCGGCGGTCACGATCGTCGGCGACATGAACGCGGAACGCCTCGCGCACGCGCGGGCGATGGGCTTCGAGACGGTCGACCTGTCGAAGGACGCGTCGCTCGGCGAGCAGATCGAGCAGATCCTCGGCGTGCCGGAGATCGACTGCGCGGTCGACTGCGTCGGCTTCGAGGCGCACGGCCACGGTTCGTCGGGCCATTCCGAGGAAGCGCCCGCGACGGTGTTGAACTCGCTGATGGAAATCACGCGTCCGGCCGGCGCGATCGGCATTCCGGGCCTGTACGTGACGGACGATCCGGGCGCGAAGGACAAGGCCGCGCAGCACGGCAGCCTGAGCATCCGCTTCGGCCTCGGCTGGGCGAAGTCGCATTCGTTCTTCACGGGCCAGACGCCGGTGCTGAAGTACAACCGCAACCTGATGCAGGCCATCCTGTTCGACCGTCTGCCGATCGCGAAGATCGTCAACGTCGAGGTGATCTCGCTCGATCAGGCGCCGGAAGGCTACAAGAAGTTCGACGGCGGCGCGCCGCGCAAATTCGTGATCGATCCGCACGGCTTGCTGGCGGCCTGACGCACGAACGGGCGGAACATGAAACGGGCGGTACCGGAAACGGTGCCGCCCGTTTTTGCTGTGGGCGGGCGCTGCCGGCGCAGGCGAACCCCGATCGCCACGGCCCGCGATTGCTGCGATACGGCGTGCGGCACGAGACCGATCGCCGCGGCCAACCGGCCGCCGAACGCCGACACGAACGGCCGGACGCTCGCCGGCTTGCGCTTCGAGTCGTATGCGGCGATCCCGTACGACAGCATCGCGGCCGCGATCGCGCCGAATTCCGGCGCGCCCGGCGCTCAGTGCGCGCGATAGACCATGGCCACTTGGGTCGCGCTTGCCGTCGCGCGCCGACCGTGGCGCGTATGCAGGCTCACGCGGCGGATCGCGTGCGCGTGTCGCGTCGCGGTAGCGCCGCCTTTCCAGTTGACGACGCGAGTACCGCTGCGCGCGCGCACCACTGGTGCGTGCCGCGCGACCGTGGTTGCCGTGCGTCCGGTCATGTGCCGGCTCGTGCCGGCATAGCCTGCTCGATCGGTTGCGTCCAGCCGGTCGGCGGCGGCAAGCCGGTCGGGGTCGAGCGCCGGGTGGTCGGCCGGATGAAATGCATAGACGGGCGCGGGCACGACCGGCAACGTCTGCGCGTCGGCCGCATGCAGACTGGCGTCGTTTGCCGCTGGCGCCGGCGCGCCCTGGCCGCGGCAGACCGGGTCGGCCTTGCACGTCCGGTCGAACGTCACATAGCCGCCGACCAGCAGCACGAGGGTCAGGATGCTCAGCAGCGGCGCGCTCGACGCGCTCGGCCGCCGGATCGCCGCGCTGCGCACCGCGGCGCCGATGCGCGACGACCATGTCGGGACGGGGAGCGCGTCGTGCGGAGGAGCGGCCTGCGCCTCGTCGCTCTGGTTGCTCTGGTCGCTCGATTCCCTCGATTCCCTCGATTCGCTCGATTCGCTCAGCGGCGCGAACGGCCAGTCCCCGAGTCCGCAGACGGGGCATTGCTCGGTGGCGCGGAATGCCATGAAGCCGCATTGCCGGCAGCGCTGGCTGACGGCATCGCGCGGCTCGGCGCGCAGGTTCAGTGCGCCGCGCAACGTGTCGCGCGTGCGGACTTTCCGGATGGGCAGGACTTGCATGGTCGTTGCTACCTCGTCTGTCGTTGCCGCCCCGCGAGCGTCCCGAGGGTTTGCATCGCGTCCTCGACGGCAGGGGTCCACGGCCGGCCGTAGTTCAGCCGGACGTAGCGGTGAAAGGCGCCCGTCATGGAAAAAATCGGCCCGGGCGCGAGGCTGACGCCGTTTTTCATCGCGTCGCCGAACAACCGCATCGCATCCACATGCGGCGGCAATTCGATCCACAGGAAATACCCGCCGCGCGGGGCATGCACCGCCGTGTCGGGCGGGAAGTACGCGCGGACGGCCGCCAGCATCTGTGCCTGGTGCGCCGCCAGGTTGCGGCGGAGCCTGCGCAGGAAGCGGTCGTACGCGCCGTTGAGCAGGTAGCGGGATACAGCCATCTGCGCGGGCACGTCGGCCGCCGGCGCGCTCGCGTTCTTCACCTGCCTGATCTGCTTCACGTAGCGTCCGGCCGCGACCCAGCCGACCCGGAAACCGGGGGCGAGGCACTTCGAGAACGAACCGCAATGCAGCACCAGCCCGCTTTCGTCGTACAGCTTCGCGGGCCGCGTGGGCGTCGGGCCGAAGTGCAGTTCGCCGAACACGTCGTCCTCGATCAGCGGCACGCGGTGCGACGCGAGCAGCTCGATCAGCGCGCGCTTGCGCTCGTCGGGCAGCGTCGCGCCGGTCGGGTTGTGGAACGAGGTCATGAACCAGCAGGCGCGCACCGGATGCGTGTCGAGCGCGTCGGCGAGCGCATCGAGATCGAGGCCGGTGCGCGGATCCACCGGAATTTCGATGGCCTTCAGATGCAGCCGCCGCACGGCCTGCAGTACCGCGTGGTAGGCCGGACGTTCGATCGCGACGATGTCGCCGGGGCGCGTGAGCGCCTGCAGGCTCAGCGTCAGCGCTTCGGCCGCGCCGGTCGTGATGACGATCTCTTCCATCGGCAATGACGCGCCCGCGTTCAGGTAGCGCAGTGCGATCTGGCGGCGCAGCGCTTCATGGCCGGGCGGCAGTCCGGCCAGCAGTTTCGCGCGGTCCATGTTGCGGGCCGCCGCCGCCGCATACCGCCACAGGCTGCTCATCGGAAACAGCGAATAGCTCGCGAATGCGGAACCCAGCGGCACGATGTCGTCGAATTTGAGCGAGTCGAGCAAGCGGAACAGCACATCGTTGTCGCCGGCCTGCGGCGCAGCCGGTTTGCGCGGGGTGTCGTGACCCGCGCGCACGCGCTTGTCATCCAGGTTCGCAACGAAATATCCGGAGCGCGCACGCGCGGTGATCAGGCCCTCGCTTTCGAGCTTGTAGTACGCGCGAAACACGGTGGATGGACTTACACGGTAAGCGCGGCACGCTGCGCGCACGGTCGGGATACGCGCGCCGGGCCCGAGGTCGCCACGCCGGATCGCGTCGCCAATCGTCTGAGCCAGCGCCGCATAACGCTTCATGCCTGCCCTCCGGCCGATCGCGGCCGTCGTGAAAAAAGAGTAGCACGGCCTCCGCCGCGTTCAATCCCGCCCTCAAACGCTGATGCGCCTGTCGCTGATCCGGTTGTTTTCGACTCGCTTTGAGCCTTTTCTTCAGACGAGCGAGCAGGCATCCTGCGCAAGTTTCATTCCCGATGCGTGATCGATACCGAGTTCGCGCCCTCCGATGGCGGACCCGTGACCCCCGTGCACCGTGTGCGGGACCCGGGCCGCTCCGTCCCTACCTTTCCCGGAAGCAATCAGCGTGAAATCGAAGTTCCTCGCTGCGGGCCTCGTGGCCGGCATCGCTCTCAACCTGTCCAGCGGTGCCGCCGAAGCGGCCTGCATCAGCAATCCTCCGACTCAATCCAACGCGTCGTTTCCCGCGGCGCTGACCGGCAAGCTCGTCTATCACAGCTACGTCAACTACGGCGACGGCACGAGCCAGCTGTTCCTGTACGATTTTTCGGCCCATACGCTCACGCAGCTGAGCAAGAGCAGCTGGGGCATCACCGATCCGATGAACGGCGTGTTCAGCCCCGACGGCAAGTGGCTCGCGTTCATGGGCATCAGCAATGGCGCATGGAACGTGTTCATGCTGCAGCTCGGCGCCGGCACGCCGCCCGTGAACCTGACGAACAGCACCGGCGCGACGCGCAACGAAGATCCGAAATTCAGCGCCGACGGCAAGACGCTCGTGTTCAAGCAGAACGGCGACGTGAAGCAGGGCACGCTGTCGTACACGAGCGCGGGCCCGGTGTTCACGTCGGTCGTGAGCCTGACGAACGCACCGGCCGGCGCCGAATACTCGATGCCGTTCCTCGCGCCGGACGCGAGCGCCGTCTACTACGCGACGGGCACCGGCTCGAACATGGGGCTGATGAAGCGCACGATCGCGACCGGCGCGACCGCCACGTTCGATCATCCGGCCGGTCTGCAGACCTACTATCCGATCGTACGCGGCGACGGCATGGTGTTCTATGCACGCTGGAAGGATAGCGGCGGCGCGGACCAGATCTACACGAAGACCGCGGACCCGGCATCGACGCCGAACGCGCTGCCGATCAACGACTGCGTGAGCAACAACTCGGACCCGGCGCCGGTGACCGGCACGAACTACGTGTTCTTCTCGTCGACGACGGCGGGCGGCTACCAGCTCTACGTCGGCGACGTGACGACCGGCCAGCGCTGGAGCCTGTCGCAGTTCGGCGTGAACGCGGACACGACCAAGGCGAAGCTCGGCTCGAGCTACTACGGCGGCCCGGCCGCCGCGCAGCCGACGCTGCTGTCGCAAGGGCGGCCGGCTGCCGCGTCGGCGAGCTACAACACATCGCTGACGGCGGACAAGGCGTTCGACGGCAACACGACCAGCACGCGCTGGGATTCGCCGGAAGGCGCGGGCGTCGATCCGCAATGGATCTCCGTCGATCTCGGCGCGGTGAAGAAGATCAGCAGCGTCGATCTCTACTGGGACGCGGGCGCGCTCGTGTACCAGATCCAGACGTCGAACGACAACGCGAACTGGACGACGGTCTACTCGACGAACAACGGCGTGTCGTACGGTCACGTCACGTTGCCGAACCTGAATGCGCAGGGGCGTTACGTGCGGATGCTCGGTACGAAGCGGGCGACGCAGTGGGGGTACTCGCTCGACGAAATGCAGGTGTGGGGATCGTAAGCACCAGCAAAAAGCGGCCTTCGAGGCCGCTTTTTTTTATCGCGCAACTCGTGCGTCACGCATGAATCACATGCGCCGGAAACGCCGGCGCGGATGTCGCCGCGCCCGGCGCGAGCGGCGCGACCTGCTTGCGGCGTTCGCGCGTCGGCGCGACGCCGAACGCGTCGCGATAGCTCTTGCTGAAGTGGCACGCCGACTGGAAGCCGCACGCCATCGTGATGTGCATGATCGACATGTCGGTCTGCAGCAGCAGCTCGCGCGCGCGGCGCAGCCGCAGCGTCAGGTAATAGTGCGTGGGCGTCATCCCGAGGTGTTCGCGGAACAGGCGCTGCAACTGCCGCTGCGACATGTTCGCGAGCCGCGCGAGCTCCTCGCGCGACAGCGGTTCCTCGATGTTGTTCTCCATCAGCGAAATCACTTCGAACAGCGACTTGTTCGCCGAGCCGAGCCGCGCGACGAGCGGCATCCGCTGTTGCGCGCTCGTGTCGCGCACGTGTTCGACGATGAACTGCTCGGCGATCTGCGTGACGCGCGGCGTGCCTATCCGCGCGGCGATCAGGTTCAGCATCATGTCGAGCGGCGCGACGCCGCCCGTGCACGTGATGCGATCGCGGTCGACCACGAACAGTTCCTTCAGGAAGCGCGTGTCCGGAAACTCTTCCTTCAGCGCCGACATGTTTTCCCAGTGGATCGCGCACGCGTAGCCCGCGAGCAGCCCCGACTTCGCGAGCGCATAGGTGCCCGTGCACAGGCTGCCGAGCGGAATGCCCGAACGCGCGAAGCGGCGCAGCGTCGACAGATGGGCGGGCGTGGTCGCACGCTGCACGTCGACGCCGCCGCACACGAATACGATATCCGGCTGCCCGACGCACTCGGCCGGGCCCGTGTCGACCGTGAGGCCATTGCTCGCCGTGACCGGGCCGCCGTCCGGGCTGATGATCGACCAGCGGTAGAGCGGCTGGCCGCTCAGGTAGTTCGCCATCCGAAGCACCTCGATCGCATTGGTGAACGCGATCATCGTGAAGTTCGGTAAAGGCATGAACGCGAAGTGGGACAGCGACGCTGTGCGGTCGGGCGACATGGGGAGCGTTCCTTGAATCTCTAATAGCTTTTAGCCCGAGGCGCGGATCGGGCTGCCGTATTGTGGGAGCGAGCGCAACAACCGTGCCATACGGCTAAACCCTAGCTCCATACGTTGTATGGGCGCGGGGCGGATGCTGCACTGCACCGTAAGCGGGCCGCGCTGCACCCGGGAAGCACAGCACAGGCACCGGCGAAGTGCCTGTCCATCGGTGAATCGCGAATTCACCGCACACGCCGGCTTGCCTCGTCATCCCAAAAAGCACGACCGGTCACTTGTACAAAACGGACGCGCATGGCGGAAAAGGTAAAGAACGCGTCTAAATTCATCAATCCGTCGAAAATCCGAACGACAAGAATAGAGCCGTCGGCAGCCTTGCACTGGATGCGCTGGAAACCCAGGTACGGCGGGCCTCGAGCTTCGGTTTCACGCCCTTTATTCTTCGTCACGGACGCACTATGTCGAACACCCAGCCTTTCTTCTCGCAGCCCCTCGCCGAGCGCGACGCGCCGGTGCGCAGCGCCATCCTGAAGGAACTCGAGCGCCAGCAGTCGCAGGTCGAGCTGATCGCGTCGGAAAACATCGTGTCGCGCGCGGTGCTGGAGGCCCAGGGTTCGGTGCTGACCAACAAGTATGCGGAAGGCTATCCGGGCAAGCGTTACTACGGCGGCTGCGAATTCGCGGACGAGGTGGAGGCGCTGGCGATCGAGCGCGTGAAGCAGATCTTCAACGCCGGCTATGCGAACGTGCAGCCGCACTCGGGCGCGCAGGCGAACGGTTCGGTGATGCTCGCGCTCGCGAAGCCGGGCGACACGGTGCTCGGCATGTCGCTGGACGCCGGCGGCCACCTGACGCACGGCGCGAAGCCGGCGCTGTCGGGCAAGTGGTTCAACGCCGTGCAGTACGGCGTGAACCGCGACACGATGCGGATCGACTACGACCAGGTCGAGGCACTCGCGCACGAGCACAAGCCTAGCCTGATCATCGCCGGCTTCTCGGCATACCCGCGCGCGCTGGACTTCGCCCGCTTCCGTGCGATCGCCGACAGCGTCGGCGCGAAGCTGATGGTCGACATGGCGCACATCGCGGGCGTGATCGCCGCCGGCCGCCATGCGAATCCGGTCGAGCACGCGCACGTCGTCACGTCGACCACGCACAAGACGCTGCGCGGCCCGCGCGGCGGCTTCGTGCTGACCAACGACGAAGAGATCGCGAAGAAGATCAACTCGGCCGTGTTCCCCGGCCTGCAGGGCGGCCCGCTGATGCACGTGATCGCCGGCAAGGCCGTCGCGTTCGGCGAAGTGCTGCATGCGGACTTCAAGACCTACATCGACAACGTGCTCGCGAACGCGCAGGCCCTCGGCGAAGTGCTGAAGGCGGGCGGCGTCGACCTCGTCACCGGCGGCACCGACAACCACCTGCTGCTGGTCGACCTGCGCCCGAAGGGCCTGAAGGGCGCGCCGGTCGAGCAGGCGCTCGAACGCGCGGGCATCACCTGCAACAAGAACGGCATTCCGTTCGACACCGAGAAGCCGACCGTCACGTCGGGCATCCGCCTCGGCACGCCGGCCGGCACGACGCGCGGCTTCGGCGTCGCGGAGTTCCGCGAAGTCGGCCGCCTGATTCTCGAGGTGTTCGACGCGCTGCGCGCGAACCCCGAAGGCGACCACTCGACCGAACAGCGCGTGCGCCGCGAGATTTTCGCGCTTTGCGAGCGCTTCCCGATTTACTGATCGACGACCCCACATACAGCAGAGACTGGAGCGAAAGGCAGATATGAGCACGCTGCATCAGGACAGCATCATCATCGACGGACTGAACATCTCGAAGTTCGAGAAGCCGGTGTTCGAGGACATGCGCAAGGGCGGCATCACGGCCGCGAACTGCACGGTATCGGTGTGGGAGAACTTCACCAAGACCGTCGACAACATCGGCGTGATGAAGCAGAAGATCCGCGAGAACGGCGAACTGCTGACGCTGGTGCGCACGACCGACGACATCTTCCGCGCGAAGAAGGAAGGCAAGACCGGGATCATCCTCGGCTTCCAGAACGCGCATGCGTTCGAGGACAACCTCGGCTACATCGAGGCGTTCGCCGACATGGGCGTGCGCGTCGTGCAGCTCTGCTACAACACGCAGAACCTGGTCGGCACCGGCTGCTACGAGCGCGACGGCGGCCTGTCGGACTTCGGCCGCGAAGTGATCACCGAGATGAACCGCGTCGGCATCATGGTCGACCTGTCGCATGTGGGCGGCAACACGTCGTCGGAAGCGATCGCGTTCTCGAAGAAGCCGGTGTGCTACTCGCACTGCCTGCCGTCGGGCCTGAAGGAACATCCGCGCAACAAGAGCGACGCGCAGCTGAAGGAAATCGCCGACGCCGGCGGCTTCGTCGGCGTGACGATGTTCGCGCCGTTCCTGAAGCGCGGCATCGAGGCGAACATCGACGACTACATCGAGGCGATCGACTACGTCGTGAACCTGATCGGCGAAGACGCGGTCGGCATCGGCACGGACTTCACGCAGGATTTCGCGAAGGAATTCTTCGACATGCTGACGCATGACAAGGGCCGCTATCGCCAGCTGACGAACTTTGGCAAGGTGATCAACCCGGACGGCATCCGCACGATCGGCGAATTCCCGAACCTGACCGCGGCGATGGAACGCCACGGCTGGAAGGAGTCGCGCATCCGCAAGATCATGGGCGAGAACTGGGTGCGCGTGTTCAAGGACGTGTGGGGCGCGTAAGCACCCGCCGAGCCGAACCGCCACCCGCGATTCAACACTAGAACAATCGGGACGTGCCGGCGCCTGTCGCGCGGGCACGCGGACGATGTCGTGCCTGCGCCTGAGCCGCGCGGCCAATTTTCCTCACGGAGTCACCACGATGCAACCGCAACTGCCGATCAACGTCGATCCCGATACCGGCGTCTGGACCACCGACGCGCTGCCGATGCTGTACGTGCCGCGTCACTTCTTCACGAACAATCACGTCGCCGTCGAGGAAGCGCTCGGCGTCGAGGCGTATGCCGAGATCCTCTACAAGGCCGGCTACAAGTCCGCGTACCACTGGTGCGACAAGGAAGCGAAGCTGCACGGCCTCACCGGCATGGCGGTGTTCGAGCACTACCTGAAGCGCCTGTCGCAACGCGGCTGGGGCCTGTTCTCGATCATCGAGGCCGATCCGGCCAGCGCACGCGCGAAGATCGAGCTGCGCCACTCGTCGTTCGTGCTCCAGCAGCCGGGCAAGGAAGGCAAGCTCTGCTACATGTTCGCGGGCTGGTTCGCCGGCGCGATGGACTGGGTCAACGACACGACGCCGGAAGGCAAGGGCGCGCCGCGCGCGCAGTCGAAGGAAGTGCAGTGTGCGGCCGAGCACCACGATCACTGCGTCTTCGAAGTGTCGCCGATCGCGCACTGACGCGCCGACCCGACGACACAGCAACAAACAACACCCGCAACACGAGACATTCGAACGCCAGAGGTCGCCTGCGATGCGTTATCCCCACCTGTTCAAACCCATGCAGCTGAACCAGCTGACGCTGCGCAACCGGATCGTCAGCACCGCGCACGCGGAGGTGTATGCCGAGCCGGGCGGCCTGCCGGGCGACCGCTACATCCGCTACTACGAAGAGAAGGCGAAGGGTGGCGTCGGCCTCGCGATCTGCGGCGGCTCGAGCCCCGTGTCGATCGACAGCCCGCAGGGCTGGTGGAAGTCGGTGAACCTGTCGAACGACAAGATCATCGACCCGCTCACGCGTCTTGCCGACACGATGCACAAGCACGGCGCGAAGATCATGATCCAGGCGACGCACATGGGCCGCCGCTCGTCGTTCCACGGCGAGCACTGGCCGCACCTGATGTCGCCGTCGGGCGTGCGCGAGCCGGTGCACCGCGGTAACGCGAAGATCATCGAGATCGAGGAAATCCGCCGCATCATCGGCGACTTCGCGGCCGCCGCGAAACGCGTGAAGGCAGCCGGCATGGACGGCATCGAAATCTCCGCCGCGCACCAGCACCTGATCGACCAGTTCTGGAGCAAGCGTTCGAACCACCGCACCGACGAATGGGGCGGCAGCCTCGAGAACCGTCTGCGCTTCGGCATCGAAGTGCTGACGGCCGTGCGCGAAGCGGTCGGCAAGGACTTCTGCGTCGGCCTGCGCATGTGCGGCGACGAATTCCACGAGGACGGTCTCGATCACGAAGCGCTGAAGGAAATCGCGCAGGCGATGTCGGAGACGGGCCTGATCGACTACCTGAGCGTGGTCGGCTCGGGCGGCGACACGCACAACACGATCGCGAACTGCATGCCGCCGATGGCGCTGCCGCCGGAGCCGTTCGTGCACCTCGCGGCCGGCATCAAGTCGGTGGTGAAGATTCCCGTGATGCACGCACAGAGCATCCGCGACGCGGGCCAGGCCGAACGCCTGCTCGCGAACGGCATGATCGACCTGGTCGGCATGACGCGCGCGCAGATCGCCGATCCGCACATGGTGATCAAGATCCGCGACGGCCGCGAAGACGAAATCAAGCAGTGCGTCGGCGCGAACTACTGCATCGACCGCCAGTACAACGGCCTCGACGTGCTGTGCATCCAGAACGCCGCGACGTCGCGCGAAGCGACGATGCCGCACATCATCGAGAAGTCGCGCGGCCCGAAGCGCAAGGTGGTGGTGGTCGGCGCGGGCCCCGCGGGGCTCGAGGCCGCACGCGTCGCGAAGCTGCGCGGCCACGACGTCGTGCTGTTCGAGAAGAACGCCGAAGTCGGCGGCCAGGTGATGATCGCCGCGAAGGCGCCGCAGCGCGAACAGATGTCGGGGATCATCCGCTGGTTCGACATGGAAACCAAGCGTCTCGGCGTCGACCGGCGCCTCGGCGTCGCCGCCGACGAGAAGATGATCATGGCCGAGAAGCCGGACATCGTCGTGCTCGCGACCGGCGGTTCGAGCTTCACGTGGCAGGTGCCGGCGTGGGGCGTGGCCGAAGGTCTCGCCGTCAGCTCGTGGGACATCCTGACCGGCAAGGTCGAGCCGAAGCAGAACGTGCTGCTGTTCGACGGCGTGAGCACGCATGCGGGCGCCGGCGTGGCCGACTTCATGGCGAGCCGCGGCTCGAAGGTCGAGGTGGTGACGCCCGACGTGAAGGTGGCCGACGATTGCGGCGGCACGACGTTCCCGATCTTCTATCGCCGCCTGTACGCGCTCGGCGTGATCCCGACGCCGAACACGATGCTCGATCGCGTGTACGAGGAAGACGGCAAGATCATCGCCGTGCTGCGCAACGAATACACCGAGGAGCTGGAAGAGCGCGCGGTCGACCAGGTCGTGATCGAGAACGGTTCGTCGCCGAACGACGAGCTGTACTGGAAGCTCAAGCCGGAGTCGGTGAACCGCGGCCAGATCGATCCGCACACGCTGTTCGCGGCCGAGCCGCAGCCGTGCCTGTCGGAAGAACTGGGCAACGGCCGCTTCCTGCTGTTCCGTGTCGGCGACTGCATCTCGATGCACAACGTCCACGGTGCGATCTACGACTCGCTGCGTCTCGTCAAGGATTTCTAAAAAAATGAATCCGGCTTTCCTCATTACCGCACTGCTGTGGCTGTCGGTGGCGGGGCTCGCGTTCGCGGTCGCGAAGCGCTCGTCCTACTGGCGTCTCGGGCGCGCGACGGCGCCCGGCTCGTTCGGCATCGCGAACCTGTTCACGATCCCGAAGCGCTACTTCGTCGACCTGCACCATGTGGTCGCCCGCGATCCGTACATCGCGAAGACCCACGTCGCGACCGCCGGCGGCGCGATCGCCGCGCTCGCGCTGGTGTTCGTCAACTACGGCCTCGCGATCTACTCGCCGTGGCTCGACAAGCTGATCTTCCTCGCGGCGCTCGCGATGCTCGTCGGCGTGGTGTTCGTCTGGCGCCGCCGCGCGGCGAAGGACGTGCCGGCGCGCCTGTCGCGCGGCCCGTGGAACGCGCTGCCCTGGCTGCTCGGCTCGTTCGCGCTCGGCCTCGTGCTGTTCATGGTCGTGCCGACCGGCGCGATGTCGGGCGCGTTCGCGGTGCTCTGCGCGCTGCTGATCGGCGCCGGCGCCTTCACGATGACCGTCGGCGCCGCGAAGGGCGGCCCGATGAAGCACGCGATCGCCGGCTTGCTGCACCTCGCGTTCCACCCGCGCCAGGAGCGTTTCGCGGCCACCCGTGAATCGTTCACGGGCAACGGCACGGCCACGCCGCCGACCGCGCTGAAGCTGCCGGACATCGAGCACGAGGAGTATGGCGTCGCGAAGCCGGTCGAATTCCACTGGAACCAGCTGCTGAGCTTCGACGCGTGCGTGCAGTGCGGCAAGTGCGAAGCCGCGTGCCCCGCGTTCGCATCGGGCCAGCCGCTGAACCCGAAGAAACTGATCCAGGATCTCGTCGTCGGGATGGCGGGCGGCACCGATGCCGCATACGCCGGCAGCCCGACGCCGGGCCTCGCGGTCGGCCAGCATCGCGGCGAGCCGAACGGCCCGATCGTGTCGGGCCTGATCGAGGAGCAGACGCTGTGGTCGTGCACCACCTGCCGCGCATGCGTGCAGGAGTGCCCGATGCTGATCGAGCACGTCGACGCGATCGTCGACATGCGCCGCAACCGCACGCTGGTGCACGGCACGGTGCCGGGCAAGGGCCAGGAAGTGCTCGCGAACCTGCGCGAGACGGGCACGATGGGTGGCTACGACACGGCTGCGCGCTACGACTGGTCGGTCGACCTGAACGCGCCGGTCGCGCAACCGGGCAAGCCGGTCGACGTGCTGTTCGTCGCGGGTGAAGGCGCATTCGACATGCGTTACCAGCGCACGCTGCGCGCGTTCGTCAAGGTGCTGAACAAGGCGGGTGTCGACTACGCGGTGCTCGGCGGGACCGAGACCGACACCGGCGACGTCGCACGCCGCCTCGGCGACGAAGCGACGTTCCAGCAGATGGCGAAGCGCCTGATCGGCACGCTCGGCTCGCTGTCGTACAAGCAGATCGTGACGGCCGACCCGCACGTGATGCACAGCCTGCGCAACGAATACCGCGCGCTCGGGCTGCGCGTGACGGTCAAGCATCACACGACCTACCTCGCGGAGCTGGCCGACAGCGGCAAGATCGCGCCGAAGGCGGTCGAGTCGCTGCGCGAGAAGCGCACCACGTATCACGACCCGTGCTACCTCGGCCGCTACAACGGCGAGACGGAATCGCCGCGCAAGCTGCTGAAGACGATCGGCATCCAGGTCGTCGAGATGGAGCGCAACGGCATGCGCGGCCGCTGCTGCGGCGGTGGCGGCGGTGCGCCGCTGACCGACATCCCGGGCAAGCAGCGTATTCCCGACATCCGCATCGCCGACGCGCGCGCGATCGGCGCGGACGTGGTCGCGGTCGGTTGCCCGAACTGCACGGCGATGCTCGAAGGCGTCGTGGGCCCGCGCCCCGACGTGCTCGACGTGGCCGAACTCGTTGCCGCCTCGCTGGAGTGAATCGATGAACACGATCAAACGAATCGATCCGCGCCGGCCGTTCATCATCACGGCCGCGGGCCTGAAGCGCATCACGCTCGGCGAGGAAGGCAGCGCCGACGCGAGCGCCGCGCAGTGGTCCGCGCACGGCCACGGCGCCGTGGCCGCGAAGCCGCGCCGCGCGGTGCAGGACCCGAAGCACGTGATGCTGGTGGTGGCGCACGCCGAGCGCGGCGCGGTCGACGACCATGCGCGGCAGGCGATCGCCGCCGCCGCGGTGCTCGCCGACGCGCAGACCGAAGTCGCGCTGCTGGCATTCGGCGAACTGAAGGATGATGCCGCCGAACTCGGCGTCGACAAGCTGATCGAGTTGGCCGACTTCGACCGTCGCGCCTTCGCGCCCGAAAGCGAATTGCAAGCCTTGCAGGCATGCGCCGCGGCGCTCGCGCCGAAGCACGTGTTCGTGCCCGACAACGCGACCGGCGACGGCGATCTCGGCCGGCGGTACGCGGCGGCCGCCGGCGCGAGCGTCGCGACCCACGTGGTCGAGATCGACGCGAAGCATGTCGGCGCGTATGCGCAGGCCGGCCGCGCGTTCGCGACGCGCGGGCTGCCCGACGTGATCCTGCTCGCGCAGAACGCGGTCGAGGCGAAACTGCCGTTCGTCGGCGCCGGCGAGCGCCTGGCCGCCGACTTCATCCGCCCGGCCGGAGACGCGGCGCAGCCATACCGCGATCTCGGCCTCGAGGAAATCGACGCGGCGCAGGTCGCGCTGGAGGAAGCCGACTTCATCGTGTCGGCCGGCAACGGCGTGTCCGACATCGGCGCGTTCGAGCAACTGGCCGGCGCGTTCGGCGCGGCGATCGGCGCGAGCCGCGTCGCGGTCGACAACGGTCACTTCACGCGCGACAAGCAGGTGGGCGCGACCGGCAAGACGGTCGAGGCGAGCGTGTACATCGCGTTCGGCATCTCGGGCGCGGTGCAGCACTTGCAGGGGATCAAGGACTGCCGTCACGTGATCGCGGTGAACCTCGACGGCAGCGCGCCGATCGCGAAGCGCGCGAACCTGACGGTGGTGGGCGACGCGCAGGCGACGATCGCCGCGCTGATCGAACAGGTGCAGGCCGCGCGCGCGTCGCGCGGACAATCGCCGGCCGCGGTCGGCTCGCGTGAAACCGAAGGAGTCGCAGCATGAACGCCCCCCGCCAGTTGCAACGCATCGCGGTGCTCGTGTCCGTCGGCCGGCACCCCGTCAGCGGCACCGCGCGCTACAGCCGCAACGACGCGGCCGCGCTCGAGGTCGGCCGCCAGCTCGCGGAGCGGCATCGCGCGCAGCTCGACGTGATCCATGCGGGCGATCCCGCGAATGAAGCGCTTGCTGAATATCTCGCGCTCGGCGCGCGGCAGGTCGAGGTGCTGGCCTGCCACGACGGCGACGATGCCGCGCATGCGCTCGCCGCGCGCGTCGAAGGCTACGACCTCGTGCTGACCGGCACGCGCGCCGAGGGCGCGTACGACACCGGGATGCTGCCGTATCGCGTCGCCGCGGCGCTCGGCTATCCGCTCGTCGGCTCGGCCGTCGACGTGACGGTCGACGGCGGCCGCGCGGCGGTCCGGCAATTCTTGCCGAAAGGGCTGCGGCGGCGCGTCGACGCGGCGCTGCCGGCCGTCGTCGCGGTCCATCCGCTCGCCAACGTGGCGCCGCGCTACGCGTATGCGCGGCTGCGCGCCGGCGCGATCCGCCCGGCCCTCACGTCGACCGGCGCGGACGCCGATGCGGCGGCCTGGAAGGTCGGCCCGATCGAGCGTAAACCCGTAAAGCTGGTCGCCGCCGAGAAGCGCTCGGGGCATGCCCGGATGCTGTCCGCGACCACGACCGAAAGCCGCGGCGGCAACGTCGTAAATGAAGGGAGTTCAGTCGAAAAAGCACAAGTGATCCTCGCGTATTTGCGCGAGCATCAGCTCATCGACTACTGATTTTGATGCCTGTCGGCAACCACACTGGGACGCAAGGAATCCGGAGCAAACGATGAAAGTATCGGCAGACATTCGTGCACTGATCGAGCGACGCAAGGAAGGTTACAGCCTCGAGGCGCCGTTCTACACGAGCGAGGACATCTTCGCCCTCGACATGGAGGCGATTTTCCGCCAGCACTGGATCCAGGTCGCGGTCGAACCGGACATTCCCGAGCCGGGCGACTACGTGACCGTGGAACTGGGCAGCGACTCGATCCTGATCGTGCGCGACGACGACATGGAAATCCGCGCGTTCCACAACGTGTGCCGCCACCGCGGCGCGCGCCTGTGCAACGAGGATAAGGGCTCGGTCGGCAACATCGTGTGCCCGTACCACAGCTGGACCTACAACCTGACCGGCCAGCTGATGTTCGCCGAGCACATGGGCGAGAAGTTCGACCGCTGCAAGCACAGCCTGAAGTCGGTGCACGTGCAGAACCTCGCGGGCCTGATCTTCATCTGCCTCGCCGAGGAGCCGCCGGTCGATTTCGCGCAGCTGCGCGCCCAGATGGAGCCGTATCTGCTGCCGCACGATCTGCCGAACACGAAGATCGCCGCGCAGATCGACATCATCGAGGAAGGCAACTGGAAGCTCACGATGGAGAACAACCGCGAGTGCTATCACTGCGTCGCGAACCATCCCGAGCTGACGATCTCGCTGTACGAATACGGCTTCGGCTACCAGCGCTCCGACGCGAACGCCGAAGGCATGGACGCGTTCGCTGAAACCTGCGTGCGCCGCGGCAAGGAGTGGGCCGAGATGGGCCTGCCGTCCGCCGAAATCGAAAAGCTGCTCGACGTGACGGGCTTCCGCACGCAGCGCTTGCCGCTCGACCGCCACGGCGAATCGCAGACGCTCGACGCGAAGGTCGCATCGAAGAAGCTGCTTGGCCAGTTCGACCAGGCCGACCTCGGCGGCCTGTCGTTCTGGACGCAGCCGAACTCGTGGCATCACTTCATGAGCGATCACATCGTGACGTTCTCGGTGATTCCGCTGTCGGCCGGCAAGACGCTCGTGCGCACCAAGTGGCTCGTCCACAAGGATGCGAAGGAAGGCATCGACTACGACGTGAAGAACCTGACGGCCGTGTGGAACGCGACCAACGATCAGGATCGCGCGCTCGTCGAATTCTCGCAGCGCGGCGCGACCAGCAGCGCATACGAGCCGGGCCCGTATTCGCCGTACACGGAAGGTCTCGTCGAAAAATTCTCGGCCTGGTACATCGGCCGGCTCGCCGAAAAAATCGGCGCGTAGTACAGCAGACAGCAAGTGGAGCTACACATGATGCGAGATTCGGCCAATTTCGAGCCGGTGGACAGCCGGGTGACGCACCCGGCGTTCTGGAGCGCGCTGCCCGAGCGCTGGACGAGCGACGTCGAGGAAACGCTGGTGTGCTGCCACGTGCGTCAGGAAACCCACGACGTGAAGAGTTTCTTCTTCCGTTCGCCGCAAGGCCGTGCGTTTTCCTTCGAGCCGGGGCAGTTCATCACGCTCGAACTCGACATCGACGGCGAGACGATCAACCGGTGCTACACGATCTCGTCGTCGCCCGCGCGGCCGCACACGATCTCGATCACGGTGAAGCGCGTGCCGGGCGGCAAGGTGTCGAACTGGCTGCATGACAACCTGCAGCCGGGCGCGTCGGTTCGCGTGCTCGGCCCGGCCGGCGAATTCACGTGCGCGCGGCATCCGGCGCGCAAGTACCTGTTCCTGTCGGCCGGTTCGGGCGTCACGCCGCTGATGTCGATGAGCCGCGCGCACCATGATCTCGCCGAGGATCGCGACATCCTGTTCGTGCACAGCGCACGCACGCCGGACGACATCATCTTCGCGCGCGAGCTCGACCTGATCGCGTCGAACCATACGAATTTCCGCACGTCGTTCGTCGTCGAGCGCGTCGGTGCACGCACCAACTGGCCGGGCGTCACGGGCTTCCTGACGCTGCCGCTGCTGAAGCTGATCGCACCGGACTTCATGGAGCGCGAGATCTTCACGTGCGGCCCCGCGCCGTACATGAAGGCCGTGCGCGACCTGCTCGACGAAGCCGGCTTCGACCGCAAGCAGTATCACGAGGAAAGCTTCTCGTTCGAGACGCTCGCGCAGACCGCGAGCGACGACGTGCTCGCCGAACTCGCGCCGGCGGCCAACGACGGCGACGTCGCGACGAAGCAGTACACCGTCAGCTTCGCCAAGAGCAATCGCGAGATTTCGTGCGGCTCGGAGCAGCACGTGCTCGACGCGGCGCGCCAGTCCGGCGTGCGGTTGCCGGCGTCGTGCACGCAGGGCATGTGCGGCACCTGCAAGGTGAAGCTCGTGTCGGGGCAGGTCGAGATGAAGCACAACGGCGGCATCCGCCAGCGCGAGATCGATCAGGGGATGGTGCTGCTGTGCTGCAGCAAGCCGCTGTCGGATCTCGTGATCGACAAGTAGTCGTATCGAGCCATCGCCGGTCCGGGCGCGTCGCGTCGCGTTGCGTCGCCTCCGGACAAGCATCCGTCGGAAAACAACGATACCGCGGATTTGTGGTTGAAGAACCTAGAGAGACAACGCGCACGGTGCGCATTTCAAGGAGATCGACCATGAAGTTGTTCGGAAAACTGCTGTGGACCGGCGCACTGTCGGCGATGGTTGCATTGAGCGCGTCGGCGCTCGCGGATACGAAGCCCACGCTGAAGATCGGTTACGTCGAAGGCTGGGACGACAGCGTGGCGACGTCGAACGTCGCGGCACGCGTGATCGAGAAGAAGCTCGGTTACCAGGTCCAGCTCGTGCCGGTGGCTGCCGGGATCATGTGGCAGGGCGTGGCGCGCGGCGACCTCGATGCGACGCTGTCCGCATGGCTGCCCGTCACGCACGGCTCCTACTGGGGCGAATACAAGTCGAAGGTCGTCGATCTCGGCGCGAACTTCCCTGACGCGAAGATCGGCCTGATCGTCCCCGACTACGTGAAGGCGAAGAGCATCGAAGATCTGAATGCCGAGAAAAGCAGCTTCAACGGCCGGATCGTCGGCATCGATGCGGGTGCGGGCGTGATGCGCAAGACCGACGAAGCGATCAAGAGCTACGGCCTCAGCTACACGCTGATGCCGAGTTCGGGCAGCGCGATGACGGCCGAGCTGTCGCGCTCCGTCGGCGCGAACAAGCCGGTGATCGTGACCGGCTGGGCGCCGCACTGGATGTTCGCGAAGTGGAAGCTGCGCTTCCTCGAGGATCCGAAGAAGGTGTTCGGCGGCGCGGAGCACGTCGACAGCGTCGCGAACCCGCAGCTCGAAACGAAGGCCAAGCCGGTCGTCGCGTTCCTGAAGAAATTCCAGTGGAAGCCGGGCGAGATCGACAGCGTGATGCTCGCGATCCAGAACGGTTCGAAGCCGGAAGCGGCCGCCGATGCATGGATTGCCGCGCATGCGGACCGCGTGAATTCGTGGACTGAAGGCGCGCAGTAAAACCGCGGCGATTCGTCGCGCGAATCATCATAAATAAATACGCCGGGAATGGCATGCAGGAATCCGAAACAATCGTGAATTCATGCGGCCATATCCCGGCTTTCTTTTACTGATTCTGCAAAAAAGCGCGTAAGTTGTTACACTAGCGCCCTTGTGCGGAGTCATCACAGGAGGAATTGGATGAGTCAAGCAGGACTGCGTGCTAATCGCACCAGTGACGTTGAGGCAACCATCTCACATGATTCGACGGGCCACACGCTGCAACGTGGCCTGACTTGGAAAGACGCATTCTGGGTGACGAGCGGCGTGCCGGCAGGCGTGCTGTTCACGATCGGCGGCGTATGCGCGACGATCGGCCAGCCCGCGTGGGCGATCTGGATCGCCGCGATCACGATGGGGCTGATTCAAAGCGCGACTTATGCGGAAATATCGGGACTATTTCCCCATAAATCGGGCGGCGCGTCGGTATACGGCGCGATCGGCTGGGTCCGTTACAGCAAGCTGATTGCCCCGGTTTCCGTGTGGTGCAACTGGCTCGCGTGGTCGCCGATGCTCGCGCTCGGCTGCGGCCTCGCGGCGAGCTATGCGCTCACGAGTCTCTTTCCCGCCGACGCGGCGGTGCTGCACTGGCAGTTCAAGGTTGCGGATCTCGGGTTCATCAAGCCGGGTCTTTCCCTGCGAATCAACGCGACGTTCATCATCGCGACGATTCTGCTTCTCATCACGTTCAAGCTTCAGCACAGCGGCGCATCGAAAGCTGCGCGCACGCAGCGCATTCTCGGCATCGCGTCGCTCACGCCGCTGCTGATCGTCGGCATCGTTCCGTTCGTCACCGGCGACGTGCCGATGTCGAACCTGCTTCCGCTGCTGCCGCTCGGTCATGACGCTCAAGGCAACCTCACGACCGCGACCTTCGGTTCGTGGAACGGGCAGGGCGTGACGATGGCGCTCGGCGCGATGTTCATGGCCGGCTGGGCGTCGTACGGCTTCGAAACGGCGGTCTGCTACACGCGGGAATTCCGCGATCCGCGTCGCGACACCGCGAAGGCGATCTTCTGGTCGGGCGCGCTGTGCCTCGTCGTGATGACGCTCGTGCCGATGGCGTTCCAGGGCGCGCTCGGCACGCAGGCGATGCTCGACCCGGCGATCGGCGACGGCACCGGCGTCGCGGCCGCGATGGCGAAGATCGTCGGTGGCGGTGCGTGGGTCGCGAACGCGGTCGTCGTGATGCTGATGCTGTCGATCCTGCTGATCGTGATGACGTCGATGATGGGCTCGTCGCGCACGCTGTACCAGGCATCGGTCGACGGCTGGCTGCCGAAGTACCTGTCGCACGTGAACGAGCACGGCTCGCCCACGCGCGCGATGTGGACCGACCTCGGCTTCAACCTCGTGTTGCTGATGATGTCGGACTACATGACGGTGCTGGCGATCTCGAACGTCTGCTACATGCTGTTCGTATTCCTGAATCTCCAGTCGGGCTGGATCCACCGGATGGACCGCGGCAACTGGGATCGGCCGTTCCGCTGCCCGACCTGGCTGCTCGTCGCCGGCTCGGTCTGCGGCTACGCGAACCTCGTCTATGTCGGCGCGGGCGCGAACCTGCAGGGCGAAGGCACGCTGCGCAACGGGCTGATCGCGATGCTGCTGATCGTGCCGGTGTTTCTCTATCGTCACTACTGGCAGGATCGCGGCCGTTTCCCCGCGCAGATGCAGCGCGACATGGAACTCGAAGTGCCGAAGCGCGCGATGTGGCTGAACCTGATGCCGTATGCGGCGCTGGTCGGTGCTGCGCTGACGATCTGGCTGTCGTACTACTTTGCGTGGGTGAAGTAAGCATCTGAACGCGGCACGCGCGTCGCGCGACGAACCCGGACACCGCACCCGGGGCCGTTGCGCGACGCGGCGAACGCAACGCGATAAAAAACCCGACCGGCAGATGCTGCCGGTCGGGTTTTTTATTGGCTGCGCGCCGAACGGATGCGCTTACGGAAACACCACCGTCCGGTCGCCGTTCAGGAACACTCGCCGCTCGATGAACGCCTTCACCGCGCGCGCGAGCGTGATGCACTCGACGTCGCGGCCCACCGCGAGCAATTGCTCGGGACGCAGCGCATGATCGACGCGTTCGACCACCTGCTCGATGATCGGGCCTTCGTCGAGATCGTCGGTCACGAAGTGCGCGGTCGCGCCGATCAGCTTCACGCCGCGGGCATGCGCCTGGTGATACGGCTTCGCGCCCTTGAAGCCGGGCAGGAACGAGTGATGGATGTTGATTGCGCGGTTCGCGAGCTTCGCGCTGGTTTCCTGCGACAGCACCTGCATGTAGCGCGCGAGGATCACGAGTTCGGCGCCGCTCGACTCGAAGAAGTCGAGCCACTGCGCTTCCTGCTGCGCCTTGGTGTCGGCCGTGATCGGGAAGTGGCGGAACGGCAGCCCGTGCTGCGTGGCGAGCGGTTCGAAGTCCGGATGGTTCGACACGATGCCGACGATGTCCATCTTCAGTTCGCCCATCCGCCAGCGGAACAACAGGTCCGCGAGGCAGTGCTCGAGTTTCGACACCATGATCAGCACCTTCGGGCGCGCGTTCACGTCGTGGATCGCCCATTGCGTGTCGCCGTCACCGCCGCCGCCGAGCGCGGTCGCGATCGGACCGAACTCCTGGCGCAGCGCGTCGATCTGCAGCGTTTCATCCGTCGGATGAAACACGCAGCGTACGAAGAAGTGGTTGCTGAGATCGTCGTCGAACACGTTCAGCGCATCGACGTAGCAGCGATGGCGCTCGAGAAAGCCGACGACGGCGGCGACCTGGCCGGCCGCGCTCGGGCACGACAGCGTCAGGACGAATTGATCGGGGCGTGAGTCGGCGGTCATGAGATTCCTCGGATGTCAGGGAACGCAACGCGCGCGCGGCGGCGCGACGGGGCGCCACGCTACGCGGGTAGCGGGAGGCTCAAGTAAATCAGGACGATTCGGGCGCGGATAGAACCAACCCGCCGTGTGGCTGGTATCGGCGCGCCAGCGCCGCGGGGCGGTGGCGAGGCTTGAGGCGGGGGTTTTGGGGACGCTGGGCGGGGTGTCGGGGCGGGGCGGGCGCGGCTGGTCCAGCGAGCGTCAGGCGGTGCAGCCGTAGCCGGTCCAGCGAGCGTCAGGCGGTGCAGCCGTAGCCGGTCCAGCGAGCGTCAGGCGGTGCAGCCGCAGCCGGTCCGGCGAGCGTCAGGCGGCGCAGTCGTAGCGGCTCCAGCGGGCGTCAGGCGGTGCAGGCACAGCCGCTCCATCGGACGTCAGGTGTGGCAGGCGCAGCCAGTCCAGCGCGCGTCGGATGGGACAGCCGCAGCCGCTCCAGCAAGCGTCAGGCAGCGCTCCGCCGGCCAGCCGCCCGCTCAAGCCGGCGCGCACGCGTCCAGCAGCCAGCGCCGGAACACATGTGTCGCGTCCGGCTCGGGCCGCTGCGGCGGCCGCACGAGGAAGTAGCCGCGCGACGTGACGACGGGCGCGTCGACGAGCTTCACGAGCTGCCCGGTCGCGACGAGCTCGTCGACGAGCGGCGACCAGCCGAGCGCGACGCCGTCGCCGAGCAGCGCCGCGTGGATCACCAGCGCATAGCTGTTGAAGGTCACGCCGCGCGCGGCGGCCGGTGCGTCGAGGCCGTGCGCGTCGAACCAGCCGGCCCACGACAGCCAGCGTTCGGGGCGCGTCGCCTGCACGTGCAGCAGCGGCAGCGCCTGCAGGTGCTCGGGCCGCGCGACGTGCGCGTGCGCGGCGCGGAACGCCGGCGAGCAGACGGGCGTGACCGATTCGGGAAAGAGCCGCGCGGCCGTGCACGACGGCCAGTGGCCGTCGCCGAACAGAACCGCGATGTCGGCGTGGTCGCGCTGCGCGTCGTAATCCTGCGAGGTGACGACCCGCACGTCGACGTCCGGCATCACGCGCTTCAGGCCGGAGAGGCGCGGCATCAGCCAGTAGGTCGCGAAACCGAAATCCGTGACGATCGTGAGCGCGCCGTGCTCGCGGCGCGCGCGCAGCGTCGCGGTGGCGCCGCGCAGCGTGTCGAGGCTCAGCCGCACGGCTTCGTACAGGCACTGGCCGTCGCTCGTCAGCGTGACGCCGCGCGGGCTGCGCTCGAACAGCGGCACGCCGAGTTCCGCTTCGAGCTGGAACACCTGCTGGCTCACGGCCGGTTGCGTCGAGCCGAGCTCGCGCGCGGCGGCCGTGAAGCTCTGGAGACGGGCGGCCGATTCGAACGCGCGCAGCGCCTGCATCGACGGTAACGGTTCGGATTTCGACATAAGTCTCTCTAATGGCCTCATAAGGGCCGGACGCCTTCCCGCGCGAATTCGGGCGGGGGATAGTGCTTCGGACGGCACGGCGCCGCGCCAGGCCTTCCGCGATTCTAGCCAGTCGCGGCCGGTGCGCGCGGCACTTTCTTCAGGCTGCGTCCGTCATGCCGGCCGTGTCGCCGCCCGAGCGTCGCGCCGCTCCATTCGAACACCGATTTCCCCAAGACCGCCGATGACGAACCCGACTCCCAACATCCTGATCCTGATGGCCGACCAGCTGACGCCGTTCGCGTTGCCGGCCTACGGCAACCGCGTCGCGCGCACGCCGACGCTCGACCGGCTCGCGGCGCAAGGCGTGGTGTTCGACGCCGCGTATTGCGCGAGCCCGCTGTGCGCGCCGTCGCGCTTCTCGCTGCTGACCGGCAAGCTGCCGTCGGGTATCGGCGCCTACGATAACGCCGCCGAATTGCCGGCGCAAACGCTGACTTTCGCGCACTACCTGCGCGCGGGCGGCTACCGGACGATGCTGTCCGGCAAGATGCATTTCTGCGGACCCGACCAGCTGCACGGCTTCGAGGAACGGCTCACGACCGACATCTATCCGGCCGACTTCGGCTGGGTGCCCGACTGGGACCGCCCGACCGAGCGGCCGAGCTGGTATCACAACATGAGTTCGGTGCTCGAGGCCGGCCCGTGCGTGCGCACGAACCAGCTCGATTTCGACGACGAAGTCACGTTCGCGGCGAAGCAGAAGCTGTACGACGTTGCGCGCGAGCGCGCGGCCGGTCATGACGCGCGGCCGTTCTGCATGGTCGTGTCGCTCACGCATCCGCACGATCCGTACGCGATCACGCGCGAATACTGGGATCTGTACCGCGACGACGAGATCGACATGCCGGCCGTGCGGCTCGATGCGCAGCAGAGCGATCCGCATTCGCAGCGGCTGCGCTTCGTCTGCGAAAACGACCGCACGCCGCCGACCGACGCGCAGATCCGCGCCGCGCGCCGCGCGTACTACGGCGCGACGTCCTATGTCGACGCGCAGTTCGGCAGCGTGCTGGCCGCGCTCGAGCAATGCGGCTTCGCCGACGACACGATCGTGATCGTCACGTCCGACCATGGCGACATGCTCGGCGAGCGCGGACTCTGGTACAAGATGACGTTCTTCGAAGGCGGCTGCCGCGTGCCGCTGATCGTCCACGCGCCGGGCCGCTTCGGTGCCGCCCGCGTGCGCGGGCCGGTGTCGCACGTCGATTTGCTGCCGACGCTCGTCGACCTCGCCGGCGCGGCGCCGGCCGGCGGCTGGCCGGACCCGGTCGACGGCGCGAGCCTCGTGCCGCATCTGCAAGGCGCGCCCGCGCACGACGTCGCGCTGGGCGAATACCTCGCGGAAGGGGCGGTTGCGCCGGTCGTGATGATCCGCCGCGGCGACTGGAAATACGTGCATTGCCCGGCCGATCCCGACCAGCTCTACAACCTCGCCGACGATCCGCGCGAGCGCACGAACCTGGCCGGCCTGCCGGAAGCCGCCGGCGTGCTCGCCGCATTCCGCGAGGAGGCCGCGCGCCGCTGGAACCTGCCGGAACTCGACGCGCAGGTGCGCGCGAGCCAGCGGCGGCGCCGCTTCCATTACGCGGCGACGACGCAGGGCCGCATCCAGGCGTGGGACTGGCAGCCGTTCACCGACGCGAGCCAGCGCTACATGCGCAATCACATCGAACTCGACACGCTCGAAGCGATGGCGCGCTTTCCGCGCGTCGGGCGCTGAACGGGCCGCAGCGGACATTGACGAACGACGGAGGAAGCGAATCATGAAACGGCAATGCAATGCAGCAATCCGGAGTATGGGCACCGCGCTCGCCGCGGCCGCGTGCGTGGTGGCGATGCAGCAGCCCGCGCGCGCCGCCGACCCGCAGACGTGCCGCGACGTGAAGATGGCGGCGCCCGGCTGGACCGACATCGACGCGACGAACGCGATGGCCGGTGTCGTGCTGAAGGCGCTCGGCTATCGACAGGACGTCGCGAACCTGTCGGTGCCGATCACGTACCAGGGCTTGAAGAAAGGGCAGGTCGACGTGTTCCTCGGCAACTGGATGCCCGCGCAGGCGCCGCTCGTGAAGCCGTTCGTCGACGAGAAGTCGATCGACGTGCTGCACGCGAACCTGAACGGCGCGAAGTTCACGCTGGCCGTGCCCGACTACGTCGCGGCGGCCGGCGTGCACACGTTCGCCGATCTCGCGCGCTACGCGGACCGCTTCGGCGACAAGATCTACGGGATCGAGCCCGGCGCGCCCGCGAACCAGAACATCAAGCGGATGCTGTCCGACCATGCGCTCGGCGCGGCGAACTGGTCGCTCGTCGAATCGAGCGAGACGGGGATGCTCACGCAGGTCGAGCGCGCGGTGCGCGACAAGCGCTGGATCGTCTTTCTCGCCTGGGAGCCGCACCTGATGAACACGAAGTTCAAACTGACCTACCTGTCGGGCGGCGACGCGTATTTCGGCCCGAACTACGGCGGCGCGACGGTCAACACGGTCACGCGCGCGGGCTTTGCCGGCCAGTGCGCGAACCTCGCGCGGCTGTTCAGGCAGATGACGTTCTCCGTCGACGTCGAGAACCGGATGATCGCCGACATGCTCGACCACAAGACGTCGCCCGCGCTCGCCGCGCAGCATGCGCTGAAGGCCGATCCAGCGCTCGTCGAAGCGTGGCTCGACGGCGTTACCACGGCGGCCGGCGCCCCCGCGTTGCCGGCCGTGCGCGCGGCCCTCGACGCCCGCTGACAGCCTCCGCGCGGCCGGTTTCTCGCCGCGCCGCCCGCCTCCGTGTTTTCCCGAACGGTCGCATCGAGACCATTTGGTGTCGCCTTCAGACGGGTGACCTGAAATATGGGTTTGTATTTTTCGCCAATGGCTGCGTTATTGCGGAAAACGAAATGCCGAAGCCAGCGGACGTACCGAATTCGAATCAGCCGGCGTATTGCTGTGCGCGCCAGGCCACGGTTCTTTCCATCGAAGGGTTCAGGGAGGGTGGTCGACAATGAAGCAAAAGAAAGTTGCCGTAGCCGCCGCGCTGGCATGCGCGGCCTGTATTCCCGCCATCGGCCACGCGCAGAGCAGCGTGACGCTGTACGGGATTCTCGACGCGGGCATCACATACGTGAACAACACGGGCGGTTCGCACGTGGTCAAGTTCGATGACGGCGTCTCGTACGGGAACCGCTTCGGCCTGAAAGGCACGGAAGATCTCGGCGGCGGCCTGAAGGCCGTGTTTGCGCTCGAGAGCGGTTTCCACCTCGGCAACGGCCAGCTCGGCTTCGGCGGGGCGGAGTTCGGGCGGCAGGCTTATGTCGGTCTCCAGAACGATTGGGGCACGCTGTCGTTCGGCAACCAGCTCGACATCACCAACGAGCTCGTGTCGATCTACAACATCTCGGCATGGGGCAGCGGCTACGCGATCCACCAGGGCGACTTCGACCGCTTCAACGGCGACCGCCTGCCGAACTCGGTCAAGTTCCTGTCGAACGACCTGAACGGCGTCAAGTTCGGCGCGATGTATTCGTTCGGCAACGTCGCCGGCAACTTCCACCGCAACAGCGCATGGAGCGCGGGCGCGAGCTACACGAAGGGCGACTTCTCGATCGGCGCCGCGTACACGCGCCTGAACAACCCGAACGGCATCTACGCGTTCGACCCGTACGCGATGATCGGCACGCATACGTTCCTCGGCCAGCAGACCGTGACCGTCGATCCGGCGACCGGCGCGCGCACCGACCTGTTCGCGAACACCGCGATGGACGTCGACAGCCAGGGCACGTTCGGCGTCGGCACCAGCTACACGATCGGCAAGCTGACGCTCGACGCGAACTTCTCGTACACGACGATCAAGGGTTTCGGCCAGTCGTCGCACATGCAGGTGTATGAAGGCGGCGGCTTGTACCAGTTCACGCCGGCGCTGAGCTTCATCGCGGGCTACCAGCACACGCGCTTCGAAGGCCACCACTGGAACCAGGGCACGGCCGGCCTGCACTACCTGCTGTCCAAGCGCACCGATGTGTACATCTCCGGCGATTACCTGCGCGCGTCGCAGGGCGTCGATGCGGTGGTTGGCTACAGCTTCACGCCGTCGACGACGCAGACGCAGGCCGACGTGCGAATCGGGATGCGGCATTCGTTCTGAGCGGGGTGAGGTAGTTTTTTCGACGTCTTCAGCGAGGTCTCTCTTTGGCGCGAACCGTGGTTCGCGCTTTTTTTTTTGCGGCGCGATGCAACGTCGTGCGGTGTGCGCCGTCCTTGCCCGCGTCCGGCGAGCATCCGGCAAGGTTTCGTTGGTTGAAGCTATCATCGCGCTTTGGCCGCATCGCGTATCGGCGATCGCCGGCCTTCCTCCGATGACGTCTCGCCGATGACCACCCCGTTACCCGAATCCACTTCGCCGTCGCCGTTACCCGCCAACCTGTTCCGCCACACACCGTTCCAGCGCTTCTGGGGCACGCGCGTGATGTCGTCGCTCGCTTTCCAGATCCTGTCGGTCGCGATCGGCTGGTACGTCTATGCGCTCACGCACAGCGCATTCGCGCTCGGGCTCGTCGGGCTTGCGCAGTTCGTGCCGATGTTCGCGCTGACGCTCGTCGTCGGGCAGGTGGCCGACCGCTACGACCGCCGGCGCATCGCGACGATCTGCCAGGGCGTCGAGGCGCTGGCCGCCGGCGTATTCCTGTTCGGCGCGGCGCAAGGCGGGCTCACCGCCCCGGGCGTGTATGCGCTGGCCGCGATCGTCGGCACCGCGCGTGCGTTCGAATCGCCGTCGGTGTCGTCGCTGCTGCCGGCCGTCGTGCCGCGCGGCGACCTGCCGCGCGCGACCGCGCTGTCGACGTCCGCGAACCAGGCCGCGCAGATTCTCGGGCCCGCGTTCGGCGGGGTGCTGTATGGCGTCGGCGCGCCCGCGGCGTTCGGCACGAGCGTCGTGGCGTTCGCGATCGCGGCCATCCTGAGCGGCACGATTCCGCTGCGCAGTGCGCCGCCGGCGCGCGAACCGGTCACGCTGCGGTCGGTGTTTTCCGGCATCGCGTTCATCCGGCGCGAACCGGCGATCCTCGGCGCGCTGTCGCTCGACCTGTTCGCGGTGCTGTTCGGCGGCGCGACCGCGCTGCTGCCGATCTACGCGCGCGACATCCTGCAGGTCGGCCCGTGGGGGCTCGGCGCGTTGCGCGCGGCGCCGGCGGTCGGCGCGCTCGCGGGCACGCTGTGGCTCACGCGCTTTCCGCTGAAAGGGCGGCCGGGCCGCGCGATGTTCGGCGGCGTGATCGCGTTCGGCATCGCGACGATCGTGTTCGGGCTGTCACGCAATTTCGTGGTGTCGCTCGTCGCGCTGGCGGCGCTCGGCGCATCGGACGTGGTGAGCGTCGTCGTGCGCCTGTCGCTCGTGCAGCTGCGCACGCCCGACGACATGCTCGGCCGCGTGAGCGCGGTCAACTCGCTGTTCATCGGTACGTCGAACCAGCTCGGCGAATTCGAATCCGGCGTGACGGCTGCGTGGTGGGGTGCGCCGGTGGCGATCGTCGTCGGCGGCGCGGCGACGATCGCCGTCGCGCTGACATGGATGCGGTTGTTCCCGACCTTGCGGAACATGACGTCGCTGGAGCGCGATCATTGAATCGACGTCAGCGGGGCGATGCGTTTGCCGTTCACGGGAAACCGGCCTCATTCGCCGTAACTCATTTCAAATTGCTTTCTTGTTTCAATCGAATTCCAAACGGCATTCGGGTCGGATAATCGTCTGAACAATCAATCCGGTGCTGTCGTTTCTCGCGATGCGGGGTACCGGAGCTGAAAGCGGTGCTGGCATAATCGAGCCCACCGCGGTGGGAATCCGAAAAGAGGCTGATACTTCAGTGCCTTGCTGCACAAGGGTCCCAGCCCTGAATTTGTCAGACTGAATATCCCGATCAATTACAAAAGCCATTCATATAATTACATCAAACTTTCCGTAATTTTTCGAAACATCGTTCTTCCATATGACGAAGCGGGTATCGATTGAAACGAAAAGAAATATCTGGAATGATACCGATTCTCATTTTCATGACCGCGGCCACGACTGCGCTGCCGGTCACTCGTCAACCGTAGCCAGCTAGTGTCGCCGTCGGTCTGATCGTCGGCGGCCAGCGAGCCAGCGTATCCGTGCCTCGTGCGCGCGTCGCCGCGCGTCCACGCGGGGCGGTTTCAAATTCCGACTGGATTTTCATGCCGAACAAGACCCCGTTCGCGAGTGCGCTCGCGCTGGCCTTTGCTTTGCCTATCGCTTCGCCTGCATTCGCGCAGGGCACGAGCGCCGAATCGGCGCCGGCCGTCACCGCGAAACCGGGCAGTGCGACGCCGGCCGCGAGCGACACGCTGCCGACGGTCAACGTGTCGGGGCAGGCCGTGCATCAGGATTTCCAGGCCGAGCGTTCGAGCGTCGGCGCGAAAACCCCCACCGCGCTGCGCGACATTCCGCAGTCGGTCACGGTGATCAACAAGGCGCTGCTGGAATCGCAGGGGCTCACGTCGTTCCAGGACGCGCTGCGCAATGCGCCGGGCATCACGATCGGCGGCGCGGAAGGCGGGCAGATCGGCAACAACATCAACCTGCGCGGCTTCACCGCGCAGAACGACATCTATCTCGACGGCTTCCGCGACCGTAACCAGTACTACCGCGACACGTTCGATCTCGATTCGGTCGAGGTGCTGTACGGCCCGTCGTCGATGCTGTTCGGGCGCGGCTCGACGGGCGGCGTGATCAACCAGGTGTCGAAGAAGGCGAACCTGAAGCCGTCCGCCGAAGTGTCGACGACGATCGGCACCGACGACCACTACCGCGCGAGCGTCGACCTGAACCGGCCGCTCGGCGCGACCTCCGCGTTCCGCATCAACGCGTTCGGCCAGTCGCTCGGCTCGACGCGCGACGTGATGAAGAACAAGGACTACGGAATCGCGCCGGAGCTGCGCTTCGGCATCGGCACGCCGACGGAGATCACGCTGTCCGCGCTGGTCCAGCACAACTACGACATGCCGGACTACGGCGTGCTCGCGGTCAACGGCCATCCGGCGCCGGTATCGAAGCACACGTTCTACGGCCTCACCGACGACCGCACGATCCAGGACGTGCAGACGGTGTCCGCGCGCATCGATCATCGCGTCAACGACGCGCTGACGATCAGCAACCGCACGTCGTTCTCGCACTCGATGACCGATGCGCGCGAGACGGCCGCGAACGCGGTGCTGACCGGGCCGCTCGCGTCGAGCACCGCGCTCGCGAACGGCAACTACACGTCGTTGCCGATGTCCGCGCTGTACGTGAAGCTCGCGAGTCACGATCGCGTGATCGAAAACCATTCGGTCGACAACGACACGATGGCGCATTTCAAGTTCGACACGGGCTTCGTGAAGCACGACCTGATCGCGGGCGTCGAGGTCGGGCACGACAGCTACACGAACCAGGCGTACACGCGCAGCGGCCTGCCGATCCTGTCGCTGATCGATCCGGCCTATCTGTCGTCGAGCGCGTCCAACGCGACGCAGACGCCGGCCAATCACGCTGAATCGGGCGCGACGACGCTCGCCGCGTACATGAACGACACGGTATCGATCGGCCGCGACTGGAAGTTCGTCGGCGGGCTGCGCTGGGATCGCTTCCAGGCGCATCTCGCGAACACGGTGAGCGCGCCGCGCTACGCGTCGCAGACCAACTACTTCACGAGCGTGCGGGCCGGCGTGATCTACCAGCCGACCGAATCGCAGTCGTACTACTTCTCGTACGGCACGTCGTTCAACCCGTCGCTCGAGACGCTGACGGTCACGAACAACACGCAGAACCTGTCGCCGGAACACACGAAGTCGTACGAGGTCGGCGCCAAGTGGGATCTGCTGAACGACAACCTGTCGGTCACGTCGGCGCTGTTCCAGCAGGAGAAGAGCAACGCGCGCACGCTGACGTCGACGGGCGAATACCTGCTCGAGGGCGACATTCGCGTGCGTGGCTTCCAGGCGAGCGTGACGGGCCACATCACGCCGAAGTGGCAGGTGTTCGGCAGCTATACGTACATGAACGGCGTGATCCTGAGCGCGCTCGACGGCACCCAGGGCAAGACGCTGGCGAACACGCCACGCAACACGTTCACGCTGTGGACCACGTATGCGTTCACGCCGCACTGGGAAATCGGCGGCGGTCCGACCTACATGTCGGGTCGCTACGCGGCGAACACGAACTACGTGCAGGTGGGCGGCTATACGCGCTGGGATGCAACGGCCGCGTATCACGCGAAGCAGTGGGACCTGCGCCTGAACCTGCTGAACCTGACCAACAAGTTCTATTACGATGCGCTGATCCAGTCGGACGGCGGCCGCGCGGTGCCGGGCGTCGGACGCACGTTCCTCGCGACGCTCGACTACCGGTTCTGACCGCACGCGTGCGATCGCCGCGTCATTCGATGAAAAAGGTGGAACGATGCTTGTACACATCCCGAACGTGCTGACACCCGAGCAGGTGCGCACGGTGCGTGACCGGCTCGACCAGGCGGGCGACGCGTGGGTCGACGGCCGCGCGACGGCCGGCTACACGGGCGCGCCGGTCAAGCGCAACCAGCAGATCGCCGAGCATGCGCCGATTGCGCGCGAACTGGGCGACGCGATCCTCGCCGCGGTCGAGCGCAATCCGCTGTTCATCAGCGCGGCGCTGCCGAACCAGGTCTATCCGCCGCTCTTCAACCGCTACGAAGGCGGGATGACGTTCGGCAGTCACGTGGACGGCGCGGTGCGCGTGCTGCCGAACGGCGTGAAGCTGCGCACCGACGTGTCGGTCACGCTGTTCCTGTCCGCGCCTGACGAATACGACGGCGGCGAACTCGTGATCGAGGACGCGTATGGCGTGCAGCAGGTCAAGCTGCCCGCGGGCGACATGATCGTCTATCCGGCGACGAGCCTGCACCAGGTCACGCCGGTCACGCGCGGCGTGCGCGTCGCGAGTTTCTTCTGGGTGCAGAGCCTCGTGCGCAGCGATGCACAGCGGGCGCTGCTGTTCGACATGGACACGGCGATCCAGCGGCTCAACGCCGGCGGCGCCGATACGCAGGCTTGCCGTAGCCTGGTCGGCTGCTACCACAATCTTCTGAGAATCTGGAGCGAGACGTGAGCGTTGCCGATCCCATCGACATCGACGCGGCATCCGCGTCCCGCATCGCGCCGGGCATGCGCCCGGCCGGCTCCGGCGGCGCGCGTTCGCGCCGCGGCACCTTCATCAAATGGCTGCGCAAGGTGCACAGCTGGATCGGCCTGTGGGGCGCGGCGCTCGGCCTGCTGTTCGGCACGACGGGCTTCCTGCTGAATCATCGTGCGCCGCCGCTGCGCATCCAGACCGGCGCGCCGCGCGTCGAGACGTTGCGGCTCGGCGTGCCCGATCCGCGGCCCGCGTCACCGCGCGAGCTCGAGCAATGGCTGCGTGCGCAACCGGATCTGCATCTGCCCGAACGCATGGGCCGCGTGCAGAAGGAGCCCGCGCATCCGGTCGCATGGGGCGACCGCGAAACCGTGCAGCCCGAGCACTGGCAACTCGTGTTCGCGTCGCCGCATGAAAACGTCGCGGTCGACTACTGGGTCGGCAGCGACACGATGACGCTCAAGCGTACCGGTAACGGCACGCTCGCGTGGCTGACGAACCTGCACAAGGGCGTCGGGACGAGCATCGGCTGGGTGCTGCTCGTCGATACGCTCGCGGGCGCGCTGGTCCTGCTGTCGCTCACCGGCGTGCTGTTGTGGACGGAGATGAACAAGCGCAAGACGATCGGCGTGGTGCTCGTGATCGGCTCGATCGTCGCGATCGTGTGTGCGGCCGGCGCATAAGCGCATAACGGCTGACGGTCAGACGCCGGCGTCGCGCGCGACCTGTACGGCCGTGCCGTAGCAGATGACTTCCGTGACGCCGGACCCGATCTCGGTCGAGTCGTAGCGCATCGCGACGATCGCGTTCGCGCCGAGCTTGCGCGCGTCGGCGAGCATCTTGTCGAACGCCTGCTGGCGCGCCTTCTCGCACAGCGACGTATAGAGCGTGATGTTGCCGCCGAAGATGGTTTGCAGCGCCGCGCCGAACGAGCCGACGATCGAGCGCGAACGCACGATGATGCCCTGTGCGACGCCGAGCGAGCGGACGATCGTGTGGCCGGGCAAATCGAATGCGCTCGTGACGTGCTCGGGCGAGAGGGCGTCGACGGAGCGGGAGAAATCGGTCATGGCGGAGCACCGTGGTGCGGAAGTGGTCGAACGACGATTCTATCCGGAACGGAAAACGCGCTCGACCGGGCGCGCATGACGCACGCGCGCGCCCGGTGCGGCTCGCGCCGGCCGAGGCCGGTCAGCGCTTGACGGTCGTACTGCCGTCGCCGCCGAGATCGACCGCATACGCAAGCGCCAGCTTGCCGAACTTCAGCGCGTGGTTCGCCTGCCGGTCCGAATTCTCCAGCGTGTCGTTCACGGTATGGATATAGGGACTGTCGTTCTGGTCGGCCTCGAACGGGAACGACGCCGGATAGCCTTGCGCATGCCACGACGCGTGATCCGAGCACGCATAGCCGCATTGCGACGTGCCGATCGCGAGCTCGGGCAGGTAGGTCTTCGCGAGGTTCGTCAGGTAGGTGTTCTGCGCGGCGTTCGTGTAGTCGGTGATCAGGTAGATGTCTTTCGGATCGCCCTGGTAGTTCGTCATGTCGAGCTGCAGCACGCCGACCACGTTCGCGTTCTGCGTGCGGAACTGCTTCGCGATCGCCTTCGACCCGAGCAGGCCGGCTTCCTCGGCCGCATAGCCGACGAACTTGATCGTCCGTTTCGGCCGGTAGCCGTTCGCGAGCAGCACGCGCAGCGCTTCGGTCAGGCTGGCGATGCCGGACGCATCGTCGTCGGCGCCGGGCGAGCGCGTGTTTTCCGTCGTGCGGCCGACCGTCGAATCGAGGTGGCCGCCCAGCACGATCGTGCCCGAGGCCGGATTGCTGCCGCGGATCGTCAGGATCACGGATTTTTGCGGAAAGCCCGCATGCGTGAACTGCTCGACGGCGATGTCGGTGCGCGAGCCGGCCAGTTGCCGCCACTGCAGCGCAAGCCAGTCCGACGCGGCGACGCCGTGCGACGTCGTGTAGTAGCGGTTCGTGAAGCCGGACAGCGACGTGATCGTGCCGACGATGTTGCTGGCCTGCAGCTGCTGGATCCAGGCCTTGATCTGCGGCGCGTTCGATAGCTGGTAGGCGGGCACGGCCGCCTGTTTCGCGAGTGCTGCGGGTACCGGCTGCAAAGCCTGCCGTGCGTCGTCGAACGAGTCGTGCACGATGTAGCCGGGCCCGTGGCCGCGCGCATGGTGGACAGCATGGGCGAGTTCGCCGAGTCGTGAATCGTCGATCTCGACGATATGCACGGTTTCGCGGCGCACGGCGCCGTCGGCCGTCTTGCCGGCGTCGACCGCCGTGCTGTACTGCGCGGTTGTGCTCGCATCGATGCGTTGGAGCTGGCGGAACGCGGTGTCGCCGAGCGTGATCCACACCGGCGTCGCGTGCGCGGCGGCGGTCAGCAGCATGACGCCCAGCGCGGCGATCAGGCGGGTCAATGTCAGAGTAGGCATGTTCGATCTCGTGAGGATGGCGATGTCGAGGAAGAGGGGCGTCGCAGGTCATGCGACGCCCCCGCCTGCTGCGGAATTACGACTTCTGCGGCACGGTCACGCCGTACGTGCAGCTCTTGTTGTATGCATTGCCGATCGCCGTGAGTTGCGCGCTGCTGTAGCCGAGCGCGGCGGCGGCCGTCAGCACCGCCTGGGCGGCGGCCTTCTGGTTCGTCGAGCTGTTGGTCATCGACAGCCCTTTCAGGAAGGCCTTGTCCATCGCCTGCGCGCCGATCGCGTCGCGCGCGACGACGTTGCACGACGCCCAGTACTGGCCGGCCGTGTGGATCTCGGCGCCGCGTGCCTGCGCGTAGGTGCGTCCGACGTTCCAGTTCGTCACGCGGCCGCCCCAGTATTCGTTGTGGCCGTCCCAGTTGTAGACCCAGTGATACTGCGCGTCGGACGGGCTCCATTGATTGAAGTCGCGGCTGTACGCGGCGGCGAGATAGTCGCCCGTGCCTTCCGACAGGCCTTCCTGCTGCGACAGGCCGCCGTTGGTCACCCAGTCGTGGATGCCGTGGCCGAGCTCGTGGATCACGACGTCCGCATCTTCCGCGTCGTCGACACCGCCCTGGCCGAAGGTCAGCCGGCCGCTGCTCGACGAGTACGACGAGTTGTCGTCGCCCGATTCGCCGTGCGGGTCGTACTGCACGCCGCCCGTGTACTGGTAAGGCAGCGCCTTGATGCCGAGCGTCTGGTTCACGTAACGGAGGAACGTGTCGATGTGGTAGTACGTGTTCACCGCCTCGAAATAGAGGTTGCCGCGCGTGAACTCGAACGTCGGCGTCGCCTGCGCCGGACACGCGTTGTCGCGCGGCGCATCGAAGTCGACGCACGACGCATACGGGCCCGACAGCACGTAGCGCGAGTTCGACTGCGCGAGATCCTTCAGCGTCACGCGCACGCGCGCCGCCGTGAGCTGGGTGGAATCGGCGTCGTTGCCGTCCTTGTAGCCCGTGCTGCCGTAGCTGCTCTTCGTCGACGAAAGCGGATCGGGCCGGAATACGAAGCCGGTGCCGTCGGTCGCATAGAACGCCTTGTCCTCGGCGCGCAGCACTTCGCCGCTGTCCGCGTCGATCAACAGTTCCCAGTCGCCCTTCGGGCCGTCCTGCGGGCGGCCGCGTACCTTCCATGCGGTATGCGTGCCGGCCTTGTCGACGAACGCGACGCGCTGTGCGTCGAGGTTCGTGAAGCCGCTGACGCCGAGATACGCGCGGGCGCGGTCGAGCGCCTGCTGCTGGTCGACCGCCTGTGTCTTGCGCGCGGTGACGGCCACGCCGTTGATCGTGTTGCTCGCGACGTACAGGATGCGGCCGTCCTTCGCGACCGTCACCGCGATGTCGCTGCCGTACACGGGCAGTCCGGCCGCCTGCTGCTGGAAGCGCACGACGGTGAAGTCGACATCGCTGCGCTCCGACGTCACCGCGAGGCTCGCGAGCGCGGCCGGGTCGAGCCCGAGCTGCGTCGCCTGCGACGCGACGAAATCGCGCGCGGCGGCCGCGGGCGTGGCGGCCGCCTTGTTCGCGCGATAGGCGGGGTTGTACAGCGTGACGGCGACGCCGTCGGCGCGGAACTGCCCGGCGGCGGTATCGGCCTTGGCCGCGGCCGGTGCCACGCCGCGCGTCAGGCTTTCGCGCAGGCTCGACGCCTGCGGGTTCGCGACCTTGGTATCGGCCGCGCTGCCGCCGACGATGCCGAAACCGAGCGCGAGACCCAGGGCGAGCGGCAATGCTTTGCGTGATGTCTGCATGGGTGATCCTCATCTCAACGGTTGGACACGCCCGCGCGCTCGTGGCGAGCAGGCACGACACGGCTCGCGCGCCGGCTCGATGGAACCGGTGCGGCGAAGCGGTGCTGGGAGATTCGACTGACTGAGGATAACTAAGCGTCAGGTCGAAACGAATCGGAACGGAATGGCGGCGGGGAAGCGAACGGCAGGCAGGTGCGGCGACGGTGAGGCGAGCATCGTCATGTCATACCCCTCGGAATTGATATCGGTTTGGCAGCCTGCGTGGCGCGACATGCGTCGGGCCCGGGCTCTCATCTCCTTAGGGCTGCCTATCTAATTGCGAGGTATGTTACAGAATATTTTCGGCAACTTTGCAATTTATTTTCGAAGGCCGCTTCGGTCCGTCGATCAATCGCCGGCATTGTTGAGCGAATGGCGGGAAACGCTGCCGGCGCGTGCAATAGCGCGCCGGATTGTACGCAAAAGCGGCGCCGTTCAGCGCGTCGCGCGGCGGTCGCTGCGCGGGCTCACGCCGAAACGCGAGCGATATGTGCGCGAGAAATGAGACGGCGATTCGAAGCCGCACGCAACGCACACCGACGTGATGCTCATGTCGGTCTGCTGCAGCAGCTCGCGTGCGCGATCGAGGCGCAGGTTCAGGTAGAAGCGCGTCGGCGTGTCGTTCAGCGTCGCGCTGAACAGCCGTTCGAGCTGGCGCCGCGTGATCGCCACGTCCTGCGCGAGCGCATCGGAGCCGAGCGGAGTTTCCATGTGCCGCTGCATCGTGTCGATCACCTGGATCAGCTTGCGGTTGTGCACGCCATAGCGCGCGGCGATCTCGAGCCGCTGGCTGTCCGAGCGCTGCCGGATGCGGCTCACGACGAACTGTTCGGAGATGGCCGCCGCGAGATCGGCGCCATGCCGCCGGCCGATCAGGTCGAGCATCATGTCGATCGACGCGGTGCCGCCCGCGCAGGTGATGCGCCGGTCGTCGATCTCGAACAGTTCCTGCGTCGCGTTCAGGCCCGGGTAGCGCTCGCGGAACGCGGCGAGCGCTTCCCAGTGCAGCGTCAGCGTTTGCGAGGCGTCGAACAGCCCGGCTTCCGCGAGCACGAAGCTGCCGGTGTCGATGCCGCCGAGCGTCGCGCCGTGCCGGTTCTGGCGGCGCAGCCAGTCGGCGAGCGCACGGTCGTAGCACACGAGCGGATCGAAGCCGGCGACGACGAACACCGTCTCGACCTGCGCGACGTCCGCGTACGCGGCTTCGGCCGCGACCGGAATGCCGTTGCTCGCGGCGACGGGCGTGCCGTCCGCGCTGATCACGTGCCAGCGGTACAGCTCGGTGCGAAAGCGGTTCGCGACGCGCAGCGGTTCGACCGCCGACATGAAGCCGAGCGCGGAGAAGCCGGGCAGCAACAGGAAGTGGAAATCCTCTGGCATCGGGGCGTGGGGTGGAAGCGGGTGGTCGTCACGTACTGCGCGGGCGCGACACGGCGAGCGGGCAGGCCCGCGCACGCCGCGCCCGGCTCGCGGAAGCCGGACGTTCAACGCACGATTATCGCGGTTTTTGCCGGCGCTCAGCGCGTTTTTGCGCCGCGCACCGTCCGGCGCGCCGTCGTCGAAGGCAGTTCGCCGAACTGGGCCCTGTACGCGTTCGCGAAATGCCCGAGGTGGATGAAGCCCCAGCGCGCGGCCGCTTCGCTGATCGGCAGGTCCGACTGCCGCGTGTCGAGCAGCAGGCGTCGCACCTGCGCGAGGCGCAGCGAGCGCGTGTAGTTCAGCGGACCGGTCTGCACGACCGACTGGAAGCTGTTCTGCATCGTGCGCCGGCTCACGCGCAGCTGCGTGCACAGGCTCAGGATGTCGACGGGCGCTTCCGGGTGCCCGATCACGTAGTCGTGCACGCGCCGCACGATGTCGGCGTGGCACGCATGCGTGAGGCGGTGCGGCGGCTCGGGCATCCGGTAGGTCAGGAGATCGACGAGCACGTTGGCGACCTCGCCGCGCAACTCGGACTGCGCACGCGCCGCATCGAACGTGGCGGGTGCCGACAGCACGCGTTCGAGCAGTGTCGCGAACTGCAGGCTTGCGCGTTCGCGTGCGGCGACCGGCACGTCGACGACGCCGCGCCGCAGCGCGCGCTCGTCGACCCGGACGTCGGCGGCATCCTCGATCTGCTGCATCAGCTCGGCGTCGACGACCACGCCGATCAGCGACATGTCGTCGGGTGAATGCAGTTCGAACGGCGAGCCGCCGCGCGCCATCACGATCGTGCCGCGCTCGATGCGCGCATCGCCGAAGGCGAAGGTGCCCGAGCCGGTGAGCGGCATTCCGAATACCGTATGGCCAGCCGGCAGGCGCCCGCGCTGGATGACGCGCACGTTCGCCGCTTCCTGGAACAACTGCACGCCGTCGAGCTCCACGTGCTTGACCGTGCTGCGATACGAGCCGCAGCCGATCTGGTCGTAACGCTGATCCCAGCCGCGCAGCGCCTCGGCATGCCGGTCTGCGTCGTCGAACATCTGGTGAAACACGAGCACGGCGCCTCCGGCGGTCGTTCGGACCGCGCAAGATTAAACCGACCGGGCGGTCGGTGCAATACGGATGAGCGCTATTCCGGCAGGGGTTCTGGCGGGGTCGGATGGGGCGCGCCGCAGGTGCCTTTCAGGCGGTTTTCCAATATCCCGAATCGGCACGCACGCGTTGCCGGTCCGGGTGCTGAACCGATTTATTGTCGAACTACAGTCGCCCCACATTACCTGAATCCCAACTGGAGGCGACATGAGAACAAGGCGACGCACCGCGGCTTTCGCGGCGACGCTGGCGTTCGCGGCGGCGTGGGCCGGCAGCGCGGACGCGACGGAAAAGCCCGAGGAACTGGTCGTGCAGAAGATGCCGCCGTGGCATCCGCACGCGGTGTACGTCGTCGACATCGCGATGCCGACGATGACCGACGGGCGCATCTTCGTGTACGACGCCGACGCGAAGAAGCTGCTCGGCCAGATCGACGGCGGCTTCGCTCCCGGCCTCGCGATCTCGCCCGACCACAAGACGAGCTTCATCGCGACGACCTATTTCTCGCGCGGCTCGCACGGCACGCGCACCGACGTCGTCGAGATGACCGACAACACGACGCTCGATCACACCGGAGAGATCGTGATTCCGGCGAAGCACGGGCAGCACGTGCCGTCGCCGTACAACACCGCGTTCAGCGCGGACGGCACGCGGCTGTACGTCGCGAACATCACGCCGGCCGCGTCGGTGACGGTGATCGACGCGGTGTCGAAGCAGGTGCTGTCCGAGATCGACACCGCGGCATGCGTGCTTGCGTATCCGTCGGGGAACGACCGCTTCACCGCGCTGTGCGAAAGCGGCAAGGCGCTCACGGTCACGCTCGACGCGAACGGCAAGGAGGTGAAGCGCACGATGTCCGATGCATTCATCGACGTCGACAACGATCCGGCCTTCATCAACGCGTCGCGCTACCAGGGCGGCTATCTGTTCACGACCTACCACGGCAACGTGCGCAGCGCCGATTTCAACGGCGCCAGGCCCGCGTTCGGCAAGTCGTGGTCGCTGCTGACCGACGCCGAGCGCGCCGAAGGCTGGCGCCCGGGCGGCATGCAGCAGACGGCCGTGCAGGTCAGGCAGAACCGTTATTACGTGCTGATGCACAAGGGTGGCGACGGCACGCACAAGGATCCCGGCACGCAGGTGTGGATCTACGACCTGAAGACGAAACAGCGCGTCGCGCGCTGGGATCTCGCGCAGCAGAAGGTCGATCCGCTCGTGTCGATCCAGGTCAGCGAGGACGACAAGCCGCTGTTCTACGGGCTGACGGGCACGTCCGATCTCGTCGTGATGGACGCGCACAGCGGCAAGCTGCAGCACGTCGAGAAGCAGATCGGCAGTACGTCGACGCTGCTCGTGAATCCGTGAGGCCGCGATGACGCTCGATCCCGTACTCGCCACCAGCGCGCAGGCAGGCGCCGCCGTCGTCGTGTTGCTCGGCGCCTTCGCGAAGATGCGCCGGCCCGGGGCGTTCCGGCAGGCGCTCGCCGGCTATCGCCTGCTGCCCGATGCGCTCACCGCGCCCGCCGCGTTCGCGATTCCGCTCGCCGAAGCCGTCTGCGCCGCGGCGCTGCTGTTTCCCGATACACGCATGACCGGCGCGCTCGGCCTGATCGCATTGCTGCTCGTGTTCGCGGCCGGCGTGACGATCAACATCCTGCGCGGCCACACCGACATCGACTGCGGCTGTTCCGGTATTGCCGCGGCCGCGCGCACGGATGCGCCGCGCGGCATCGGCTGGCTGCATGTCGCGCGCGTGCTGCTGCTCGTCGTGCTGGCCGCAACCGCGCTCGTCGAGCCGGGCAGCCGCGCGGTCGTGTGGTTCGACTACCTGACGCTGTTCTCTTCCGTGCTGCTGATCGTCTGCGCGCTGCTCACCGTCGACGTGCTGCTCGCCAACGTACCGCGCCTTTCCCACCTGAGGAATTCATGATGCAAACCGCTCTCACCGTTTCCACCGCCTTGCTGTGGGTCGCCGTGCTCGCGCTCGGCGCGATCTGCCTCGCGCTCGTGCGCCAGATCGGCATCCTGTACGAACGCATCATGCCGGCCGGCGCACTGATGATCGACAAGGGGCCGGCGGTCGGCGCGATCGCGCCCGCCTTCGAGCTGACCGACATTCGCGGCTCGCAGGTGAAGGTCGGCGGCATCGATGCAGCGGGCAAGGCGACGCTGCTGTTCTTCCTGTCGCCGACGTGCCCGGTCTGCAAGAAGCTGCTGCCGCTGTTGCCGTCGCTGCAGGCGAGCGAGTCGACGCCGGTGAACATCGTGCTCGCGAGCGACGGCGATCCCGACGAACACACGCGCTTCGCGCAGAAGCACGACCTCGCGCGCTTCCCGTACGTACTGTCGCAGGAGCTCGGCCTCGCGTACCAGATCGGCAAGCTGCCGTACGCGGTGCTGCTCGACGACGCCGGCACCGTGCGCGCGAAGGGGCTCGTCAATACGCGCGAGCATCTCGAGAGCCTGTTCGAAGCGAAAGAGCGTGGCGTCGCATCGCTGCAGCAGTTCGTGCACGGCGATCACGACCACGACGGCCATCAAGAGCACGCGCAGCACGCGTGATCGGCCGACCTTCCTTCAACGTCAACGGAGAACAACGGAATGGGCCTGTTTGATTCATGGTTCGAACGGTCGGCGCGTGGCGTCGCGCAGCATAGTTCGCGGCGCAGCGCGATGGCGAAGCTCGGCAAGGTGCTGGTGGGATCGGCGATGCTGCCGCTGTTGCCCGTCGATCGAACCGCGTATGCGGCCGACGCGGCCTCGGGTGCATCGGCGGCGTCCGGTGCCGCCGCATCGGGCGCGAGCGACGATCCGATGAGCTGCGACTACTGGAAATACTGCGCGATCGACGGCTGGCTGTGCAGCTGCTGCGGCGGTACGTCGAGCAGCTGCCCGCCGGGCACCACACCGTCGCCGATCACGTGGATCGGCACCTGCCGCAATCCGCACGACGGTTCGGACTACATCGTGTCGTACAACGACTGCTGCGGCAAGACGTCGTGCGGCAAGTGCTTCTGCAACCGCAACGAGCGCGAGAAGCCGCTGTACAAGCTGTCGCTGAACAACGACATCAACTGGTGCATGGCGAACGGTAATTCGAATTACCACTGTTCGGTTTCGGTCCTGCTGGGAGCGGCAAAGCAATGAAAGTGAAGCAAGCTGGAAAGATCGTGGCCGCGTGCGTGGCGGCTGCCGCCGGGTTTCTGATGCTGCCGGGCGAGGCCGGTGCGCAGCAGGCCGTTCATTACCCGGCGGGCAAGAGCCTGTTCGACGCGCAGTGCGCGGTGTGCCACCAGGCGGGCGGCAAGGGGCAGGACGGCCTCGCGCCGCCGCTGACCGAGTATCCGGGCAAGTACGCGACGGCCGACGCGGGCCGCGCGCAACTCGTCGCGACGCTGTTGCACGGGATGTTCGGCGAGATCGAGGTGCACGACAAGCGTTACAACTTCAAGATGCCGTCGTTCGCGAGCGCGAGCGATGACGACATCGCGAACGTGCTCAACTACGTCGTGTTCGATCTCAACGACCGGCACGGCGACGCGAAGCCGTTCACGGCAGCCGACATTCGCGCGGCGCGGGCGAAGGAGATGGACGGCACGGCCGTTCACGCGCAACGGGCGGTCGTGACGAAGGGGCTGGGGCTGTGAATGCGGCCGGCATTCGGCGTCGCGGCGTGCGTACGGCGGCGTTGCGGATCGGCTCGTTCGTGACACGCCGTCTGTCTTCGGCGCTGGTGGTTGCTGTCACGACATGTGCGATTGCAGCTCCCGCGCATGCCGACGGTGCGGCCGACGCCACGCTCGCGCGGCAGCACTGGGTCCTCAACTGCATGGGCTGCCACACGGCGACGGGCGGCGGCATTCCGGGCAAGGTGCCGCCGCTCGCGAACTCGCTCGGCTATTTCACGCATCTGCCGGCCGGGCGCGAATACGTGATGCGCGTGCCCGGCGCGTCGAACTCGGCGCTGTCGGACCAGGATCTCGCCGACGTACTGAACTGGGTGCTCACGACGATGAATCGCGATGCGCTGCCGCGCGATTTCAAGCCTTATACGGCTGACGAAATCGCCGCGCGTCGACGGCCCGCGTTTTCCGATGTCGCGACGGTGCGTGCGAGGCTCGTGCGCGAATTGCACGAGCGCGGGATCGACGGTGTGTCCGAGCGCTATTGATTGGCGACGACGAGGCGACGCAGCATGTCGCGGCGCTTCGGTCGCGAACACCGGATTGGCAGCGCGCGGGTTCCGCGCTACGCTCGTCGTCATTGGCCGGCGCAGGCGCCAGGCGGATCGAACGGAGGTTCAAATGGCAATCGAATACTTCGCAGAAAGCAACCCCGTCACGCGAAACCTGGCTCGATCGTTGGCGACCAAAGCCGGCGATCTGGTATTCGTATCCGGTCAGGTGGCGAGAAACGAGGACGGCAGCATCGTTGCCGGCGGGATCGAAGCGCAGACACGTCAGACATTGAAGAACGTCGCACACGTACTCGCGCTGGCAGGATGCACGCTCGGCGACGTCGTGAAAACCACCGTCTGGCTCGAAGACGCGCGCGACTTCGCCGAATTCAATCGCGTCTATGCGGAGTTCTTCCCCGAGAACAAGCCGTCACGCTCGACGTTGCAGGCGACGAACATGGTCGGCACCAGGATCGAGATCGAGGCGATCGCGTGCAAGCCCTGAGTGCCATCGCGCAACGTCGATGCGGCCGCGTGCCGCTTCAGTGCGGCGGCGACAGCCGTTTGAAGCGGCTCCACAGCTGCTTCAACGTCTGATGATCGGCCGCGGCACGCGCGGCCAGAAAGCCGCGAGCAAAGCCCGCGCCCGGCGCGGCGTCGGGTGACGTGCGAGGCAGCGCCTTCAGAAACTGCTCGGCGACCACGGCATCGTTACGCCAGCCCAGATCATCCTGAAGTTCGGACAGCGCGTCGACGTACGAGCGGACGGCTTGCTTGCGGCACAGCGACGCGAAGAATTCGGTGGCGTACCGGACTTTCTTCGCCGCGATGCGCGCACGGTGACGCCGGTGATCGTCGAGATCGGCCAGCCTCTTGCCGCGTTTGATCAGTTTCCGGTGCCGGCGACGCAGAACTTCGTGAGCAAACGGACTCGCCGGCTGCATGATGGCATCGCGCCGTTCGTCAGGCATCCCGTCCCGCCAGCCCTTTCGGTTCACCCATGACGCGAGCTGTAACGCGAGCCGCGTGTAGCGAACCGATCCGACTGCGGAAGCCGCGCGCTGGCGATTGAGGGCGGCAATGCGCTTGCAGGCGTTCCGCACTGGACGGATCTCGTCCGGATTGCCGTTCGTGCCGGCATGGTCGAGCGTCGCTCCGGCAAGTACTTCCCAGTCGCGCGCGGCGCCGAGCTCGCCGGCGATCCAGCGCAGTTCGTCGTCAAGGCCGGGATACGCGGGAATCACTTTCGCGAACAGGTCGAGCGCCGAACGCAGGCGACGCAGCCCCACCCGCATCTGATGCACGCTCGACGGATCATGGCCGGACTCGACACCGCGTTCGTTGGCGCGGATCTGGTCCAGGCAGTTGCGCACGATCCGGCAGAACGCGTCTTCGATCGAATCGCGCTTCTTCAACTGCACCGGTCGCGCCTTGACGGCCGGCTGGTGCTCGGCGACGAGCAGCCCGTACCCGAGATCGGCCTTGCTCTCGTGATCGATGCGCAATGGCGCGATGTCGAGCAATTCCAGTGCGATGCCGTACAGGTTTTCGGGGCGGCCGCGTTTCAGTTCCAGTTCGATCGCGGCGATCGGGACCGACTTCGAATCCGCGTCGACCGTCCCCTTGTCGAGCGCGACCTCGACTTCGTCGCCGGAAGGCAGGCGCAGCGGTAGAACCCGCCGCTTGATCCGCGTGACGAACACGGGCTGAAGATCCGGTGCCGTGGCCTGGTCGCGAACCAGGCGGCCACACTCGGTGTCATCGGGGAGCGTGTCCCGCAGCCGTGTCAGATCGGGGACGTCGCCGTCGACGGGCGTCTCGAATTCGTCCCGCTCGAACAGGCCGGCCCGGGCCGATCCTTCCAGTTTCAACGTCTGGACTCTGTGGTTGCCGGCCGCACGCACCCGCAGGGAAGCCGCGCACCGGTGAAATGCAAGCGTGGCAGTGTCGAAGTACGTGCTCGTCAGCTGTTGAGTCGCGCCGGCGCCGTTGGACTGCGCAAGCAGCGGCGCGTGGCGCAACTTGTCGAGGTTCTTTGCGGAAACCCGCAGCTTCAGCTCTCGTTCCATACCGCCTCCGATATGTTGCCGACCATCAGTCCCCCGCCGATCCCCGGGAGTCTTCCCAGTCGTGCCACTCGATTCGATGCATGTCCACATAACGACTTACCGCTTCGCCGATCGTCGGAAAGAAGTTGTCGTCGCCGAACATGCTGTACATGCCGTAATGCCTGAGGCTGTCCTTGACGGGGCCTTTCAGCTCCGCGAAGACCAGCTTGACCTGCCGCGCGGCAAGTTCGAGATGCAGCCGTTCGAGGACATCGGCAGCCGTGAGGTCGATGTCGGTCACGGGCTCCGCCGCGATGACGATCCAGCGTGCCGGCTCCGGCGATTCATCGACGGCGCGCAACACGCGTTCCCGAAAGATTTCGCCATTCGCGAAAAAGAGCGGCGCATCCCAGCGCAGCAGCACGAGCCCGGGCACGCGCCGCGCGTCCGGATGGCGCGACACGTCGTGATAGCCCTTCCTGCCGTCGACCCGCCCGAGCACGGCATCGTAAGGCCGCCACGCGCGCCATAGAAACGACAGGACGGTGAGCAACAGCGCCAGCGCAATGCCGTTCACGACCCCGACGGCTGCAACGCCGACGAAGCACGCCACCGCCTGCACGAACTCGCTTTTGCGGAGCCGATAAAGCCGCACGACGCCGCGCACCTCGATCATGTTCACGCATGCCGCGATCACGACGGCGGCCAGCGCGGATTGTGGCGTGTGCGCAAGCGCGCGCGGCGCGAACAGCAGCAGTGCGGCAACGATGGCGGCAGCCACCACCCCCGTTGCCTGCGTTTTCGCACCCGCCGCTTCCGCGACGGGCGTGCGTGAGCCGCTCGCGCTCACCGCGAACCCTTGCATCAGGCCGGCGGCGAGGTTCGACAGCCCGAGCGCGATGCATTCGTGATTCCGGTCCACGCTGGTGTCGTTGCGCAGTTCGTAGGTGCGGGACAGCACGCTGATATCCGTGAACGAAACGAGCGCGATCGCCGCTGCGCTGCCCGCGAGATGCAGCCAGTCGTCGAGGCTCACGTCGGGGATGCGCGGCACCGGCAGGCCTTGCGGGACCGCACCGACGGTTGCAACGCCGGCGCGCGTCGACAGATCGAACCACATCGCCACCGCCGTCGCGCCCGCCACGGCGAGCAGCACACCCGGCATCCTGGGCCAGAGCCGTTTGCACGCGAGTATCAGCGCGAGCGCGGCGACACCGAGTGCGAACGACGTTGCGTTCACCTTCGATGCCGCGATGCCGGCGACCACGTCGCGCACCTGCTCGATGAACGATTCGCCGTTGCCCTTGTAGCCGAGGAGCTTGGGCAATTGTCCGATGCTGATCGTCAGCATGATGCCGTTCAGAAAACCGTACCGGATGGGCAGCGACAGCAGCTCGGTGACGAATCCGAGCCTGAGCACTCCGACCGCGATGCAGATCGCGCCCGCGAGTATCGCGAGCGCGCCGGCAAGGGCCAGCGCATGCGCGGCATCGCCGTGAGCAAGCGGCGTGATGCTTGCGGCAATCAGCGCAACCAGCGCGGAGTCGGGGCCGAGCACGAGGATGCGGCTGGGGCCGAAGAGCGCGTACGCGAGCATCGCGGCAAGCGACGCATAGAGCCCGTTGACGGCGGGCAGGCCGGCTGCGTTCGCGTACGCCATGCCGGCGGGCACGAGCACGGCACTGAGCGTGACGCCGGCAAGCAGATCGTGCGGCAGCCAATGCAATCGATACGTGCGCGCCGCGGCGAGTCCGTTGATCCACCGCAGCAGGCCGGCATCGGGCTTGCGGGGCGGGCGGGCCGTGTGCTGGCGGGCACGGCTTTTGATGTTCATCGCAGGACGTCAGGGAACCCGGGCGGAATCGTTCGTTACGTCCGCCGGTATCGTTAAAGATTATGTTCCCGTGCCGTCGGAGCGCAAGCCCGGTTTCACGATGTTGCGTTTCGGCGCGCCGGCCGGACAGTCCGGCTACTTCGCCGAACGCCGGTCCGATCCCGGCTGGCGATGGCCGAAGTGATCGGCGGTGCGATTGAATCGCCCGGCGGGAGCGGAGTCGTCCCGCCGTTGTCCGCTACTTGGTCGCGCGATCGCTCGCCTCGCCGAACGAAGCCCGAACTTCGTTCGCCGTCCGGGCGGGCGCCTGCAGATGCGGAAAGTGGCCCAGTTCCGGAAGAATCGAAATGTTCACCCCGTTTCGGTCCGCGTACTCGATGCCCATTTCCTTCTTGATATAGATGTCCTTCCCGCCCCACACGACCTTCACGGGGACTTGCAACCTTGCCATATTGGCTTCGAAGTAGTCCTGATCCCGGGTGAAGCATGCGTAGTAGTGGAAAAAGGCGTCGGCCGCGGTCAAGTCACCGTCCCATCCCTTCGCCACGTCGTCCATGAATTCCTCGGGCAACGTGTAGCGCTCGTCATCCTCCATGCCCCGGAAGAACGTGTTTGCGAGGATTTCGTCGCGATTCCTGTTCATGGCGGCGCGCACGATATCCGATGAAGGCTTCGACTTCAGGCCTTGCAGGCTTTCGTACATATATTGCGGCCGGTTGAACGGGGCAAAGTCGCCAACGATGATTTCCCGGGCGATATCCGGTTGTTCCAACGCTGCCAGCAGCGCCGGAAGCGCACCGATATCCGTCGCATAAATCAACAGTCTCGAACCATCGATGCCCGACGTACGGATGTAGTCTCTCAGCACACGGGCATAGTCGGTCGGCGCGTACGAAAAGCGATCGGCGCGCGGACGCGACGATTGCCCGTAGCCTGGCCAGTCGAACGCATGCACCTCGTAGTCGGAGGACAGTGATTCGGCAATCGGCTTCCACGCATACATCGTCTCGGGGAAGCCGTGCAGGAACAGCACGATGCCCTTCGATCGTGCGGGGCGGTAGACCATGCGGCGCAGCGTGATGTCGGCATTGACCTGCACGTCGCCGACGTCGACCGTGGGTTCCGGCGACGACGGCGCCGGCACGGTCGGGCACGTTGAAGAACCCGCAGCGGCGGCGGGAGAGGCGGGTGTTTTCGTTACGGGTCGAGTCATGATCGAGGATCTCGTTCGGTGCGACATCGCGCGGCACACGGTGCGCTTCGCTGTTTAGAAAGATGGAGGGGTGCAGGGGTTTCTACTGAGCCGCCGGAGGATTCAAGAGCTTGCTCAATGGCTTGAGCGGGCCGATCGGGAGCAGCGTGAACGTCATGAGGTGAGCCTTCCCCAACGGGAGTCGTTCCAGCATTTCATGCGCTTCACCCGCGTCCGTCACGTTCAGGACGAACGCGACCCCGGGCCGGTCCTGCAGGGAATACCACTGATCGATCTTGCCTGCGAGATACAGCTGTGTCGTCTCGCGGACTTCGGTCGGAAGAATGGTCTGGACGTGCTGCATGTCCGTGCCGGGAGGAAACGTACCGATCGCCAGTATCTTCGTGATGGGCGTGGTCGGCAACGGAGCGGAATGTGCCATGGAGACTCCTGCGAAAGCGAGCAGCAAGCAAGCTGCCGTCAAATCAAGAAGAAGGCGTTTCATCCCGCGGCCCCGGACCCGGTGGCGGGACGGCTGCCGAATTGAGCGCGGCGGCTTCCCGTTCCGACAGATAACACGCGCGAAAGCGCTCGTCCACGCGCTCGCGCATCAATTGCGAGAAGAGTAGTGCGGCATCGAGCGGTCGATGATTGATGACGACGGAATCCGTATCGCCTTGCTCGTTCATATGGGCGACGACCACCGTCTCGATCGCCACACCGTTGATACGTGAACGATAGGATTCCAGATAAAGTTCGTTGCCGATCATGCCTTTGTAAGCATGCTGCTGGAACTCGTAGAGCGAGACCGCGTGCTTGATTACCGAGAGAATGTCGGCTCGTCCGTCGATCGGGTGCCTCAGCACGGTGGCTTCCAGCGTCGCGTTTTCGGCCAGGCGTGCCAGCCACCGCGGCGGACCGCCGGCGGGTGCCATCATGGGGGCCGTGTCGTTGAATTTCATGGCGGTTACTCCTTGCACGCGTTGCGCGTGACACTTGCGTTTGCGGCATCGAGCGCTGCCGCGAGCGCTACGCGTGCCTTGTCCCGGCGCCGTCGCGCAAGGCGCTCGGCGCCCGCGTCGCGCTCCGGTTCGCCCGCGAGCAGCGCGTGGATATCGGGCAGCGTCCAGATCGCGCCGCGCGTTCCCCACGCACCGTCCGGTATCTCGGTCGGAAAGATCCAGACGCGCGGTGCGACATCGTCGAACGGCCGGCCTTCCGCGCGTGCCACGGCTTCCGTGACGCGTCGGACGAGCGAGCGGCGCGATTCGTCGGTGTATTGCACTTCGGGAACCGAAGGAATGATCCGGTAGCGCACCGTATCGGTACGTTCGCCGCCGATGTAGATCGCGGCCGGCCGGTGCAGATGGAATACGGTCACGCGCTGAACGACCGGGCTCGCGGGATCGTACCCTTCTGCTTCGATGAGGATATCGGTCAGTTCCCTGACGAGGCGGGCTTCAGCATCGGGCGTCAGTGCGTGGTCGGGCCACATCGCATCGATCATCGGCATCGGATGCTCCTGTTTTCGGTTGATCGGATGGCGCCATCGTCGCGGTTTACGCGGGCGCAGGAAAGTGGCAGCATCGCCACTATTCAAGGAAATTCGGACACGCAATGGCGATCATCCGCATCTGGGTCTATGACGGAATCCTGGCGTCCGGCGTCGCGGGACCGGTCGATGTCTTCAGCGCTGCAAATCAGTTCCATGCGCGCCGGCCGGAACCGGGCGCATCGTCCGCGCCGTTGTTCGCATGGCGCGTGGAGTCGCTCGACGGGCAACCGGTGAAGGCGGCGTCAGGTCAGATCATTCCGGTCGACGGCAAGATCGACCCGCGCAAACGAGCCGACGCCGTGCTGCTGACGGCACCTTTCTTTTCGCGAATCGACGAGTTCCTCGGGCATCGCGAGCAGTTGAGCGAACTGACTTCCGCACTGCGGCGTCAACACAAGGCCGGCGCGATGCTCGCCGCGTATTGCACGGCGAATTACCTGCTTGCCGAGGCGGGCCTGCTGGATGGCCGCGTCGCGACGACGCACTGGGCGAGAGCGGCGGATTTCGCGCGCCGCTATCCGCGTGTCGAAGTCCGCGCGAACGAGCTGCTGCTCGCGCAGGACGGGATCATCTCGGGCGGCTCCGTCACGTCCTATCTGAACCTCGCCGTGCATCTCGTCGAAGCCTGCGCCGGCGGAGAACTCGCGACGATGACCGCGAAGGCGCTGTTGATCGACATGAACCGGACGTCGCAGGCGTCCTTTGCCACGCTTCTCGACGAACACGGGCATACCGACACGCTCGTGGCGCGCGCTCAGCAGCGGATGGAAGCGACATTGCAGCAAGGATTCCGGCTCGGCGATCTGGCGGCATCGCTGGCCGTCAGCGAACGCACGCTCAATCGTCGCTTCAAGGAAGCGGTCGGCCTCGCGCCGTTGACGTATCTGCAGAATCTGCGGGTCGAAGTCGCGAAACGTCTGCTGGAAACACGGCCGATCGGGCTCGAGGACGTGAGTCAGCGCGTCGGTTACAGCGATGTCAGTACGTTCCGGCAATTGTTCAAGCGCAAGACGGGGTTGTCGCCGAGCGAATATCAAGTGCAGTTCTCGCGTGCGGCGGCAAAGAGCGTGCAGGCCGAACCACGCGATCAGCGCGATTGAGCGTCGCGACGTCGCGTTGCCGCTCGCGTTCGATCCGCGCCGCTCCGGGCGCCCGCTTTGTATCCCGAAGTATCTGCAACAGATGCGGATACGTACGCATACACATCGCCGACTTTCCGACAAGAACGGGATACGTTCGCCTGCTGCAATGCGCCTGTCGCGAGCGGAGTGCCGCACCGCGCATTGTCCAAGGAGTGTGTCATGAAAGTCGTCAAGGTCGCCGCTGTCCAGTTCAGCCCGGTGCTCTACAGTCGTGAAGCCACCGTCGCCAAGGTCGTGGAGAAGATCCACGACCTTGGCCGGCAAGGTGTGCAATTCGCCACTTTTCCCGAAACGGTCGTCCCCTATTACCCGTATTTCGCGGCCGTTCAGACGGGCATCGAACTGCTGTCCGGTACCGAGCATCTCCGGCTGCTGGAACAGGCCGTCACCGTGCCGTCCGCCGCGACCGATGCGATCGGCGAAGCAGCACGCAGGGCCGGCATGGTCGTGTCCATCGGGGTCAACGAGCGCGACGGCGGCACGCTGTACAACGCGCAATTGCTGTTCGACGCGGACGGGCAACTGATCCAGCGCCGTCGCAAGATCACGCCGACGCACTTCGAGCGCATGGTTTGGGGGCAGGGCGACGGATCGGGGCTGCGCGCGGTCGACAGCGCCGTCGGCCGTATCGGGCAGCTCGCGTGTTTCGAGCACAACAATCCGCTCGCGCGCTACGCGATGATCGCCGACGGCGAACAGATTCATTCGGCGATGTATCCGGGTTCGGCCTTCGGGGAAGGCTTCGCGCAGCGCATGGAGATCAACATCCGGCAGCATGCGCTCGAGTCCGGCGCGTTCGTCGTCAATGCAACGGCGTGGCTGGATGCCGACCAGCAGGCGCAAATCATGAAGGACACCGGTTGCGCGATCGGACCGATCTCGGGCGGCTGCTTCACGACGATCGTGTCGCCCGACGGCATGTTGATGGCCGAGCCGCTTCGATCGGGCGAGGGCGAGGTCATCGTCGATCTGGACTTCTCGCTGATCGACCGTCGCAAGATGCTGATGGACGCGGCCGGTCACTATAACCGCTCGGAATTGCTGAGCCTGATGATCGACCGTACGCCGACCGCGCATGTTCACGAACGCGTCGCGCAGCCGGTGGCCGGATATGACGCGGGCGCGGACGATTGGCGTGCCGCGGCTGCTTGATGCGCGGGCTTGCCCGGCCGTTGCCGAACATTCGGCTTGCCGATCGGGGCCGGCAGTCCTCGCATGAACGCGCATTTTTTGATCGCAACATGTGCATATGCATGTAAGGGTGCGATGAGATCTTTCCTTGAAAGGTGTGTGATATGAAAACGAACGCTGCCGATGATCGGCCGCTCCTGATGTCGGGCGCCGAAAGCGCGCCTGCCGGTGCCGGTCGCAACGTGACGACGTCGTTGTCGCGCCGGCGCTTTGTCGGTATCGCGACCGCCGCACTGGCGGCCGGTTCGCTGAGCCGCCTGGCGCTCGCGCAGACCAGCCCGGCAATCGGCACCGCGGAACCCGCACGCGGCGACAGATCGGCGATTCGGCCATTCCGGGTGCATGTGCCCGACGCGCAGCTCGCCGACATGCGGCAGCGCATCAACGCGACGCGTTGGCCGGACCGCGAGACCGTGGCCGACGAGTCGCAGGGCATTCAGCTTGCGACCATTCAGGCGCTCGCGCGGTATTGGGCGAGCGACTACGACTGGCGCAAGTGCGAAGCGACGCTGAATGCGTATCCGCAATTCGTGACCGAAATCGATGGCCTCGACATCCACTTCATCCATGTGCGATCGAAGCACGAGAATGCGATGCCGTTGATCGTGACCCACGGCTGGCCCGGCTCCATCATCGAGCAGTTCAAGATCATCGCGCCGCTCGTCGATCCGACTGCGTACGGCGCGCCGGCGTCGGATGCGTTCCATCTCGTGATTCCGTCGCTGCCCGGCTATGGTTTTTCGGCGCGACCCACGACGACGGGATGGGGGCCGGAGCGCACGGCGCGCGCATGGGTGACGCTGATGAAACGGCTCGGCTACGCGCGCTTTGCTTCGCAGGGCGGGGACCTCGGCGGCATCGTCACGAACGTCATGGCGAAACAGGCGCCGCCTGAGCTGATAGGCATTCATGTGAATTTCCCGGCGTCCGTGCCGGCGGAAATTCTGAAGTCGCTGACGGCCGGCGATCCCGCACCTGCCGGCTTGTCGGACGAGGAGCGGCACGCATATGAACAGCTGAGCGCCAATTTCAAGAGGAAGCGCGGTTACGCGATTGAAATGGGTACGCGCCCGCAGACGTTGTACGGACTCGCCGATTCGCCCGTCGCGCTGGCTTCGTGGCTGCTCGACCACGGAGACGGTTACGGCCAGCCGGCGGCAGCGCTGAGCGCGGCCGTGCAGGGTCGCCCGGTCAACGGCCACTCGGCCGGCGCGCTGACACGGGACGACGTGCTCGACGACATCACGCTTTACTGGCTCACGAACACGGGCGTCTCGGCGGCGCGTTTCTACTGGGAATCGCATGCGAACTTCTTCCTAGCGGCCGACGTCGGCGTGCCGGCGGCGGTGAGCGCGTTTCCGGGGGAAAACTACCAGGCGCCGCGGAGCTGGACCGAGAGGGCTTATCACAATCTGATTTACTTCAACAAACCGGCAACAGGCGGGCACTTCGCGGCATGGGAAGAACCGATGATCTTCGCGAATGAAGTGCGTGCCGGGTTGAGACCGTTGCGCGCGTGACGGGCGACGCGCTCCGCCTCGTTTGCGGCGGAGCGCTTCGACAACGGCGCGGTAGCGTGCATCGATGCGGTCTCGCCGGCTTGTCCGAAATTCAACGGAAGATGGCGATATTGCCTCTTTCGCCGGCTGCGCCTGTGTCCGATCATCCGGCCACTTTTCGTTGCGGAATCCAGAACATGACGGCCAATGCCCACCTCGCGACCGACCTGCTGCTTGCCTACGCAATCTATTTCGTCGGTACCGCGAGCCCCGGACCGAGCAATCTCGCCATCATGTCCATCGCGGCGAATCACGGCCGAAAGGCGGCATTGACGTTCTCGCTGGGCATCCTGTCGAGTTCGATGTTGTGGGCGAGTGTGGCCGTGCTGGGCGTATCGGCTGCGCTGATCGCGTATGCCCCGTTCATCGTCGCGATCAGGAATTTCGGCGGACTGTATCTCTTGTGGCTTGCATTCAAGTCGGCGCGCAATGCGCTCGGACGGGTGCCGCCCGCCGTATCCGAAACGGCGCGAACGCCGACGTTGACCAGCATCTATTGCCGCGGTGCGATGCTTCATCTCACCAATCCGAAGGCGATCCTCGTGTGGGTTTCGATCGTTGCGCTGTCGTCCGGCGGCACCCGGCCGTCACAAGGTGCACTGGTCGTGGGTTGTGCGGCCATTGGGTGCGGCGTGTTCGCCGGTTATGCATGGCTGTTTTCCATGGAGCCGGTTCGAAGGATCTACATGCGAACCCACAAGGCACTGGACGGGTGTCTGGCCGTCGTATTCGGGGTCGCTGGGATCAGGTTGCTGGCATCGCGTCCATAGCGCGGCTACCCGTCGCGCGCACGACACCGGATGTGCGGTGAATGAGACAAGCGCCGAAATTTCCAACGAGCGGACAGCTTTCGTTAGAATCGTTCGTCTATCAGAGAAAAGCAGCGTTGCATCGGCGCAGCGGCATCCGCTCATGAACACCGCTCGCGCTCATCCCATGTCCTTTACCGGAGGCGAACGTGCCAGGATTACTTCCCGATGTCGACCGCGACGGGCTTCTCGAATACTCGGTCGTGTACACCGACCGGTCGATCAATCACATGTCGCAGCGCTTCCAGGGCGTGATGCGCGACATTTCCGCTGCGCTGAAGAAGGTCTACAACGCGAAGGCGGTCGCAATCGTCCCGGGCAGCGGGACGTTCGGCATGGAAGCCGTGGCCCGGCAGTTCGCGACGAACAGGAAGTGCCTCGTCATCCGCAACGGCTGGTTCAGCTTCCGCTGGTCGCAGATTTTCGACATGGGCAGCATTCCGTCCGAGTCGATCGTGCTGAAGGCGCGTCCGGTCGAAGCGGGCAGACAGGCCGCCTTTGCGCCGGCGCCGATCGATGAAGTCGTCGCGGCGATTCGCGAGCACAAGCCGGATCTGGTGTTCGCGCCGCACGTCGAAACCGCGTCGGGGATGATGCTGCCCGATGCGTATCTGCGTGCGGTCGCCGACGCCGTGCATGCGGTGGGCGGCATGTTCGTGCTCGATTGCATCGCGTCCGGCACGATCTGGGTCGACATGGAGGCGAGCGGTGTCGACGTGCTGATCAGCGCACCGCAAAAGGGCTGGAGCGCGTCGCCCGGCTGTGCGCTGGTGATGCTCGGTGCGCTCGCCCGCGAGCGCATCGATGCGACGACGAGCACCAGTTTCGCGTGCGATCTGCGCAAGTGGCTGCAGATCATGGAAGCGTACGAAAGCGGCGGGTTCGCGTATCACGCGACGATGCCCACGGACAGCCTCGCGATGCTGCGCGACGTGATCAAGGAAACGGACGCGTACGGCTTCGACAAGGTGAGGGCGGAACAACTGGAGCTCGGCACGCGGATTCGTGCGTTGCTCGCCGGGAAGGGGTTCCGGAGTGTCGCGGCCGAAGGCTTCGAGGCACCGGGCGTCGTCGTCTGTTATACCGATGACGACGATATCCGGTCCGGCAAGAAATTCGCCGATGTCGGCATGCAGATCGCGGCCGGCGTGCCGTTGCAATGCGATGAGCCGGCGGATTTCAAGACTTTCCGGATCGGCTTGTTCGGGCTCGACAAGCTGAATGACGTCGATGCGGCGGTTGCGCGGTTCGCGAGTGCGCTGGAGCGGGTGCTGTAGCGCGTCGCCGATCCAGGCATGAATTGCGGCGCATGACGTGACGAGATCGATCCGATCACGCGTCACGGATGCGCCGCGTTTCCCGGATGCCGCCGCGATTGTCCGGCGCGGTCGGCACATAGCATTTGCGTGACCGTTCGGCTCCGTTCACGACATTCAGCCGGTCCAGGTGCCTACGTTGATGCACGGGGACGCGTTGCTGGTTCCTGCCTCAATGCTTCGGCGATATCCAATGCTGCTTTTTGCAGCTCGGGCACATAGCGACGAGTGGCATCTTCGAGACTTACCGCGCGCGACAGGAAGACGACATTGAGACTGGCGATCACGCGTTCGTCCGCGCTGATCGCGACCGCCACCGCGCCGATTTTCGCCTGCGCGGTCCAGTCGCCGTGATTCGATCCGAAACCATCTTCGCGCACACGCCGGATCAGCTTGCGCACGAGCGTATCGTTTCTCGCGAACGCCTGTTGTTCTTCACCGCCCGCGCCGGAGCGCAACAGGTCCAGAATATCCTCGCGCTCCTCATCGGGGCACATGGCGAAGTAGGCGCGGCCCGCAGCCGTCAGCAACATCGGCAAACGCCGCCCTACCATCGCGCGATGAAACGACAGCCGGCTGAAGCGGTGCGTCGTCTCGCGGATGATCATCGCGTCGCCATCGGGCGTGGTCAGATCGGATGGCCACGCGACGCGCTGCAGCAGCTGCCCCATGATCGGCGGCGCCACGGTGGCGATGCGCTCGGTATCGGTGAAGCCTTCGCTCAAGGAACGCACGGCGAGCGTCAGGCGGAAGCTGTCGTCCGATGTGCTGCGGCGCACGAATCCTTCCTCCATCAACGTTTCGAGCAGGCGGCGCACCGTAGTGCGATGCAGGCCGGTCAGATCGGCGATCTGCTGACTCGTCGCGCGTCCGTTTTCCATCGCGTTCAGAGCCCGCAGTACCTGGAGGCCGCGCGCCAGTCCGCGCACGTTCGTGTAGGTCGTCACGGAAAAATCCCATTGAAATCAACAATGTGCATTCTATGCACATTCCGGAGATTTTGTTGAGGGTGTTTTCCGCCATCCATAAACTGCGTCCATAAGCTGAACGATCGAGAGCCAGGCGCTTCGTCGGTTCGGCACATCGGACAAGCCCAGTCAGGAGACAAGCATGCGCCCCGCCTTTGAACCGGCGGCCGGCAACGGCCGCACTCATCCTCACGAAACGACACATCGTTCGATCGACGCAGATGTCGCCATCATCGGCGCGGGCCCGGTCGGCCTGATGATCGCGAACATTCTCGGCCTGCAGGGCGTGCGCGTCGTCGTGATCGAGAAGCTCGCGCAGATCATCGACTATCCGCGCGCCATCGGCCTCGACGACGAAGCACTGCGCGTATTCCAGTCGGTCGGCCTTGTCGACGAGCTGCTGCCGCACACCACGCCGAATCACTGGATGCGCTTCACGCTGAAAGGGAAGTGCTTCGCGTCGATCGAGCCGCGCACCGACGAGTTCGGCTGGCCACGCCGCAATGCCTTCATCCAGCCGCTCGCCGACCAGATTCTGTACCGCGGTCTCGGGCGTTTCGGGAATGTATCGACGCTGCTTGGCCACAGTGTCGACAGCTTCGCGCAGGACGAGAGCGGGGTGACCCTCGACGTGACAGACGCGAACGGTGCGAAGACAACGATCCGTGCCGCGTACATGGTCGGCGCGGACGGCGGCAACAGTTTTGTGCGCCGCGCGCTCGACGTGCCGTTCGAAGGCCGCACGAAGCCGAATCAATGGATCGTGATCGACGTGCGCAACGACCCGATCGGCTCTCCGCATGTCTATCTGCATTGCGACGCGCGGCGTCCCTACGTTTCGGCGGCGCTGCCGCACGGCATCCGGCGCTTCGAATTCATGGTGATGCCGGGCGAGACGGAGGAGGAACTGTCGAAACCGGAGAACATGGCGACGTTGGTGCGCGGGGTCGTCGACGATCCTGACAAGGTGGACTACATTCGCCGGCGGGTCTATACGCACAACGCGCGGCTCGCGAGCACCTTCCGCGTCAAGCGCATCCTGCTCGCGGGGGACGCAGCGCACATCATGCCGGTGTGGCAGGGGCAGGGCTACAACAGCGGCATTCGTGACGCGAGCAATCTCGGCTGGAAGCTTGCGATGGTCGTGAAAGGCACCGCGCACGACGCGCTGCTCGATACCTACACGACGGAGCGGCGTGCCCATGCGCGCTCGATGATCCACCTGTCGGAGGTCGCGGGCGATATCTTCGCGCCGACGAGCTTCTTCGGATCGAAAGTGCGTGACGCGTTCGTGCGCTGCTTCGATGTGCTGCCCTCCATGAAGCGCTATTTCGTCGAGATGCGCTTCAAGCCGATGCCGCGCTATGAAGAGGGTGTCGTGCTTCTGGCTCGACGCACGCGGTCCGAAGGGCAGCTCGCGCGCATGATCGCGAAGCGCGGACACGGCGCGTTCGGCAGGCTGGTCGGTTTGATGAGCGAGAAACGTGAATCGCTGATCGGGCGGATGGTGCACGGCCGCGATGCGCAGGCTGGCACTCCTGTGGGCCGCATGTTCATCCAGCCACGCGTGCGTCTGGTGGATGGCAGCATCGTCCGGCTCGACGATGCGATCGGCAACCGCTTCGCGATCGTGGGGTGGGGCACGGACCCGACCTTCGGCCTGACTCCCGAGGCACGCCGCATCTGGAACGCGCTTGGGGGGTGTTTCGTGATCGCGAAGCCCGACCCGCAGCTCGCTTTTCACGACGACGTGCCTGACGACGTGATCGCCGTTGGCGATGTCGACTCGCGCCTGCGCGACTGGTTCGCGCGCGTGCCCGAATCGGTCGTGCTGTTGCGGCCCGACCGCTTCGTGGCCGGCATGTGCTCGCCGCAATGTGTATCGGATTGCGTGTCGCAGCTTGCGCAACGGCTGTCGCTTGTTGTGGCAACGGGCGCGACGGCCAACGGCGCGACGTTCGCGCACGCCGCCGACCTGGTAGGGGCCTGAGATGCCGATCCATCTCGAATGCATGTCGCACACGCCCTTGCACGGGTATTTCGACCCCAGTCCGGAAGTCGTCGCGGAGGTCGAGCTGGTGCAGCGCGCGGCGCGCGAGCGGGTCGATGCGTTCGATCCGGAGCTGGTGATCGTGTTCGCGCCGGACCACTACAACGGATTTTTCTACGACGTGATGCCGCAGTTCTGCATCGGCGTGAGTGCGACGGCCATCGGCGATTTCGGCAGCGCGGCCGGCCCGTTGCCCGTCGCGCGCGATGTGGCGCTCGCGCTCGCCGATGCCGCACTCGCGAGCGATATCGACGTAGCCGTTTCGTATCGCATGCAGGTCGATCACGGCTGCGCGCAGGCGCTCGAGGTACTCACCGGTGGCATCGACCGCTATCCCGTGGTGCCCGTTTTCATCAACTCGGTTGCGCCGCCGATGGCGTCGTGCCGCCGCGCCCGGCTGCTCGGCGATGCGATTGGCCGTGCCGTCGCGCGCATGCCGCGGCGCGTGTTGCTGATCGGCTCGGGCGGTATTTCGCATGAGCCGCCGGTGCCGGAAATCTCGGGCGCGGACGATGTCGTCGCGGAACGGTTGATCGCGGGGCGCAACCCGTCGCCGGCGTCGCGCGATGCGCGGCAGTCGCGCACCGTCGCGGCGGCCAAGGCATTCGCGGCGGGTGACAGCCGGCTGCATCCGCTCAATCCCGCATGGGACCAGAAATTTCTCGAACTGCTCGAACGCGGTGAACTCACCGCCGCCGATGGCTTCACGAACGAAGCGATCACGCGTGAGGCAGGCAAGTCCGCACATGAGATCCGCACGTGGGTTGCGGCATTCGGTGCGCTTGCGGCGAGCGGTCGTTACGAGGCATCGATCGATTACTACCGTGCGATTCCGGAATGGATCGCGGGCTTCGGCGCGATGCACGCGCGAGAACGGACTCTTTCCAGGAGATAGAACCATGTCGGATGACAGCAACATTCTTTCGATGGCCGCGCGCCTGCGTGAGGCGCAGTCCTTGCGTCGGACGATCGCGCCACTGCGCGATACGTGTCCCGAAGGCGATCCGGCACTCGCGTACGCGATCCAGCAGATCAACAACGACTTGCGCGCGGCGAACGGCGAGCGCGTCGTCGGCAGGAAGATCGGCCTGACTTCGCCCGCGGTGCAGAAGCAACTCGGCGTCGATCAGCCCGACTTCGGCGCGTTGTTCGCGTCGATGGCTTACGGCGACAGCCAGCCGATGCCGCTCGCCTCGTTGATTCAGCCGAAGGTCGAAGCGGAGATCGCACTCGTGCTCGACCGCGACCTGACCGCCGAGAAACACACCTTCGCGGATCTGATCTCGGCGACCGCGTATGCGGTGGCCGCGATCGAGGTCGTCGACAGTCGCATCCGCGACTGGGATATCCGGTTTTTCGACACCGTCGCGGACAACGCGTCGAGCGCGCTGTTCGTGCTCGGTAGCCGGCCGGTGCTGCTGCGCGATATCGAGCTGAGCGCGTGTGCCATGACGCTCACGCAGGACGGCGAAGTGCTTTCACGCGGCAATGGAAGTGCGTGCCTCGGCAATCCACTGAATGCGGCTGCGTGGCTCGCGGATCGGATGGTTCGACTCGGCACGCCGCTGCGCGCCGGCGACATCGTGCTGACGGGTGCGCTCGGCCCGATGGTCGCGGTGAACGCGGCCGGCACTTATACGGCACACATCGAAGGGCTCGGCGGTGTGTGCGCCAGTTTCAGCGAATGACGGACGGAGACATTTCCATGGCAGCAGACAACACCAAGTGCAAAGCCGCGATCATCGGATCGGGCAACATCGGCACCGACCTGATGATAAAGATCATGCGTCGCAGCCGGCATCTCGAAGTCGCGGCGATGGTTGGCATCGATCCGGCCTCGGATGGTCTCGCGCGCGCGGCGAAGCTCGGCGTGGCGACGACGCATGACGGCGTGGAAGGGCTTGCGCGCCTGCCCGTGTTCGACCAGATCGACTTCGTGTTCGATGCGACGTCTGCCGGCGCACATGTGGCGAACGACGCGTTCCTGCGCACGCTCAAGCCAGGCATCCGCATGATCGATCTGACGCCCGCTGCCATCGGCCCGTACTGCGTGCCGGTGGTGAACCTCGACGCGCAACTCGATGCGCCGAACGTGAACATGGTCACGTGCGGCGGACAGGCGACGATCCCGATGGTCGCGGCAGTGTCGCGGGTCGCGAAGGTGCATTACGCGGAGATCGTCGCGTCGATCAGCAGCAAGTCGGCGGGACCTGGCACGCGCGCCAACATCGACGAGTTCACCGAGACGACGTCGAAGGCGATCGAAGCGGTCGGCGGTGCCGGCAAGGGCAAGGCGATCATCGTGCTCAACCCGGCCGAGCCTCCGCTCATGATGCGCGACACGGTCTATGTGCTGTCCGAAGCGGCAGACCGGACGCTGATCGAAACGTCCGTCGATCAGATGGCCGCGGCGGTCCAGGCCTATGTGCCCGGCTATCGTCTGAAGCAATCCGTGCAGTTCGACGACATCCCCTCCGCTGCGCCGTTGCATATTCCCGGACTCGGCCGTTTCAGCGGACTGAAGACCTCGATCTTCATCGAAGTGGAAGGCGCGGCACATTATCTGCCGGCCTACGCGGGCAATCTCGACATCATGACTTCCGCCGCGCTGGCAACGGCCGAACGCATGGCCGCGTCGCTCGTGAACGCCTGAAGCAAGGAGCACCCGATCATGGACAAAAAACTCTATATCTCCGATGTGACGCTGCGCGACGGCATGCACGCGATCCGTCATCAGTATTCGATTCAGAACGTGCAGGACATTGCTCGCGCGCTGGATGACGCGAAGGTCGACAGCATCGAGGTCGCACATGGCGACGGCCTGCAGGGTTCGAGCTTCAACTACGGCTTCGGCGCGCACAGTGATCTGGAATGGATCGAGGCGGTAGCCGATGTGGTGAAGCACGCGAAAATCGCGACGCTGCTGCTGCCCGGCATCGGCACGATTCACGACCTGAAGGCCGCGTACGACGCGGGCGCGCGTGTCGTACGTGTCGCGACCCATTGCACGGAAGCGGACATTTCGAAGCAGCACATCGAATATGCGCGCAGCCTCGGCATGGATACCGTCGGCTTTCTGATGATGAGCCACATGACCACGCCCGACCACCTCGCTATCGAGGCGAAGAAGATGGAAAGCTACGGCGCGACCTGCGTGTACGTGGTCGATTCCGGCGGCGCGATGAACATGAACGACATCCGTGCGCGCTTCAGGGCGCTCAAGGCCGTGCTTCGCCCCGAGACCCACACGGGCATGCATGCCCATCACAACCTGAGCCTCGGCGTGGCCAACTCGATCGTTGCGGTCGAGGAGGGGTGCGACCGCATCGATGCGAGCCTGGCGGGCATGGGTGCGGGAGCGGGCAATGCCCCGCTCGAAGTGTTCATCGCGGCGGCCGAGCGCCTTGGCTGGCATCACGGCACCGATCTCTATCGCCTGCTCGATGCGGCCGACGATATCGTCCGCCCGTTGCAGGACCGACCGGTGCGGGTGGACCGCGAAACGCTCGCGCTCGGCTATGCGGGCGTGTATTCGAGCTTCCTGCGGCATTCTGAAATCGCGGCGAAGAAGTACGGCCTGAAAGCCGTCGACATTCTCGTCGAGCTCGGCAAGCGACGCATGGTGGGCGGTCAGGAAGACATGATCGTCGACGTCGCGCTCGATCTGAAGAAGCGCGAAGCACGCGCCTGAGCCATTCGGTGTGCCACGCGCCATGAAGAGCGCTGCATCGTTCAACCTGGAGACATCAATGAAAACGTCAACGGCTTCCCCCCCGCGCGCCGGCAGCGCCATCACCATCGGCCTGTGCTTCGCAGTCGCGCTCCTCGAAGGGCTCGATCTGCAATCCACCGGCATCGCCGCACCGCGCATGGCACGCGAGTTTCATCTCGCTGCCGCGCAACTCGGCTGGGCATTCGGCATCGGCGCGCTCGGTCTGCTGCCGGGCGCGGCGATTGGCGGCAGGCTCGCGGATCGCATCGGCCGCAAGCGCGTGCTGATGATGTCGGTTGCGCTGTTCGGGATATTCTCGATCGCAACGACCCAGGTGTGGGATCTGCAGAGCCTGCTCGTCGCGCGCTTTCTCACGGGCCTCGGTCTCGGCGCTGCGATGCCGAACCTGATCGCACTGTGTGCGGAGGCGGCAGCGCCCGGACAACGCAGCACGGCGGTCGGCGCGATGTACTGCGGCATGCCCTTCGGAGCGGCGCTCGCGGCGGTAATCGGCATCGTCAGCCCGAGCGTCGAGGCCTGGCGGCATATCTTCTATGTCGGCGGGATCGGCCCGCTGCTGACCTTGCCGCTGCTTGCGCTTTTCATAAAGGAGTCGACGCACTTCGTCGCGGCTGGCCAGGGTGCGACCCATGAGTCGAAGGACGGCATCGCGCGCGCGCTCTTCAGTGACGGGCGTGCGGTGACGACCATCGCGCTGTGGATCAGCTATTTGGGGACGCTGATCGTGCTGTACTTCTTGATGAACTGGTTGCCCTCGATGGTGCTCTCGCGCGGCCTCACGCCGGTACAGGCAAGCATCGTGCAGATGATGTTCAACATCGGCGGCGGCGTCGGTGCGATCGTGATCGCCGGCCTGATGGATCGCATCGGCAAGCGCGTGGTCGTGGTCGGCATGTATACCGGCATCGCGACTGCGTTGCTTGCGCTCGCCAGCGCGAACGGCGGCACGTCGATGGCATTGGGCGGCCTGCTGGCGGGCCTGTTTCTCGTCGGCACGCAGTCAGTGCTGTACGCGCTCGCCGGTGCAACGTATCCGACGCGGGTTCGAGGCACGGGCGTCGGCGCGGCGGTGGCCGTCGGCCGCGTCGGCTCGATGGTAGGCCCGCTGATCGCCGGGCAACTGTTTGCGCTCGGCCAGAGCGCGTCGATGCTCGTGATCTCCAGCATTCCGCTCATCGTGATCGCGGCGCTCGGCGCGCTCGCGGTGGTCGGGAAATTTCCGCGCGAGTCGGCCGACGGCTCGCGCACGTTTGGAACCGAATCAATCTGACGAAGGATCTCGACATGACTGACACTGTGACTCATAGCGAAGCCGCGACCAGCAAGTACGTGAACGTGGTGGAAGGCGGCACGGAACTGCGCGTGCACTGCAACGACACCGGCGCGGGCAAGGAAACGCTCGTTCTGCTGCACGGCTCCGGTCCGGGCGCGAGCGGCTGGGCGAACTTCCATCGCAATGTGGACGCGTTCGCGAACGCGGGTTATCGCGTGATCCTCGTCGACTGTCCCGGCTGGGGCAAGAGCGATTCGATCGTCTGCACCGGCTCGCGCTCCGACCTCAACGCGCGCGTGCTGAAGGGCGTGCTGGATACGCTCGGCATCGAGCGCGCGCATCTCGTCGGCAACTCGATGGGCGGGCATAGCGCGGTGGCCTTTGCGCTGTCGTATCCGGAGCGCGTCGGCAAGCTGGTGCTGATGGGCGGCGGCACGGGCGGTCCGAGCCAGTTTGTGCCGATGCCGACCGAAGGCATCAAGCTGCTGCAAGGGCTGTATCGCAACCCTACGCTCGAGAACCTGAGGAAGATGCTCAATGTGTTCGTCTACGATGCGAGCACGATGACGGAAGAGCTGATGCAGACGCGGCTCGATAATATGCTGGCGCGGCGCGATCATCTCGAGAACTTCGTGAAGAGTCTGGCGGCCAATCCGAAGCAATTTCCGGACTACGGTCACCGGCTGAACGAAATCAAGGCGCCCGCGCTCGTGATTTGGGGGCGCGATGACCGTTTCGTGCCGATGGATGTCGGCCTGCGGCTCGTTTGGGGTATGCCGAACGCCGATCTGCATGTGTTCGGGCGCTGCGGGCACTGGGCGCAATGGGAGCACGCGGAGCGATTCAACCGGATGGTGCTGGAGTTCCTTCTCCAACAACAAGCCGTTTAGTCTGCTTTCCGCAATCCCTCCGTCGGGCGGCTTCTGTGCTTCGAAAGCGGCCGTCGACGGGCACCGGCGTCGTACGACCGAGATGGGTCGGTGACCGTCGACCGCGTGCGGCGGTAGCCGGGCACCAGCTGACATTTGGCGTCTGAAGTCGAAATGCTGGCTTCTCGGCTATCTCCGGCCGCTCCTGATATGAGTCCCTCCCGGACAAGCGCACGTCCGCTGCCGAGCAAGCGAGCAGACTATTTCCCCGCCGACAGATCCGGGAGCGACAGGAAACGAGGGCATTCGCCTCCAAGGAATAGGCCGACTATCAAACTCAAACTCGACTACGTTGGCGCGTCGTTGCGAATACCGATCACGTAACGCGCATTGCGCGCCACGGACGGGTCTGGATCGGCGGCCAGCCGGGCAAGCAGGGCCGACGCCGTGCCATTGAATTCGGCGACCGCCTGACAAATCCGTACACGGGTCGGGACATCGGCTCGACCGTCCGAGATCGCTGCTTCAAAGCGCTCCACAATTTGCCTTGCGATCGCGGGGTCTTCCGCTAAATCGGCTAACGCATCGGCCGCCTCGACATCGTGAGTCCCGCCAAGGACCTGCTCGATCAGCAGGGGAATGGCGTCGCGTATCCCCCATCCGCCAAGCACCCGCGCAGCGCGATACCGCACGCGCTCCGCGGGGTCGAGGAGCGAGCCACGCAAGGTCTCCACCGCATCGGAACCGCCGAGTTTCGCCAGCGCGAGCACGGCCCGTTCGCGTACTGCCGGATCGGGCTGTTGAAGCGCAGCGCCAAGTACGCTGGCGCCGCTGCCTACGGTTCTTCCAAGCGCCCAGTGCAGCGCACCTGCGACATTCGGCTCTTGTTCCTGGAGCAGTGCGTGGGCGATGAGTGCTGCAAGCGGAGCATCGCTGGACGCGGCGTCAAACGCAGCACGCTGTCTCTCAGGCGCATGCGTTGACTCCAGTCTTTTCAACAGATGCACGACCTCAAGCACTGCTGACCAATCATCGGGAGAGGTGGCGGACACAGAAGTCAGCCGGCAAAGCAACGCTTGCTCTGCGGCCACCCGCTCGCGGCTGCGAACCATCAGCGCGTCAATGAGCACATCGGGGTGAGGCGCCTGTTGGCTGAGCGCCTGACGCACCTCGGCCAGCCCAAGGCCCAGCGAACGCAGGCTCTCCACCTGGAACAGGCGCAAGGCATCGGCTTGCGAATACTCGCGGTATCCCGCTTCCGTACGTCCCGATGGGCTGACCAGTCCGATCGCGTCGTAGTGCCGCAGCATGCGCGCGCTGACGCCGGAACGATTGGCCAACTCGCTGATGCGCATCACTTGTCTCCGGTGTCATCTGGTTCACGCCGCGTCGTGTCTCGGCCTTGGCTCCCATCGAGCCTCGAAAATTCTAACAAACCGCCAACGGCTTCCATCACCTCGGCCAATACGTGGCTCATCACATCGATCGCCGTCAACCCGCCTATTCATCGGCGTAGGGCGACGGTGCACCTGCGCGCCACGCACCGGCTGGATCGAGCACAAACGCACTCTCCGGGTCCGCGATGAGCCTGAGGCTCGCGCAGGCATGAACGCGAACCGCCGGGTCCGTGTGTCGGGCCGCCGCATCGAGCGGGGCCATGGCGTCGTCTCCAAGCATGAGTAAGGCTCGGCTCAGACTGCGCTTGAGGTCCTTGTCGCCGCGGCCCAGCTCGCGAACCAGTTCGCGTGCCAAGGCGGCTCGTTGCCAGATCGGCACCAGCCCTGCCGCGGTGCGCCACGCAGTTCGTGCCACCTCAGGATCGGGGTCATGTAGATGCCCGCTCGTGATCGCTGACCAGGTTGCGGGGTCGCCGATCTTCGAGAGCGTATGCAGCGCCTGGCTACGCGCTTGCGCCAACGGCGAGCGCAGCTCGTCAAGCAGCAATGGCAAGGTCAGATCCTGCGCATGCCGGGTGAGCGCCCAGGTGAGCATGTCGCGAACGAAGAAATCCGGTTCGACACCGCAACGCTTCACCAGTAGCGTGATCTGGCCTGGATCGGGAGCCGTGCCGGCACCCAGCGCAGCCGCAAGACGGAGCGAAGCGTCCGGATGCTCGAGTGCCGTGGTCAGTGCGTGACGGGAAGTCGGGGGATAGTGACGGGTCATGAACGCCTCCTCGCCCGACAGTGGACGCCTTGTCACTGTGACAAGGTCAAGCGTTTTCGGGCGAGGGGCGAATTGCACGCCCAGGCAGCCGTTCGTGGGGCCGATTACCGCTTCCTCCGCGGGTGAGGGGCGGCGGGTGGCCACAAAGAGACGTTTACCTGTTTCTCTACCGAGACATCTGGACGTCCGGTCCTAGCTCAGCCTCCGCCACTGCCATCGCCCTGCGCGTGACCAGCTCGCCGAGTGCAACGTCGGCAAGCGCAATCCCAAGCGATTTGAAGACCGTTATATCGGCTTGCGAGCGCGTCCCGGCAACTCCATTGGCGATGACATCGCCGAGTTCCGCAACGGTGCTCCAGTCAACGACACCCGGCGCCGCCATCAGCAGATCCCCCGCCTCTTTCTCTGCCTGCTCTAGTGATTCGACAACAATCATGCCGGCCCGGGAAAGCGTCGTATCGTCCACTTCGCGTGCGCTTGGCTTGCTGGAGCCGATCGCTGCGACGAAGGTTCCTGGTTTGAGGTCGGCGCCGTCGAAGAGCGGGACCGTGCTGCGGGTTGCAGTGACAACGACGTCGGCCACCTGCACCGCTGTTTCTGCGGTTGAGGCCTCAAAGCGTACGCCAGCGTAACGCGCCTGCATTTGCGCAATCGCTTCCTGCACGCCCTCGATGCCGACCACCAGTACGCGCTTGATGCCCGAATTCTCGACAAGCGCCCGGATGTGGGCTCTCGCCTGGACGCCAGTTCCGAACACGGCCAGAGCCTCAGCATCGGTGCGGCCAAACGTATCAAACGCGACGCGGGTTACCGCCGCTGTGCGGTATTCCGTGAGTGCGCCGCCGTGGATAATGGAGAGCAACCTGCCGTCACGAGTGGAAAACAACGGAATCACGAAGTCGAAGACGCCGTTGTGCGTCGAGTAGACCTTCGCACCGCACACGCCGGCAGCGGGCAGAATTGCCCCCATCGTGCTCAACGACACGTTTTCGCCGAGCGTGCGCACGCGTGACTGAATCTTTGCGTGCCGGCGGCCTTGTTCAGCAAGCGCAAAGCGCATTGTTTCAATGGCGTCGCCCATGGTGATCAGCCGTTGAACCTGATCGTCGGTAATGATGTACATGGTATTTCCTGGCAGGGTTCAGAAGCGGTAGAAGGCTGCCTGCAATGCGCGGCGGTCATCCGGATGGCTGAGCATCGCCAGCATCAGGAGAATGCGAGCCTTTTGAGGCGCCTGATCGTCGACGACGATCCAGTCATAGTCGTCGTCAGGCTGCGCGCCGTTGCGCACGACTATGCCACTGCCTGTGCGCGAAGCCCTCACCACGTGCATGCCGCCGCGCGTTGCCTCCCGCAGCGGCCCGACCATATGCTCCGCGATGTTGCCGTTGCCGGTGCCAGCGAAGACAAGGCCGCGCGCATCCGCTGCAATGGCGCGGACGAGACTACTGCCAAGCGCGCCGTAGGCGTAGACGACGTCGACTTTTGGCAACGCCTTGATGTCGTCGATGGACCACGGGGTGGAAACAGTATGATCGCGCGATGGCATGCGGTAGTAGCGAGGCTTGCCTTGGGTCACGTAACCAAGCGCGCCGTAGGGCGAGCGGAATGCCTCGAGCTTGAAGCTGTTTGTCTTCGTAACGTCTCGAGCAGTGTGGATTTCTTCGTTTGCGACGACAAGCGTTCCCTTTCCATGCGAGGACGGATGAATGGCTACCGCAATCGCGTCGTAGAGATTCAGCGATGCGTCGGAGCTCATCGCCGATGGCGGCCTCATCGAACCAACTACAACGACGGGCTTCACGCTCTTCAACGTCAGATGCAGAAAGTACGCGGTTTCCTCGATGGTGTCAGTGCCGTGCGTGAGAATGACACCGTCTACTGTGTCGTCCTTGAGCACCTCGGACACCCGCTTCCCGATCATGAGCAGGTGCTGTTCGTTGAAGTTCTCTGAGCCCGCCTGCAGCAGCTGTTCTGCGCTCAGGTTTGCGAGCGACGACGCTTCTGGAATGGCCGACAAGATTTCATCAATCGGGAGCACTGAGCACGCGTATGCTGAAGTGTCGACAGCGCTTGCGCCACGGCCGGCAATCGTACCGCCAGTGCCGATGACCACAATATTGGGTTTGTCTTTCATTCGGTATCGACTCGAGGAATTTTTGATTGAGGACAGCCGTGCGCCACAGGCTGCACGGCTCATTGGGCGAGCGCGAAAAAGCTGGACAGCGACGAGTCAGGCTTGCCGTCGATCCAACCCGTGAGCAACGCAGCTGAACCGGAGGCCAACGTAAAACCGAGCGCACCATGCCCGATGTTGAGCCAGAGATTCGGATAACGCGTGGGCCCGATAATCGGCTTGCCGCGTGGCGTGGCGGGACGCAGCCCGGTCCACTCAGTGGCGTCAGCGTGATTGGCTACAACCTGAGGGAACAGCGCGGCGGCCTCCGCATGTAGCGCGGCAACGCGTGATGGATCGGACTTCAGGGAGTACCCGTCTAGGTCGGCCATACCTGCCACGCGCAACCGGTCGCCAAGTCGCGCATAGACCACTTTGCGGGCGAAATCGGTAACACTCAACGTCGGTGCTATTGCCTGAGGTCCCAGCGAGTAGGTCAGGCTGTAGCCCTTGAGAGGATAGACGGGCACACGAACGCCCAATGGCTGGAGCAGGTGCGCAGCGCTTGCCCCGGCAGCTACGACGACATGGTCCGCTTCGAGTGTCCCGCCGCCGCTGCGCGCTACGATGTGTCCGCCTTTGGCGACCTCCAGTGCGTCGATGCGCGTATTCATCGCAAACTGCACGCCGCGTGCCCTCAAAATGGCTTCAAGACCTTTGCTAAAGCGATGGCAATCGGCTGTATCTTCGCTACGCGTATAGATACCGCCGACAATCAGCTCGCGCACATCAGTCAGTGCGGGTTCGAGCGCGACGCATTCGGCCGCAGACAGTGCTTCCTGCTCACAGCCGAGCGAGCGCTGGAAATCAAGCAAATCGATGGCACCCTTCATGGCGGCAGCGTCGCGGTGCAGGACGAGCTTTCCAGAGTGTTGAAAGTCGAAGTCGAGCGTGGGTTCGTCGCGCAGGAGTTGGTGCATGAGCGCGCGGCTCGCAAATGAGAGCGAGAGCAACTCGCGCGTGGTGAGATTGCTACGCCGGTGCGTGCAGGCGAACACGAATTTCAGGCACCAGAGCCACTGCTCGGTGCTCACCGACGGCCGGAAGCGCACTGGCGAATCCCGTCGAGCGAGCCACGCGGGCAGCTTCGACAGCACGCCCGGCCCGGCAAGCGGCGCGACGTAGCTATACGACAACTGGCCGCCATTACCGAAGCTGGTCTCGGCGGCCACATCACCATGCCGGTCGATAACGATGACCTGATGTCCGGCCCGGTTCAGATAGTAGGCGCTCGCCAGACCGACGACACCTGCACCCAATACGGCAATCTGCATGTCGCTTGTTTCCCTGTTTCACGGTGCACTCACACGAGACAGGATGTTGAGCCAGGCGACACCAGCGGAATTGCACTGAAGAGCAAAAAAATAGAAGAAACGCGACAACGAATCTCCGCCGGACAGGGTGCGCGCAGCGATGGCGTCGCCCCCCTCGGCCGCACAGCTTCAGTCCTCGGTTGGACCTGCGCGCGAACCACGCAGCTTGCCAGGGGTCACGCCGTAGGTCTCGCGGAACACCCTGATGAAATGCGCGGAATCGGCAAAACCACACTCATATGCGATGTCAGTGACCTTGCGCCCGGTGTTCAGCAGCATCCAGCGCGCGTAGCGTAGCCGCATACCTCGATAGAACTCATTCGGCGACACCTTCATCTCGGCCATGAATGCCCGCTCGAGCTGGCGCACGCTCGTGCCAATCATCTTCGCGATCACCGCGATGTTAAGCGGCGCTTCGAGGTTTTCCTCCATGAGCAGCGCAGCATGGCGTACGTTTGCATCGTCCACCGACAGGTAGCCCAGTGCGCGGCGGCGCTCGATGAACGAGGCGCCGGCCTGCCGACTTACGGTCATCTGGTGAATCACCTTCGATGCGCGGTCAGGTCCGCAATGCAGATTGATGAGCCGCGCGGCGAGCTCGATGACCGAGATGCCGCCCGCACACGTGATGCGATCGCCGTCAATAAAGTAGTCGGCATGCGTGACGACGCGTAGCCCGGGGAACATGTAGCGATAGTCGTCGAAGTGAAAGCTGTGCACGCATGCGACGTGATCCTGCATGAGCCCGGCATGGGCGAGGACAAAGCTACCAGTGCAGATGCCTACCAGCGGAACGCCCGCCTGTGCGGCGGCGCTCAGGTAGTCCCAGTAGCGCCTGTCCACCTTCTCGAGATGCGGCAGCAGGCCGCCGATGACGACGATGTAGTCGAACTGCCCGACTTCCGGAAAGGCCGCCTGCACCGGTACAGCGATACCGCAGCTCGATTCGACGGTGGTGTCGTGCACGCCAATCGTCGTCCAGAGACAGCGCAACTGACGACTCTGGTCGCTGCGATCGGCAGCGTGACGTAACGCGTCACAGAGCCCGCCAAGCGACAAGAGCGGAAAGCGCGGCCATAGCAGGATTCCGACATTGAGCTCCGCGCCGGAACGCCCCAGAAGCGACTCGGGTGCCGTAGAAAGCGAGTCAAGCCGGCCCACCAGTTCGTGGGCCGGCGGCGCTTTGGCCGGGGGATCGTCGGAGGAAAACATGGGCAGCGCGAGTAATCGGTGTCACGCCATTATAAGACCGCACGGTACGCATCGCCGCTGTCGCATTTCTTCTGTTTTCTGGCAAATCGGTGCAATGCCGCTGGTTTGTGTCTGCATAAATTTGTCTCGCCAGCGCAGACCACCTGCCGCGCGGTACAAGGACAGAGGCGACGGGGACAATCCAGCGGATCGCCCTCGATGCAGATAACTATCGATGAGGTAATGCAATGACCAAGAGCAAAATATTGGGTCGCCGTGCGACGACCTTTGGCATTCTGGGGGCGCTGGCTGCCGTTTCTGCCGGGGTGGCGCATGCCGACGAAACCGTGAAAGTCGGTGAAGTCGCGCCTCTCACCGGTCCGGCTTCATATCTGGGCAAGGACACTGAGAACGGTGCAAGGCTCGCGGTCGAGGAAATCAACGAAAAGGGGCTTGTCGTCGGCGGAAAGAAGGTCACGCTGGTTCTCGACACCGAAGACGATGCTGGCGATCCGCGCCAGGCCACGCAGGTCGCACAAAAGCTTGTCGACGCCAAAGTAGTGGCGATAGTCGGTCACATGAATTCTGGAACGACGATTCCGGCCTCCAAGATCTATCGTGACGCCGGTATCGTTCAGGTCTCACCGTCGGCTACGAATCCGGCGTACACGCTCCAGGGCTTCAAGACCGCATACCGCGTGGTGGCAACTGATGCCCAGCAAGGGCCGGCCCTCGCCGATTACGCGATGCGGAAGTTAAAAGTCAGGACAGTTGCCATCGTCGACGACGCCACCGCATATGGGCAGGGTCTGGCCAATGAATTCGAGAAACGTGCGAAGGCAGATGGCCTTTCGGTGGTTTCGCACGACGCGACCAACGATAAGGCTATCGACTTCCGCGCTATCCTGACAAAAATCAAGGGCGCGCATCCGGACGTAATCATGTATGGGGGCCTCGACGCAACGGGCGGCCCGTTTGCGAAGCAGGCCAAGCAGCTCGGCATGACGCAGAAGATTCTTGCAGGCGACGGCCTGTGTGCCGACGACCTTTCGAAACTCGCCGGGGACGCGGCCGATGATGTGATCTGCTCCGTCGCAGGCTCGCCGCTCGAGAAGATGCCCAAGGGCCCGGCCTTCATGCAGCGCTACGAAAAGCGCTTCGGTACACACCCCGTCCTCAACTCGCCATTCGCTTACGACGCTGTATACGTCATCGCCGAAGCGATGAAGCGCGCCGGCTCGACGGCCCCCGACAAGATTCTTGCCGCAATGCCAGCGACGAACTACGAGGGTGTGCTCGGCCAGACACAGTTCGATTCGAAGGGCGACCTGGTCCACGGGACGATTTCCCTCTACAAGTATGTCGGTGGAAAGCAAACCCTCCTTGACTACGTGAAGAACTAACCCGGCAGGGCCGGTTGTTCAACCCGGCACAACTTCAGTGATGCGGTTGTGTCGGTCGTACACCTCCTCTTTTTCCCTCACTCCCGCCGTCTTGATAGCGAAAACGCTGACTGCCGACGCATCCTGTCGTGCGGGGCGTAATTTCCGTAAGCGCACAACGGCCGGACGCTCTAAACCGGATATGGATATCTTCCTGCAGCAGTTAATCAACGGGCTGGTACTTGGCAGCATTTACGCCATCATCGCGCTCGGCTACACCATGGTGTACGGGATTCTGGGCATCATCAACTTCGCGCACGGCGACGTGCTCATGATGGGCGCCATGGTCGCGCTCTCCGCGATCAACGTGCTCCACAATCACTTCCCGGGCCTCGGGAACATCCCCACGCTGTGCATCGCGCTCGCGGTCGCCGCGGTCGTGTGTGCGGTCATCGGGTACGCGATTGAAAAGGTCGCGTACCGGCCACTGCGCCGCGCGCCGCGTCTCGCCCCGTTGATTACCGCGATCGGCGTGTCGATCCTACTGCAGACGCTCGCGATGATCATCTGGGGCCGCAATCCGCTCGCGTTCCCCCAGCTCATCTCGACCGATCCCATCAACGCCATCAAGCCGGCTGAAACCGGCGTCGGCGCCGTGATCTCGCCCACCGAGATCGTGATCATCGTCGTCGCGTTCCTCGTGATGGCGGGCCTCCTGCTGCTCGTGCACAACACCAAGCTCGGCCGCGCGATGCGCGCCATCGCCGAGAACTCCAGCGTCGCGAGCCTGATGGGCGTGAATCCGAACTTCGTGATTTCGGCCACCTTCATGATCGGCTCGGCGCTTGCCGCGCTGGCCGGCGTGATGATCGCCTCCGAATACGGCAACGCCCACTTCTATATGGGCTTCATCCCGGGCATGAAGGCGTTCACCGCGGCGGTGCTTGGTGGCATCGGCAACCTGGGCGGCGCGATGGTGGGCGGCGTGCTGCTCGGCCTCATCGAGCAGCTTGGCGCCGGCTACATCGGCAGCCTCACGGGCGGCGTGTTCGGCAGTAACTATCAGGACGTGTTTGCGTTCGTCGTGCTGATCGTCGTGCTCGTGTTCCGTCCGTCGGGGCTGTTGGGCGAACGGGTCGCGGACCGCGCATAAAGAGGGGAACACAACATGACATCCATTCAACCGATCGAGCCGCCGACGACGCTCATCCCTGAAAAAAACACCGCGAAAACGCTCACGGTGGGCATCGTGACCGCCATCGTCGTGGCCTCGCTGCCCTTCGTGGTCGGCGCCACGGGCGGCAACTACTGGGTCCGCGTGCTCGACTTCGCGATGCTCTACGTGATGCTCGCGCTGGGCCTGAACGTGGTGGTCGGCTTCGCCGGCCTGCTGGACTTGGGCTACATCGCGTTCTATGCGGTGGGCGCCTACACCGCCGCGTTGCTGACTTCCCCGCACCTCGCCACGCAATTCGCCTGGATCGCCAACATGTTCCCGGGCGGGATGCACACGCCGTACTGGATCGTGGTGCCGGCGGCGATGGGGCTCGCCGCGCTAGCGGGCGTCCTGCTCGGCGCGCCGACACTGCGTCTGCGCGGCGACTACCTCGCGATCGTGACCCTCGGCTTCGGGGAAATCGTCCGCATCTTCATGAACAACCTCGACCGTCCGGTGAACATCACCAACGGGCCGCAGGGCATTACGGGGGGCGCGCCGCTGCATGTTGCGGGTATGGATCTCTCGCAGCCGCACACGCTGTTCGGCTTCACGTTTACCGCGGTGTACTGCTACTACTACGTGTTCGTGCTCTGCGCATTGATCGTGATCTGGGTGTGTACGCGTTTGCAGCACTCGCGCATCGGCCGCGCATGGGCCGCGATCCGCGAAGACGAAATCGCCGCGAAGGCCATGGGCATCAACACCCGTAACGTGAAACTGCTCGCGTTTGCGATGGGCGCGTCGTTCGGCGGCCTCTCGGGCGCGATGTTCGGTGCGTTCCAGGGCTTCGTCTCGCCGGAATCGTTCACGTTCTGGGAATCGGTCGTGGTGCTCGCCTGCGTGGTGCTGGGCGGCATGGGCCATATTCCGGGCGTGATTCTCGGCGCGGTGCTGCTGGCCATTTTTCCCGAGTTCCTGCGCTCGTCCATGGGCCCGCTGCAGCACATGCTGTTCGGCCATGAAGTCGTCGATACCGAAGTCATTCGTCAGCTGCTCTACGGCCTCGCGATGGTCATCATCATGCTCTACCGCTCGGAAGGCTTGTGGCCTGCCGCGAAGCACGAAGACAAGATCGCGAAGATCGCGAAGCGCACGAGCAAGAAGCCGGTGCGCGCATAAACGACCGGACGGAGAACAGACTATGAGCGACAAACCAATCCGCCTGTCGGTGAAGGGCGTGAGCAAACGCTTCGGCGGCCTGCAGGCACTCTCCGAAGTGGGCCTGCAGATCGAGGCAGGCACCATCTACGGCCTGATCGGCCCGAACGGCGCGGGCAAGACCACGTTCTTCAACGTGATCACGGGCCTCTATACGCCAGACTCGGGCGAGTTCCGGCTCGACGGTGACACCTATACGCCGACCACCGTGTATCAGGTGGCGAAGGCGGGCATCGCGCGCACCTTCCAGAATATTCGCCTGTTCGGCGGTATGACCGCGCTGGAAAACGTGATGGTGGGCCGCCACGTGCGCACGAAGCACGGCCTGTTGGGCGCGGTGTTCCAGACGCCGGCTGAGCGCAAGGAAGAGCGCGAGATCAAGGAGCGCGCGCTCGAACTGCTCGAATACGTGGGCATTGCGCAGTACGCCGACTACACCTCGCGCAATCTCTCGTACGGCCACCAGCGCCGTTTGGAAATCGCGCGCGCGCTCGCGACCGATCCGAAGCTGCTTGCGCTCGATGAGCCGGCAGCGGGCATGAACGCGACCGAGAAGGTCGAACTCACGCGCCTGCTCGACAAGATCCGCGCCGATGGCAGGACCATCCTGCTAATCGAGCACGACGTGAAACTGGTGATGGGCCTGTGCAACCGCATGACAGGGCTCGACTATGGGAAGGTGATTGCGCAGGGTTTGCCGCAGGACGTGCAGAAGGATGCGAAGGTGATCGAAGCTTATCTGGGTGCGGGGGTCCACTGATGTCCACGACGCAAGCAATGTTGAAAATCAAGGGCCTGCAGGTCAACTACGGCGGCATTCAGGCGGTCAAGGGTGTCGACCTCGAGGTCGGGCAGGGCGAACTCGTCACGCTGATCGGCGCGAACGGCGCGGGCAAGACCACGACGATGAAGGCGATCACGGGCCTGAAGGCGTACGCGGCCGGCGACATCGAGTACATGGGTCAGTCCATCAAAGGGCTGCCCGCGCACGAGCTGCTCAAGCGCGGTCTCGCGATGGTGCCGGAAGGGCGCGGCATCTTCGCGCGCATGTCGATCGTCGAGAACATGCAGATGGGCGCGTATCTGCGCACCGACAAGGACGCCATCCAGAAGGACGTCGACCGCATGTTCGGCTTCTTTCCGCGTCTGAAAGAGCGCGCATTACAATACGCGGGCACGCTGTCGGGGGGCGAACAGCAGATGCTGGCGATGGCGCGCGCGATCATCTCGCGGCCGAAGCTGCTGCTGCTCGATGAGCCGTCGATGGGTCTGTCGCCGATCATGGTCGAGAAGATCTTCGAAGTGGTGCGGTTGATTTCGTCCGAAGGCATGACCGTCCTGCTGGTCGAGCAGAACGCGCGTCTTGCGCTGCAGGCGGCGAATCGCGGCTACGTGATGGACTCGGGTCTCGTCACGATGTCGGGTGATGCGAAGCAGATGCTCGATGATCCGAAGGTGCGGGCGGCGTATCTGGGCGAGTGAATCAGCGATACCAGCGAGGACTGAATCCTTGGAAAAGCTTCACTACGGTAGACGGCTATCTGGGCGACCAGCAATACGAGGGTAGTCTCAAGTGGATGGCGCCTTCGCCACCGAAAGCCGCCATCCAGCGCTGGACGATCCGATGACCGGAAGGGGTCGATCACCGCCATTGGCGACGAACGATCGTATTATCCGAGACCCAATCTGACGTTGACCAACCGGTCAGATCCCGGCCTATACCCCCGATGCTACCGATGGCGTCTCTTCCAGTCGAACGATGGAAGCTCGATACGACTGGCGACAGACCCGTTCCAGGACGTTTCGAACCCGGCCCGCGCAAGCGCTTCCGCGACCCGGCGGCCCACTACCGCACCGCGCGCGTCGTCGCCGGCGAGGTCGCCGAAGGCGAGCGTGAGGCCGTGTCCATCCAGCGCTCTTTCGACATCCTGTCCGTGATAAAAGCAGTACCCGTGATAGCGCCCTTGCGGCGCGTCCTGCACGGCTTCCGAAACGTCCGAGTGGCCATCCGACATCGTGTATCCGGCGTTCGACAGCGCGCAGATGCCGTCGTCGTCCAGTTCATCGAACACGCGATCCAGCCGATCGCAATCCGTCTCCCGAGGCCAGGACCGTTCTGCCGCAGCCTTGCGTTCGAATTCCGACTCGATGAAACCTTCCAGCCGATCCGCGTCGCAGTCCGGCTCCAGGATGTCCTCCATCATTTCCCGCACATCATCGGGGTCGTTAAAGCCCGACCAGACCCATTTGGTGATGCACTCCATCACGTATTTTTCGGTGTCCGTCACGTCATGGTCTCCAGGTGTCGTCTTCGATCTTCAACGCCGCTGCCGGCCGTTACTCGCCAGCGACAGTCCTGCTCGACGGTTCGCACCGGCGTATTGAAACCGTGTCGAGCGGCGAACGTCCCTCCGGAAAACGGTTCGGCGTCTCGATGCGCGCCAGCGGCGCCGCCCGTTTTCGCGAGCACTAGCACCAGCACCAGCGTGCGCGATCCGCAGCTTCCAGCATCACCATGTCGAATGCGCTTTCTCCAATTGCCGGTGCTCATCGTCGCGGCACCGTTTCAGCGGAGGGCAGGATCGATTTCGGCACTGCTCAATCCGAATCCCGCCATGCGCGCGCGATGCTCCGGCGAGCCCAGATACGAGCGCAGCTGCTGGTTGACCACATCGAGCAACGCGCTGTTTTGTCGATTGAACGAGAAGGCGCCCAACGGCGGCCGGTGGTGTATCCGGTCCGCTGGCGGTTCGTGCGCGACGGCCTCGAGCAATGCGCCGCCCATCCGCTTCGCCACGATCCGAAGTCCGAGCGCAGTACTGGCGTACGCGTCGACCGCGCCGGCGCGCACCGCGTCGATCGCATCGGCTTGCCGGTCGAACAGGGTGATCTGATGCTCGCTCACGCCCGCGTCTTTCGCCGAGTCGTGCTGTACCTGTCCGGTAATGATGCCAAGACGTGCATCGGGACGCGCGGCAAGCGACGCATAGCCGGTCAGTTGCTTCGGGTTTCCGGCGCGAACGAGAAAGCCGTCCGCGATTCCCCACACGGGTACGCTGAACGCGACCATGGCGGCGCGTTCCGGCGTAACGAAGAGCGGAACGTTCATGTCCCAGCGGCCTGCGGCGACACCGGGCAGCAGTTCACTGAACGTCGTCAGGTGAGGTTCGATCCGCGTGACACCGATCGCCCGAAGGATCTCGCCGGCGAGATCGAGGTCGGCACCGGTTGCCGTGCCATCCGGTTCCGTCCATCCAAATGGCGGTTCGTCGAGGTATGCAATCGTTACCTTCATCGCGTCTTCTCGCGAGCAGGGACGGCCGCCGAATCGGCAGCCGATTGCCGACGATTCTAATACTCCGCTCGCAGGGCAGGGCCGGCCGCAGCCGGCCCCCATCATGCGACTACCTGGGCCGAACTCAACCCGCCGCGTTCCGATTCGCTTCGATCACGGTCAACGCCGTCATGTTCACGATCCGTCGCACGGTCGCGCTCGACGTGAGGATGTTCACCGGCGCATTGACCCCCAGCAGGAACGGCCCGACCGCGACGTTGCTGCCGGCTTCCGTCTTGAGCAGGTTGTAAGCGATGTTCCCCGCATCGACGTTCGGGCACACGAGCAGGTTCGCCGCGCCCTTCAGCGGCGACATCGGCAGCAGCCGCGCACGCAGCGCCTCATCGAGCGCGCAGTCGCCATGCATCTCGCCATCGGCTTCGATATCCGGCGCGTGCGCGCGGATGATCTCGAGCGCCTTGCGCATCTTCACGCCCGACGCCGCGCTGCCCGACCCGAAGTTTGACCGTGACAGCAGCGCGGCCTTCGGCGTGAGGTTCAGCCATTCCATCTGCCGCGCGGCCGCGATCGTGAATTCAGCGATCTGCTCGGCATCCGGGTTGTCGTTCACGTGCGTATCCACGAGCGCGACCGTCCGCTGATTGAGCAGCAGGATGTTCATCGCCGCGTAGGTCGATGCATCGGGCTTCTTGCCGATCACTTCGTCGACGAAGCGCAGGTGGTTGTGATACTCGCCGACCGTCCCGCAGATCATCCCGTCCGCATCGCCGAGCCGCACCATCATCGCGCCGATCAGCGTCAGGCGCCGGCGCATCTCGACGCGCGCCATTTCCTTCGAGATGCCGTCGCGGCAGCGCAGTTCCCAATACGTGGTCCAGTATTGCGGGAAGCGCTCGTCGTATTCCGGATTGGTCACCTCGACGTCCTGACCGAGACGCAGGCGCAGGCCGAACCGCTCGATCCGCGCGAGCAGCACCTCCGGCCGGCCGACCAGGATCGGGCGCGCGAGCTTCTCGTCGACGATCACCTGCACCGCGCGGAGCACGCGCTCGTCCTCGCCTTCGGTGAACACGATGCGTGCCTTGCCGCCGTCGCGCACGAGCTGGCGTGCGGTCGCGAACAGCGGCTTCATGAACGCGCCCGAGTGGTAGACGAACTGCTGCAGCTGCTCGACATACGCGTCGAGATCCGCGAGCGGGCGCGTCGCCACGCCGCCTTCGATCGCCGCCTTGGCGACGGCCGGCGCGATACGCACGATCAGGCGCGGATCGAACGGCTTCGGAATCAGGTATTGCGGACCGAACGACACTTCGTCGCCGCCGTAGGCCGCCGCGACGATGTCGTTCTGCTCTTCCTGCGCGAGGCCGGCGATCGCGTGAACCGCGGCGATTTCCATTTCGCGGGTGATCGTCGTCGCGCCCACATCCAGCGCGCCGCGGAAGATGTACGGGAAGCAAAGAACGTTATTGACCTGGTTCGGGAAATCCGAGCGGCCGGTCGCGATCACGACGTCGTCGCGTGTCGCGTGCGCGAGTTCGGGGAAGATCTCCGGCGTCGGGTTGGCGAGCGCGAGAATCAGCGGCCGCGCGGCCATCGCCTTCAGCATCTCCGGCTTCAGGATGCCGCCGACCGACAACCCGAGGAACACGTCCGCGTCGCCGATCACTTCGGACAGCGTGCGCGCATCGGTTTCCTGCGCGAAGCGTTCCTTGGCCGGATCCATCAGCGTGGTGCGGCCGCGATAGACGACGCCTTCGATATCCGTCGCCCAGATGTTCGCGACCGGCAGCCCGAGGTCGACGAGCAGGTCCAGGCAGGCCAGCGCCGCCGCGCCGGCACCCGACGTCACGACCTTCACTTCCTTGATCGACTTCCCGACCACCTTCAGCCCGTTGATGAACGCGGCGGCGACGGTGATGGCGGTGCCGTGCTGGTCGTCGTGAAAGACGGGAATCTTCATGCGCTCGCGCAGCTTGCGCTCGACGGTGAAGCACTCCGGCGCCTTGATGTCCTCGAGGTTGATCCCGCCGAAGGTGGGCTCGAGGCCGGCGATGATGTCGACGAGCTTGTCCGGGTCGGTCTCGTTGATCTCGATGTCGAACACGTCGATCCCCGCGAACTTCTTGAACAGCACGGCCTTGCCTTCCATGACCGGCTTGGACGCGAGCGCGCCGATGTTGCCCAGACCCAGCACGGCGGTGCCGTTGGTGATGACGCCCACCAGATTCCCGCGGCTCGTGAAGCGGTGCGCGTTCAGCGGCTCGGCGGCGATCGACTCGCAGACGCTGGCGACGCCGGGCGTGTAGGCGAGCGCGAGATCGCGCTGCGTCACGAGCGGCTTGCTGGCGACGACGGAGATCTTCCCCGGGGTCGGAAACTCGTGATAGTCGTACGCGGCCTGCTGCTGGGTCTCTGTCTGTTTCATGTTGTAGGGTCCGGGCGTGCGCGTCAGGCCAGTCCCGACGCGATCCATGGAGGTGATTCTAGGGATCAGCCATAAGGAGATGATTCTGTTTTAATATCGGTCCATCACTTTTTCATGATGGTGTGGCGGTACGGCAATGACATTCGACGCGAACGACGTGGTCAGGCGGCTTGGCGCGCGCCTGAAGATGCGGCATCTGATGCTGTTGCTGCAGATCCAGCAGCACGGGTCGCTGACGCGCGTCGCGGAGCACATGGCCAGCAGCCAGCCCGCCGTGACGAATGCGCTGTCCGAGCTGGAAAGCATGTTCGGCACGCCGCTGTTCGAGCGCTCGTCGCGCGGCATGCGGCCGACCGCGCTCGGTTCGGTCGTGCTCGAGCGCGCCAAGGCGATGCTGAAGGATCTCGACCATCTCGCCCGCGAGATGGAGGCGGTCGCCGCCGGCCATGCGGCGCACCTGCATATCGGCGTGATTCCGTTTATTTCGGGCCAGATGCTGTCGGCGGCGCTCAAGCGCCTGCAGTCCCGGATGGAACGGCGCCTGACCGTGACGATCCACGAGGGCACCAGCGATCAGCTGCTGTTGCAGCTCAAGGACCACAGCGTCGACCTCGTGATCGGGCGGGCATCGTCGGCGATCGATCTGGGGCAGGTCTCCTTCGAAGTCCTGTACCAGCAGCAGCCCCGCATGATCGCGAGCCGGCGGCTCGCCGCGAAACTGGCCCGCACGAAGCTCGACTGGGAGAAGCTGCATGCGCTGGACTGGATTCTCGGCGCGCCCCACACGCCGATGCGCGAGCAGGTGACCGACCTGTTTCTGTCGGCGGGCATCGCGCCGCCCGTGCCGATCGTCGAAAGCTACTCGTCGAAGCTGATCGGCGAAATGATCGCGTCGAGCGACGACGCGGTGTCGATCGTGCCGGCCGATATCGCGGAAGAAATGGTGCGCATCGCCGGCGTCGCGATCGTGCCTTACTCGCTGGTCTGGACGCTGCCGCCCATCGCGCTGTTTACCCGCGCTGCCGAATCGCATGCGCCGACGCGGGATGTGCTCGTGCAGGCGCTGCGCGAGATCTGCAGGGAAACCTACGTCGAAGCGCCGCGATAAGCCTTCGCTTGCCGGCCGGTACGCGCGCGGCCGGCAACCGCGTCATCCCCGCTTTTCGTCGTTTGCCGATGCAGATGGCGTGCTCCGGCGGGCGTGTTGCAATTGCACGCATTGTCATCATCGGTTGCGTTGTCATCCATCACTGGATCGTCACGGCGCAGGGCCGGTAACAGGGGCGCAAGTCCGATGACGGCATGACTTGATTCCGTCATTAAGAAACGAGCGGCATTGGTGAATTTCCAAATAGTGGATGTTCATCGCGTCGTGCTTGTCCTACCCTCATGGTCGGTCCACAACGAAGGAAGGCTCGCGGCGGCCGCGTACCGTGTCGATTCCATCGTCTTTGGCGTTTCTTCCGTCGCCGTTCGGCGGATTATCAACGTCAGACGCGTGCATGTCGATTCGTATGGTGTGCGTTGCACCATCGCTTCCGTGATGGCATGCGTTGTCGGCGCAACGATAATGCACCGGCGTATGCAGTGCGCTCGGCACGCAGCCGTTTGCAAGAAGGGTATCGGGATGACGGGCGACCTGCTCGCGCCTGGCGCGGCGAGGGCCCGGATGTTTTTTCGATCGATTGCGGATACAACGTGCGCGCTCGCGAGGCATGCACAGGATGGTCGAGACGCGGAGGGGCGGGCCTGATTTTTCGATTCGTATTCAAACATTTCGCATGGCTGATCGTGGCCGCCGCACCGGCGGCCGCGGCCGCGTTCGCGCAGACGTGCGTGACGCTGTACGGCCGGATCGACGGCGTCGTCGAATACCTGAGCCACATCAGCAACAACATCGATTGTCACAGCCCGGTGACCGGCGGCTTCGACGTGCAGGCGCAGTATGCGTTCGGCAACCAGTCGCGCGGCTTCAACCACGGCACGGCCGACGAATTCGGCCGCTCGGACGGGATCATGATCTCGTATCACTCGCCGGTGCTCGACGCGCGCGGCATCTACGATGCGCTGCGCGACAACAGCATCATCAGTCACACTTCTCTCGATAAGGTGATGTCATGAAAACATCCAACAAGCAGCATGCCGGTCTTGCCTCGTGGCGCCGGCGTACGCCGGCCATGATCGGAACGCTTGCCCTGTTCGGCATGCTCGCAAGCGGCCCGGGTGCGGCGGCGGACTGGGTCTTTGCCGGGCAGGGTGTCGACAACACGCGTACCGCGCCGGACGAGCGCGTCATCGGCGTCGACAACGTCTCGCAGCTTGCGCCGCGCTGGACGCTGGATACCGACGGCAACGTGTCGGCCACGCCGACCGTCGCCAACGGCACCGTGTATGTGCCGGACTTCGGCGGCTCGCTGTGGGCGGTCGATGCCGCCAGCGGCAAGGTGAAGTGGAAGAAGAAGATCGCCGAATACAGCGGCATCGACAACGATGCGTCGCGCACCAGCCCGGCCTACTGGGAAGGCACGCTGATCTTCGGGCAGGGCACCCAGGTTGCGAACAACCCGACCGGCGCGTTCGTGCTGGCAGCGAAGGCAGAGGATGGCGCGCCGCTGTGGCGGACCAAGGTGGATTCGGATCCGACCGCGATCATTACCCAGTCGCCGATCGTCGATCGCGGCGTAGTGTACGTCGGCCTCTCGTCGCGTGCCGAGGCGCTCAAGGACAAGCCGACCTATCGCGGCGCGGTGGTCGCCCTCGATGCCAGGACCGGCAAGATGCTGTGGAAGACCTATATGGTGCCGAAGGGATATACCGGCGGCTCGGTGTGGGGCAACACGGCTGCGGTCGATCATGAAACCGGCCTGCTCTACGTGACCACGGGCAACAACTTCTCGGTTCCGCCGGGTCACTGCCGTTATCCGACCCAGAAGAACTGCAAACCCGATACGCCTGCCAACATGATCGACAGCTTTGTCGCGCTCGACCTCAAGACCGGCAGGATCGTCTGGCATACCCGTACGTTGGCGGCCGACATGTCGACCAACTACGACCACGACGACGGCCCGGACTACGATTTCGGCTCGGGGCCCAACCTGTTCAAGGCGACCATCAACGGGAAGGAGAGGACGTTGGTGGGCGCAGGCGCGAAGAGCGGCGTGTACTGGGCGCTCGATCCCAAGACCGGCAAGGTGGTCTGGCAGACGCAGGTCGGCCCGGGCAGCCTGCTGGGCGGCATGCTGTGGGGGACGGCCGCCGACGGCAAGCGCATCTACGTTTCGATCGGCAACCTGGACGGAAAATCGATCGACGTCGACAACGGTCCGAACGGCCAGAAGACGACCAAGGGCGGCATCTGGGCGGCGGTCGACGCCGCCACCGGCAAGGTGCTGTGGCGCACGGCCGACCCGCAGGGCAAGATGGACACGGTGGCGATGTCGGCCGCAAACGGGGTCGTCTATGCCGGCTCGTTGGCCGGGACGGGCGCGAGCATGTATGCGCTCGATGCGGCGACGGGCGAGATCAAGTGGAGCTACGAGAACAACGGCGCGGTGGTGTCGGGCGCTGCCATCGTCGACGGGTCGGTGTACTGGGGGGCGGGCTACCACACCAAGGTGCTCGGTCTGCCGTACGACGGCACGAGTCACAAGCTCTATGCGTTTGGTCTCGCCGCCAGGCAATAAGCGCAACGCAGGTACCGGCGTACGCGGATGACGGGTTGCTCGTGCGCCGGCGCAAGCCCGGGCGGGCGGATGAAGAGGACCAACGCTGGACACCGGGGCGCGCTGCGCTCCGGACCCTGTTCCAGCCTTGCAGGAGAGACGATATGGTTCTTCGACACAGTATCGGTCGTTGGCGGGAGGTGTCCTTCGAGGTCGCCGCATGGGATGGCGTAGGCGCGCAGGTCGACCTCTCCTGTGGCTGCATGTTTGCCCGCGAGGCGACGGGCGATGGCCCGACCGGCGGGTTACGCCATCTCGACCTGGCACTGTCGGGGGCACTCACCGGCTTGCGGCGCGATGGCCGTTTTCGGGCCGCGCCGATGGAAACGCTGTGGATCAGCCATCCGCCCGCGGGCATCGCGGCGCGTTCCTTGTTGCTGGTCGGGCTCGGCGATCCGGCCAGCTGGACGATCGAAAGAACCGCGGATGCCGTCGCCACGGCCGCGCGGACGGCGATCCAGCAGGGTCTCGAAAGCGCGGCCTTTGCGCCGAGCATACTCGACGGCGGGCTGACGACCGCCGCCACCGAAGGCATGCCCCAAGCGATGGTGAAGGCCGTGCTGGCCGCGATCGACACCGGGTATCGGGTCGCGGAGCTGGGTCTTGCCGCGCCCCCCGCGCTGCGCCGCTGGGTGTTCGACGTCGGCGCGGCGCGCTTCGACGGCGCCGTCGAGCATTTCGGCAACGCGCTTGCAGCCGCACGGACCTGACTGACCCCGTTTGGCTGTCGCGCACGGCATCTCATGACGCCGCATCCGGACAAACCCCTCCTCATCGAAATCCGCCCAAAACCCCCGCCATACAAGCCACTCCCCGCGCGTAGTGGTTTCCACCCATAGTCGCAAATAGTCAAGAACAGGTCGCCGGCGGTCGTCTTGCGGTGAATATGGCTCGTTACTTTTACTCCCACGATGCAGGCCGGGACGCACTCCGCGAATCCGCAGGACATCGGTCCAACCGAAGGGGAGAAACCATGAAGTCGACAAAGATCGCCGCGTTCGTCGCGGCCGTGCTGGCGACCGGCGCGTTCGCGACCGCGGCGCAGGCCGAAACGGATGCCGCGACTTGCCGCAACGTACGCTTCGCGGATATCGGCTGGACCGACATCACGTCCACCACGGCGCTCGCGTCGACGGTGTTCGAAGGGCTCGGCTACAAGCCGACGACGACGATCGCATCGGTGCCGATCTCGTTCGCCGGCCTGAAGAGCAAGCAGCTGGACATCTCGCTCGGCTACTGGTGGCCGGTGCAGCAGAAGCAGCTCCAGCCGTTCCTCGACAGCAAGTCGATCAACGTGGTCGAACCGCCGAACCTGTCGGGCGCGAAGGCGACGCTCGCGGTGCCGAGCTACGAATACCAGGCCGGCCTGAAGACCTTCGAGGACATCGCGAAGCACCGCGCGGAGCTCGACGGCAAGATCTACGGGATCGAGCCGGGCAGCAGCGCGAACGCGACGATCCAGAAGATGATCGACACGAACCAGTACGGCCTCGGCGGCTTCAAGCTGGTCGAATCGAGCGAGGCGGGGATGCTCGTCACGGTCGAGCGCGCGATCCGCGACAAGAAGTGGGTCGTGTTTCTCGGCTGGGAACCGCATCCGATGAACATCCAGATCAGCATGAACTACCTGTCCGGCGGCGATGCGGCATTCGGCCCGAACTACGGCGAAGCGCGCGTGTACACGCTGACGGCGCCCGACTTCATCTCGCGCTGCCCGAACGCGGGCAAGCTCGTCGAGAACCTGCGCTTCACGACGCAGCTGGAGAACCAGCTGATGCAGTCGGTGATGAACAAGACGAAGCCGGCCGATGCCGCGAAGGCGTACCTGAAGAAGAATCCGCAGGTGCTCGATGCCTGGCTCGCCGGCGTCAAGACGTTCGACGGCAAGGACGGCTTGCCTGCCGTGAAGGCCTATCTCGGCCTGTAACGGCCCGCACGCGCCGCGAGCGGGCGGCGCGCAGCGAAAAATCATCTGCAGTACGACGGAAATCGAGCGACACGAACCGAAGCAAACGAGGGCACTCAGCATGAACCACGAAGTCATCATCACCTGCGCGGTCACCGGCGCGGGCGATACGGTCGGCAAACATCCGGCGATTCCGGTCACGCCGAAGGAGATCGCGGCCGCCGCGATCGAAGCCGCGAAGGCCGGCGCGACGGTGGCGCACTGCCACGTGCGCGATCCGCAGACGGGCCGCGGCAGCCGCGACCCGAACCTGTACCGCGAAGTGGTCGACCGGATTCGCTCGGCGGACGTCGACGTGATCATCAACCTGACGGCCGGCATGGGCGGCGATCTGGAGATCGGTCCGGGCGAAGACCCGATGCGCTTCGGCAAGGGCACCGATCTCGTCGGCGGCCTCACGCGTCTCGCGCACGTCGAGGAACTGCTGCCGGAAATCTGCACGCTCGACTGCGGCACGCTGAATTTCGGCGACGGCGACTACATCTACGTGTCGACGCCCGCGCAACTGCGCGCCGGCGCCAAGCGCATCCAGGAACTCGGCGTGAAGCCGGAGCTGGAAATCTTCGATACGGGCCATCTGTGGTTCGCGAAGCAATTGCTGAAGGAAGGGCTGCTCGACGATCCGCCGCTGTTCCAGCTGTGCCTCGGCATTCCGTGGGGCGCGCCGGCCGACACCGGCACGATGAAGGCGATGGTCGACAACCTGCCGCCGGGCGCGCACTGGGCCGGCTTCGGGATCGGCCGGATGCAGATGCCGATGGTCGCGCAGGCGATGCTGCTCGGCGGCCACGTGCGCGTGGGCCTCGAAGACAACATCTGGCTCGATCGCGGCGTGCATGCGACCAACGGCACGCTCGTCGAGCGTGCGCGGGAAATCGTCGAACGGCTCGGCGGCCGCGTGCTGACGCCGGCCGAAGGGCGTCGCAAGCTCGGCCTGCCGGCGCGCGGCGAACGTCTGCTCGAACGCCGCGCGGTGGCCGAGTTCGCGTGAGTTTCAACGCTGATTCCGCTTCAATGCGGCGGCGCGCACGGGTGCGCCGCCGTCCGATTCTCCTCGATTTGAAGGATGTGTTGACATGGCAGTGAAGACCGACATCAAGACGTTCGCCGCGATCGGCACCGGCGTGATCGGCAGCGGATGGATTTGCCGTGCGCTCGCGCATGGTCTGGACGTGGTCGTGTGGGACCCCGCGCCGGACGCGGAAGCGCGCTTGCGCGCGAGCGTCGCGAATGCATGGCCCGCGCTCGAACGCGTCGGCCTCGCGCCGGGCGCCGATCCCGCGCGGCTGCGCTTCGAGTCGACGATCGAGGCCTGCGTTGCCGACGCGGACTTCATCCAGGAAAGCGCACCGGAGCGCGAGGCGCTGAAGCTCGAACTGCACGAACAGATCAGCCGCGCGGCGAAGCCGGACGCGATCATCGCATCGTCGACGTCGGGGCTGCTGCCAACCGACTTCTATGCGCGGGCGACGCATCCGGAGCGCTGCGTGGTCGGTCATCCGTTCAATCCGGTCTACCTGCTGCCGCTCGTCGAGGTGCTCGGCGGCGCGCGCACCTCGCCGGAGGCGGTCGAGGCGGCGATGGAGATCTATCGCAAGCTCGGCATGCGGCCGCTGCACGTGCGCAAGGAAGTGCCGGGCTTCATCGCGGACCGGCTGCTCGAAGCGCTGTGGCGCGAGGCGCTGCATCTTGTCAACGAGGGCGTCGCGACGACCGGCGAGATCGACGATGCGATCCGCTTCGGCGCGGGCATCCGCTGGTCGTTCATGGGCACGTTCCTGACGTACACGCTGGCCGGCGGCGACGCGGGCATGCGACACTTCATGCAGCAGTTCGGCCCCGCGCTCGAACTGCCATGGACGAAGCTGGTCGCGCCGAAGCTGACCGATGCACTGATCGACAGCGTCGTCGAAGGCACGAGCGAGCAGCAGGGCACGCGCAGCATCAAGGAACTCGAGCGCTATCGCGACGAGTGCATCACCGAGGTGCTGAAGGCGATCGCCGCGGTGAAGGCGCGGCACGGAATGCGATTCGAGGACTGAACGAACATGACAGGCGATACCCCGCTGACGATCTACCGCGACGTCGTGCGGCCCGAATGGGTCGACTACAACGGCCATCTGCGCGACGCGTTCTATCTGCTGATCTTCAGCTTCGCGACCGATGCGCTGCTGGACCGCATCGGTCTCGACGACGCCGCGCGTCGCGAGCGGGGCCGCTCGGTCTACACGCTCGAAGCGCACGTGAACTATCTGCAGGAGATCAAGGAGGGCACGCGCGTGCGCGTCGATGCGCGCGTGCTCGCGCACGACGCGAAGCGGCTGCACCTGTATCTCGAACTGTTCGCCGACGGGCACGACGGCGCGGTGTCGGCGAGCGAGCAGATGCTGCTGCACGTCGACACGCGCGACGGCGCGAAATCGGCGCCGTTCGACGACGACGTCGCCGCGCGCGTGGCCGAACTGCATGCGGTGCAGCGCGATTGCGCGGCCCCTGCGTATGCGGGCCGCGTGATCGGACTGCCGCCGCGCCGCTAGCGTCGACGTTCAACCCTGGACCGCGGAGCGCACACGATGCTCGAACCGGAAATCGCGGCGTTCGTCGCGGCCGTCGACGCGTGGTATCCGGCCGACGCAGCGGCGCGCTCGCCTGACGAGCAACGCCGCGTCTACGATCGCTTCGCGGCCGCATGGACGCCCGCCGAACTGCCGGCCGGCATCGTCCGGCACGATGCGGTGTGGCATGCGCCGGACGGACGCGCGATCGCGCTGCGGCGCTATGCGCCCGCGCACGGTGAGCCGCGCGGCACCGTGCTGTTCTTTCATGGCGGCGGCTTCGTCGTCGGCTCGCTCGACAGTCATGCGTTGATCACCGCGCAACTGGCGGCCGACACGGGGCTGGCCGTGATCGCGGTCGACTACCGGCTCGCGCCCGAGCATCGCGCGCCGGCCGCGCTCGACGATTGCCGGGCCGTCACGCGCGCCGCGCGCGACGCAGCGCACTGGCCGTTCGACGCGTGCGCGCGACCGCTGACGCTCGCCGGCGACAGTGCCGGCGGCAACCTCGCGGCTGCCGTCGCGACCGCGCTGCGCGATGCGGGCGAAGGCGGCATCGACGGGATCGCGCTCGTCTATCCGATGCTCGGCTTCGAACCGCAATCGCCGGCGCGCGAAACCGAGGCACACGCGCCGATGCTGACGCTCGACGACGTCCATCGCTATCGCGCGTTGTACTGGGGCAGTGAACGCGACGATGCGCCGGGCGATGACGATCCGCTGCTGCGCGCCTCGGTGCCGCTCGCGGCGGCGCGTTTCGACGGCCTGCCGCCCGTGCTCGCGATCGGCGCGGAACACGATCCGCTGCGCGACGATGCGCGCGTCTATGTCGAACACATTCTCGCGGCCGGCGGCGCCGCGCGTTACTGGATGGGAGAGGGGCTGGTGCACGGCTGCTGGCGCGCGCTCGGAACGAGCCCGCAGGCCGCGCGGATGCACCGGATGATCGGCGGGTTTCTGCTCGCACCACACGCGTAGCGGGCGTTTTCCGGGAGGCAACGATGCAGGCAGCGCAACACCGTATCGAGGACTGGCGGACCTTTTCCGCCGACGCGGCCATTGCGGCGGCGACGATCGGCGAGGGTGCGGTGAACGTCGAGTGGAGCGACACGCGACGATCGCCGTTTCACTTCGACTGGTTGCGCGACAACTGCGCGTGCTCCGCGTGCGTGCATGCGCTCACGCGCGAACAGGTGTTCGAGATCGCCGATGCGCGCGAGGATCTGTCGGCGCTCGTCGTGCATGTCGAAACCGACGGCGCGCTGCACGTCGAGTGGAACGACGGGCATCGCAGCGCCTGGTCGCCGGGATGGTTGCGCGCGCATGCTTACGATGATGCGTCCCGCGCGGAACGCCAGGCCGCGCACGGGCGGCACGTGTGGACCGGCGACGATGCGACGGCGATCGGCGTGTTCGCGTGGCGTGACGTGATGGAGGACGACGGCGCGTTGCTCGCCTGGCTCGCCGCGTTGCAGCGCACGGGGCTGACGCTCGTCGAGGGCGTGCCGGCCGAACCCGGCCGGGTCGACCAGATCGCGCGGCGTGTCGGCCTGATCCGCGAAAGCAATTTCGGCGTGCTGTTCGATGTCGAATCGAAGCCGCGGCCGGACAGCAATGCCTATACGTCGCTGAACCTGCCGCCGCACACCGACCTGCCGACGCGTGAATTGCAGCCGGGCGTGCAGTTCCTGCACTGCCTGGCGAACGACGCAACGGGCGGAGACAGCGTGTTCCTCGACGGCTTCGCGCTCGCGGATGCGCTGCGGCGCGAATATCCGGACGATTTCACGCAACTTGCGTCGACACCGTTCGAGTTCTGGAACAAGAGTGCGAACAGCGACTACCGCTGTTCGGCGCCGGTGATCGGGCTCGATGCGCGCGGCAACGTGACCGAGGTGCGCGTCGCGAACTTCCTGCGCGGGCCGCTCGATGCGCCGGCCGGCGCCGTCGCGGCCGTCTACCGCGCGTACCGGCGGTTTCTCGCGCTCGCGCGCGAGCCGCGTTTCCGCGTGCAGCGCCGGCTGCGGGCGGGCGACATGTGGGCGTTCGACAACCGGCGCGTGCTGCATGCGCGCACCGAGTTCGATCCGTCGACGGGCCGCCGGCATCTGCAGGGCTGCTACGTCGATCGCGACGAACTGCTGTCGCGCTGGCGTGTGCTGTCGCGTGCGCTGCCCGCGGCTGCCGCCGGGCGCTGATCGGCGCATTCGACTTCCGCATTCGACTTCGTTACGCATACCTCGCCGGAGAAAAAGCGCCCGGACGCAAGGCGCCCGGGCGAAGCCACCCGCTGCCGGGCGGCGGAGGTATGCGTTTTCACAAAAAAAGACGAGCCCGCATGAGGGGCTCGTCCGGATCCAGCTTCTTCATCGCGCGATGCGCGGTGCGCCCGCCGGGGGCGCGTCGGCTTACTGGCCGAAGAAGACCGAGTCGCGTGCGTTCGACGACGCTGCGGCAGCCGGGGCGCCCGAGTGGACGACCGGAGCCGGTTGCGCGCCGTAGCCGCTGGCGTCGGCACCATGAACGCGCGCTTCCGCCGACTGGATGTCGTTCGGGTAGTACGGGCTCGACACGCCCGGCTTGTAGCCGGCTTGTTCGAGCTGAACCAGTTCGTTGCGGACTTGAGCGCGGGTCACGGTGCTTTGTGCGAAAGCGCCGAACGAAGCGGACAGGGCGACAGCGGCAACAACTGCGGAAACGAGCGATTTCATGATGACCTCCGGTGTTTTATTGGGTTCGCTTGCGACACCATGTCTGCAGCGATTGACTAAATCTTAGTCACCGGGTCGTTGAGGGTAAACGCTGATTTTGATGATAGATTGTTTCCAGGGCGGTAACAGTGGGACGCCGGATCAGGCTTTCATCCTGCTTTCGTTTCTGTGAGTGTAATAAGTATGAAGAATGTTGAGGCGGCACGCGCGGGATTCAGCGCGCCTCGGCGGCCGCATCGAACGGCTTGGCGGGCGGCCGGCCGGCGGGCGCGCCCGAACTCAGGAAACGCACGCCCGTCGCGGCTTCGGAGGCCTCCCACAGCAGAGCCGCGAGGGCCACGTCGCGTGCCGCGCGCGGCACGCTCGCCGGTGCCGGCAGGCCGCGCGACTCGAGCCAGCCGGACGGCCCGATGTACGAGCCGCCGGCGAGGTCGGGCGACGTCGCCGCATGAATCGCGGGCAACGCACCCTGCTCGGCCGGTTGCGCGAGATAACGGTTCGCCGCGCGCATCAGCGCGGCGCGCGTGGGCGAACTGTCCATCGCGGGGCCCGCGAACTGCAGGTTGGTTGCCGCGTAGCCGGGATGCGCGGCGACGCTGATTCCCGCGAACCCCGCGCGCTGGAAGCGGCGCTGCAACTCGAGCGCGAACACCAGGTTCGCGAGTTTGCTGTCGCAGTAGGCGAGATAACGGTTGTAACGGTGCTCGGCGCGCAGGTCGTCGACCCGGATCCGGCCGCCGCGGTTGAAGCCGCTCGACATCGTCACGACGCGCGCGCGCCGGGCGGCGCGCAGCGCGGGCAGCAGATGGCCGGTCAGCGCGAAATGGCCGAGGTGGTTGGTGCCGAACTGCATCTCGAAGCCGTCGTGCGTGTGTCGCAGCGGCAGGAACATCACGCCGGCGTTGTTGCAGAGGATGTCGACGCGGCCGTGGCGGTCGGCGACGTCGGCGGCGAAGCGCTGGATCGACGCGAGATCGGCGAGGTCGAGCGGATCGACTTCGACCTGTGCGGCGGGATGGAGCCGGCGAATCGCAGCGGCGGCCTGCGCGGCGCGCGCGGCATCGCGGCAGCCCATCACGACCGTCGCGCCCTTGGCGGCCAGCGTTTCCGCGATATGCCAGCCGAGGCCGCTGTTGGCGCCGGTCACAACCGCGACCTTGCCGCCTTGCGCCGGGACGTGGCGCGCGCTCCATGCATGCATGTCTGCCTCCATCGGCGTGGCCGGTACGCCACGACGCACAATCGTTACATTGAGTGGTGTAACGATAGTCCGCGCAGGCGGGGCAGACAAGCGGGGGAATTAGACCGGCGGTTCTAGGGCGCGCCAGCGCATCACGCCGGCGGGCCCCGGCACGGCTGGCCGGCGGGCGTTACCGGCTGCCGGCCAGTGCGAGCACCTCGGCCGCGGAGATCATCGCCGCCGCGTTCGCGGGTGCCGGGCGCTCGGCCGGGCGGAATACTTCGTCGCCGCGCTGGATGACCTGGCGCGACAGCGCGCAGGTGCCGGTGCGCTGCGCGAAGCGGCGGCGCCAGCGCTGTTCGCCGTAGTGACAGCGGCCGGGTTCGACCCAGCGGACGACGAGCAGCGTATCGGAGCGTTCCAGAATTTCGACGTGGACGTCGGCGGGATCGAGCACAGGCAGGGATTTGGAGGCCTTCATTTGCCGTTTCCTAAAGCTCGTGCGGTTTCGGCCGTGGCAGTGGATGTCACTACCCGAGGGCGAATCCGTAGCGGTTTCCATGAGTGGTGCGCTAAATGTAAGCGTCTGTGACCGGAAAAAACATCCTGTCTGGCTCAAATTACCTTTTGTCGAATCAGAAACAATCGACGCGCATTTTCGTGAAAAAGCCAACGACAAAAGCGCCCCGGACGCGCACGCCCGGGGCGGAAAATCGGCCCGCGCCCCCGTGTCTGCTCGCTCAGTCACGTGGACACCGCGGGGGACGGAGACGCCCGTCAGGGATCGGCGACGGGCGGGGGGCGGTGTCCGGGGAAGCGCGGTCCGGCAACACCATGATCGCGCGCGCCTGCCGTTGACACCCTGACGGGAACATGACTTTTTTGTCAGTTTCGCCGTGCCGACGGCGCGACTCCGATGCCCCGGGGTCGCGAAAACGCCCACCGGTATTGGCTTTGCGCGATACGCGGCCGATCGGCGGAACCTGAAAAATACGGTAATCGAAGCCCGCCGCAGCGCCTTCCGCCCGATTCTCCCGCTCGGGAAAATACTGAATCACACGAACGTGACAAATCCGGAATCTGTTCCTATGATTGGTTGGACCTTTAGTCCTTTGTGCCAATCAGCCGGCCCGGCCGGCTTCTTCGGGAGAGGTGCTCATGAGATTGCAGGGCAAGCGCGCACTGGTGACGGCGGCCGGGCAGGGTATCGGCCGCGCGACCGCGCTGCGGTTCGCAAGCGAGGGTGCCGACGTGCTGGCGACCGATATCAACGAAGCCGCGCTCGCGCAACTCGCGGCCGACGCCGAACGCGCGGGCGGCCGGCTGGCCACGCGGCGGCTCGACGTGACCGACGCGGGCGACGTGGCCGCACTCGCCGCGCAGGAGCGCGCGTTCGACGTGCTGTTCAACTGTGCGGGCTTCGTGCACCACGGCTCGATCCTCGACTGCGACGACGCCGCGTGGGCGTTCTCGCTGAACCTGAACGTCACGTCGATGTACCGGCTGATCCGCGCGCTGCTGCCGGCGATGCTCGCAGCAGGCGGCGCGTCGATCGTCAACATGGCGTCGGCCGCGTCGAGCGTGAAGGGCGTGCCGAACCGCTTCGTCTACGGCACGACCAAGGCGGCCGTGATCGGCCTGACCAAGTCGGTCGCCGCCGATTTCGTCGAGCAGCGCATCCGCTGCAACGCGATCTGCCCGGGCACGATCGAGTCGCCGTCGCTGGAGCAGCGGATCGCCGAGCAGGCGCGCACGCGCCAGGTGTCGACCGATACCGTGCGCCAGGCGTTCGTCGCGCGTCAGCCGATGGGCCGTATCGGCACCGCGGACGAAGTGGCCGCGCTCGCGCTGTATCTCGCGTCCGACGAAGCGTCGTTCACGACCGGCGCGATTCACCTGATCGATGGCGGCTGGTCGAACTGACCGCGTCTAGCCGACCGCGCCCTTCCACTCACTTTCCATTTCCGCTCACACCACATGAAACTGCTGAGATTTGGCGACAAACACCATGAAAAGCCGGGCCTGCTCGATGCGCAGGGCAGGATCCGCGACCTGTCGGGCGTGATCGACGACGTCGCCGGCGACGCGCTCGCACCCGCGTCGCTCGCGCGGCTGCGCGAGCTCGACCCGGCGTCGCTGCCGCTCGTCGAAGGCACGCCGCGGCTCGGCGCGTGCGTCGGCCGCGTCGGCAAGTTCATCTGCATCGGGCTCAACTATTCCGACCACGCGGCCGAATCGGGGATGGACGTCCCGAAGGAGCCGGTCGTGTTCGGCAAGTGGACGAGCGCGATCTCGGGGCCGAACGACGACGTCGAGATCCCGCGCGGCTCGGAGAAGACCGACTGGGAAGTCGAGCTGGGCGTCGTGATCGGCCGGGGCGGCCGCTATATCGACGAAGCCGACGCGCTGTCGCACGTCGCCGGCTACTGCGTGGTGAACGACGTGTCGGAGCGCGAGTACCAGCTCGAACGCGGCGGCACGTGGGACAAGGGCAAGGGCAACGATACGTTCGGCCCGCTCGGCCCGTGGCTCGTGACGGCCGACGAAGTGCCCGATCCGCACGCGCTGCGGCTGTGGCTGGAAGTGGACGGCCACCGCTACCAGAACGGCACGACCGCGACGATGGTGTTCCGCGTGCCGCACCTGATCAGCTACCTGAGCCGCTTCATGAGCCTGCAGCCGGGCGACGTGATCTCGACCGGCACGCCGCCGGGCGTGGGCCTCGGGCAGAAGCCGCCCGTCTATCTGCGCGCCGGGCAGGTGATCACGCTCGGCATCGACGGGCTCGGCGAGCAGCGCCAGCGCACCGTGCAGGCCTGAAACCCTTTCCCGGACGGTTCGCCATGCCTATCATTCGATCGATGCGCGTCCTCGACGTGCGCTTCCCGACCTCGCGCCAGCTCGACGGTTCCGATGCGATGAATCCGGACCCCGATTATTCGGCTGCGTACGTCGTGCTCGAAACCGACCGCGACGGGCTCGAAGGCCACGGGCTCACGTTCACCATCGGGCGCGGCAACGAAATCTGCTGCGCGGCGATCGACGCGATGCGTCACCTCGTCGTCGGCCTCGACCTCGACTGGATCCGCGAGGACATGGGCCGCTTCTGGCGGCACGTGACCTCGGACAGCCAGTTGCGCTGGATCGGCCCCGACAAGGGCGCGATCCACCTGGCAACGGGCGCCGTCGTGAACGCGGTGTGGGATTTGTGGGCGAAGGCCGTCGGCAAACCGCTGTGGCGGCTCGTCGCCGACATGAGCCCCGAGGACATCGTGCGCGCGATCGATTTTCGCTACCTGACCGACTGCCTGACGCCGGACGAGGCGCTCGACCTGCTGCGCCGGCAGGCGTCGGGCAAGGCCGCGCGGATCGCGACGCTCGAGCGCGAAGGCTACCCGTGCTACACGACGTCGGCCGGCTGGCTCGGCTACAGCGACGACAAGCTGCGCCGGTTGTGCCATGAAGCGGTGGACGCGGGTTTCGATTACGTGAAGCTGAAGGTCGGCGCGAACCTGGAGGACGACATCCGCCGCGTGACGATCGCACGCGAGGTGATCGGCCCGGACCGCAAGCTGATGATCGACGCGAACCAGGTGTGGGAAGTCGACGAGGCGATCGACTGGGTGCGCGAGCTGGCGTTCGCGAAACCGTGGTTCATCGAGGAGCCGACGAGCCCCGACGACGTCGAAGGGCATCGCAAGATCCGCGAGGCGATCGCGCCGGTGCAGGTCGCGACCGGCGAGATGTGCCAGAACCGCGTGATGTTCAAGCAGTTCATCGCGCGCGGCGCGATCGACGTCGTGCAGATCGATGCGTGCCGGCTCGGCGGCGTGAACGAGATACTCGGGGTGATGCTGCTCGCCGCGAAGTACGGGCTGCCGGTGTGTCCGCATGCGGGCGGCGTCGGGCTGTGCGAATACGTGCAGCATCTGTCGATGATCGACTACGTGTGTATTTCGGGCACGAAGGAAGGGCGCGTGACCGAATACGTCGATCACCTGCACGAGCATTTCGTCGAGCCCTGTGTCGTGCGCGGCGCGGCGTACATGCCGCCGACGGCACCCGGCTTCTCGATCGAGATGAAGCCGGCATCGCTCGAGCAGTACCGGTTCCGCGGCTGAAGCGCGCAGCGCGCAGCACGACGGCGCACGACGACCCGCGCATGACCTGCGTGCGGCGACAACATGAACGACGGAGACGCGAAGTGGATTTGAATCTGCAAGACAAGGTCGTGATCGTGACCGGCGGCGCGTCGGGCATCGGCGCCGCGATCTCGATGCGGCTTGCCGACGAAGGCGCGATTCCGGTGGTGTTCGCGCGCCACGCGCCGGATGACGGCTTCTGGCGCGCACTCGCGCAGAAGCAGCCGCGCGCCGCGTGCGTGTCCGTCGAGCTGCAGGACGACGCACAGTGCCGCGACGCAGTCGCGCAGACCGTCGCGCGCTTCGGCCGCATCGACGGCCTCGTCAACAACGCGGGCATCAACGACGGCGTCGGGCTCGATGCCGGGCGCGACGCGTTCGTCGCGTCGCTCGAACGCAACCTGATCCACTACTACGTGATGGCGCATTACTGCGTGCCGCACCTGAAGGCGACGCGCGGCGCGATCGTCAACATCTCGTCGAAGACGGCCGTCACCGGCCAGGGCAACACGAGCGGCTATTGCGCATCGAAGGGCGCGCAGCTCGCGCTGACGCGCGAATGGGCGGTCGCGCTGCGCGACGACGGCGTGCGCGTGAACGCGGTGATCCCGGCCGAGGTGATGACGCCGCTCTACCGGAACTGGATCGCGGGCTTCGACGACCCGGAAGCGAAGCTCGCGGAAATTGCCGGCAAGGTGCCGCTCGGCAAGCGCTTCACGACCGCCGACGAGATTGCCGACACGGCCGTGTTCCTGCTGTCGGCGCGCGCATCGCACACGACGGGCCAGTGGCTGTTCGTCGACGGCGGCTATACGCATCTCGATCGCGCGATCGGCTGAGGGCGGCGAGCCATGCAACCCGATCCGAACCCGACGACCCCCGCGCCCGCGGCGCTGATCGAGCTGACCGGCGTCAGCAAGCGCTTCCCGGGCGTGCTGGCGCTCGACGATTGCCGCTTCGACCTGCGCGCCGGCGAAGTGCATGCGCTGATGGGCGAGAACGGCGCGGGCAAGTCGACGCTGATGAAGATTCTCGCCGGCGTGTACCAGAAGGACGAAGGCGAGATCCGGATCGACGGCCGCGCGGTGGACATCGACGATCCGCGCGCCGCGCAGGCGCTCGGGATCGGCATCATCCATCAGGAACTGAACCTGATGAACCACCTGAGCGTCGCGCAGAACATCTTCATCGGCCGCGAGCCGCGCGGCCGCTTCGGCGTGTTCGTCGACGAGGACCGGCTGAACCGCGACGCCGCCGCGATCTTCGCGCGGATGCGGCTCGATCTCGACCCGCGCACACCGGTCGGCCGGCTGACGGTCGCGAAGCAGCAGATGGTCGAGATCGCGAAGGCGCTGTCGTTCGACTCGCGCGTGCTGATCATGGATGAACCGACCGCCGCGCTGAACAACGCGGAAATCGCCGAGCTGTTCCGCATCATCGGCGACCTGCGCGCGCACGGCGTCGGCATCGTCTACATCTCGCACAAGATGGACGAGCTGCGCCAGATCGCCGATCGCGTGACGGTGATGCGCGACGGCAAGTACGTCGCGACCGTGCCGATGGCGGATACGTCGATGGAAGCGATCATCGCGATGATGGTCGGCCGCCAGCTCGATGCGACGTTCCGAACGCCGCCCGATACGTCGGCCAACGCGGTCGCGCTCGAGGTGCGCGGGCTGTCGCGCGGCCGCGCGATCCGCGATGTCGGCTTCACGCTGCGGCGCGGCGAGATCCTCGGCTTTGCCGGATTGATGGGCGCGGGCCGCACCGAGGTCGCGCGCGCGGTGTTCGGCGCGGACCCGGTCGACGCGGGCGAGATCCGCGTGCACGGCAAGACCGTGACGATCCGCACGCCGGCCGACGCGGTCAGGCACGGGATCGGTTATCTCTCGGAGGACCGCAAGCACTTCGGGCTCGCGGTCGGGATGGACGTGCAGAACAACATCGCGCTGTCGAGCATGCGGCGCTTCGTGCGCCGCGGCATGTTCCTCGATGCGCGCGGGATGCGCGACACCGCGCAGTCGTACGTGCGGCAGCTCGCGATCCGCACGCCGTCCGTCGCGCAGCCGGCGCGGCTCCTGTCGGGCGGCAACCAGCAGAAGATCGTGATCGCGAAGTGGCTGCTGCGCGACTGCGACATCCTGTTCTTCGACGAGCCGACCCGCGGCATCGACGTCGGCGCGAAAAGCGAAATCTACAAGCTGCTCGACGCGCTCGCCGCCGACGGCAAGGCGATCGTGATGATCTCGTCGGAGCTGCCCGAGGTGCTGCGCATGAGCCACCGGATCCTCGTGATGTGCGAAGGGCGCGTGACCGGCGAATTGCGCGCGGCCGACGCCACGCAGGAAAAGATCATGCAGCTCGCGACGCAGCGCGAGTCGACCGTATTGTCCTGATTCCGACGCTTACCCGATCATGTCCAACGATACGCATCCCGTTCCGCCTCTTGCCACCGGCGACACGCCGGCCGGCGCAGCGGGCCTCCGTGCCCGCTTCTTCAACCCGGCCGCGCGGCAGAAGCTGCTCGCGTTCGCGAGCCTCGTGCTGCTGATCGTGTTCTTCAGCTTCGCGTCGCCGAACTTCCTCGAAGTCGACAACCTCGTGACGATCTTGCAGGCCACCGCCGTGAACGGTGTGCTGGCCGTCGCGTGTACCTACGTGATCATCACGTCGGGCATCGACCTGTCGGTCGGCACGCTGATGACCTTCTGCGCGGTGATGGCCGGCGTCGTGCTGACGAAGTGGGGCCTGCCGCTGCCGCTCGGGATCCTGGCCGCGCTATTGTTCGGCGCGCTGTCGGGCAGCGTGTCGGGCTTCGTGATCGCGAAGATGAAGGTGCCGCCGTTCATCGCGACGCTCGGCATGATGATGCTGCTCAAGGGGCTGTCGCTCGTGATCTCGGGCACGCGGCCGATCTACTTCAACGACACGCCGGGCTTCACGTCGATCGCGCAGGATTCGCTGATCGGCAGCCTCGTTCCCGCGCTGCCGATCCCGAACGCGGTGCTGATCCTGTTCCTCGTCGCGGTCGGCGCGTCGATCGTGCTGAACCGGACGATCTTCGGCCGCTACACCTTCGCGCTCGGCAGCAACGAGGAAGCGCTGCGGCTGTCGGGCGTGAATGTCGATGCGTGGAAGATCGCCGTCTACACGTTCAGCGGCGCGGTGTGCGGGATCGCCGGGCTGCTGATCGCGTCGCGGCTGAATTCCGCGCAGCCCGCGCTCGGGCAGGGCTACGAGCTCGACGCGATCGCGGCCGTCGTGATCGGCGGCACGTCGCTGTCGGGCGGCGCGGGCAGCATCGTCGGCACCATCATCGGCGCGTTCATCATGAGCGTGCTGACCAACGGCCTGCGCATCATGTCGGTCGCGCAGGAATGGCAGACGGTCGTGACGGGCGTCATCATCATCCTCGCCGTCTACGTGGACATCCTGCGCCGGCGCCGCCGCTGACGCATGCACGCACGAACACGAACATGCAGGCGCTTCACCGCCGGCCGGGCCGGCATTTCAGTCGATACCAACCAAGGAGACGCGAAGTGATCAGGAGCAAGGTGTTGAACGCGATCGTCGGGCTGACGTTCGCCGTCGGCGCGACGGCCGGCGCGCAGGCGCAGGAATCCTACATCCCGCTGATCTCGAAGGGCTTCCAGCATCAGTTCTGGCAGGCCGTGAAGGCGGGCGCGATGCAGGCCGCGAAGGACTACAAGGTGAAGGTGACGTTCGAAGGCCCCGAAACCGAGGCGATGGTCGACAAGCAGATCGACATGCTGTCCGCCGCGATCGCGAAGAAGCCGGCCGCGCTCGGCTTCGCGGCGCTCGACAGCAAGGCCGCGCTGCCGCTCCTGAAGAAGGCGCAGGCCGAGAAGATTCCGGTGATCGCGTTCGACTCGGGCGTCGACAGCGACATCCCGGTGACGACCGCCGCGACCAACAACAAGGCCGCCGCCGCGCTCGCCGCCGACAAGCTCGCCGCGCTGATCGGCGACGAAGGCGAGGTGGCCGTGGTCGCGCACGACCAGACGAGCCGCACGGGCATCGACCGCCGCGACGGCTTTCTCGAACGGATGAAGTCCGCGCACCCGAAGGTGCAGGTCGTGACCGTGCAGTATGGCGAGGGCGATCAGCTGAAGTCCACCGAAGTGACGAAGTCGATCCTGCAGGCGTATCCGAAGCTCAAGGGCTTGTTCGGCACCAACGAAGGCTCGGCGATCGGCGTGGTGAACGGCGTGCGCGAGATGAAGCGCAAGGTCGTGATCATCGGCTACGATTCGGGCAAGCAGCAGAAGGACGCGATCCGCAGCGGGCTGATGGCCGGCGCGATCACGCAGAACCCGGTCGGGATCGGCTACAAGACGGTCGAGGCGGCCGTGAAGTCGGTCAAGGGCGAGAAGCTGCCGAAGGTCATCGATACCGGTTTCTACTGGTACGACAAGACCAATATCGACGACCCGAAAATCACGGCGGTGCTGTACGACTGAGCGCGACGTGACGCGGCGGGCAACTGTGAATCACGAGGACACCATGGGCGCAGTGCGTATCGATTCCCACCAGCACTTCTGGCGTTACCGCGCGGCCGACTATCCGTGGATCGGTCCCGGCATGGGCGTGCTCGCCCGCGACTACCTGCCCGACGCGCTGTGGCCGCAGATGCATGCACAGGCGCTCGGCGCGTCGATCGCGGTGCAGGCGCGCGCCGGGCGCGACGAGACGGCGTTCCTGCTCGATCTCGCCCGCGACGACGCGCACATCGCGGCGGTGGTCGGCTGGGAGGATCTCGGTGCGCCGGAACTCGCCGAGCGCATCGCCGAATGGCGCAGCCCGAAGCTGCGCGGCTTTCGTCACCAGGTGCAGGACGAAGCCGACGTCGGCGCGTTCGTCGCGGATCCCGCGTTCAATCGCGGTGTCGCGTGGCTGCAGGCGAACGGCTATGTGTACGACGTGCTCGTGTTCGAGCGCCAGTTGCCCGACGTGCGCGCGTTCTGCGCGCGGCACGATGCGCACTGGCTCGTGCTCGATCATGCCGGCAAGCCGCCGCTCGCCGAATTCCACCGCGATGGCGCTGCGCTTGCCCGCTGGCGTGCCGGGTTGCGCGAGCTGGGCGCGCTGCCGCACGTCGTGTGCAAGCTGTCGGGGCTCGTGACCGAGACGGACTGGCGGCGCGGCCTGCGCGGGCAGGACATCCGGCACATCGAGCAATGCCTCGACGCGGCGCTCGACGCGTTCGGCCCGCAGCGGCTGATGTTCGGGTCGGACTGGCCCGTATGCCTGCTTGCGGCGTCGTATGACGAAGTGGCGTCGCTGGTCGAGCGCTGGGCCGAAGCGCGGTTGTCGGCGGCCGAGCGCAACGCGCTGTGGGGCGGCACGGCCGCGCGTTGCTATGCGCTGCCCGGCGATTCGAAGCCCCGCATATAAAATAGGCGCGAACGGCCCGACGCGCGCGCTCCATTCGTCAGACCGTCCGCAATGCAATCGCTTACCTGTATCAACGTATGTCCATCCAGCCGATTCAGAACCGCCGCCTCTACCAGCAGATCGCCGACAAGCTCAGCACGATGATCGAGTCCGGCGACTTCCCGCCGGGCAGCTATTTGCCGCCCGAGCGCGAACTGGCCGAGCAGTTCGGCGTGTCGCGCACGTCGGTGCGCGAGGCGCTGATCGCGCTCGAAGTCAGCGGGCTCGTCAGCGTGCGCGTCGGCGACGGCGTGAAGGTGCGCCAAACCGAGGCGGCGGCCGCGCCGGAGCCGCGGCCCGATACGAAGGTTGCGCCGTTCCCGGTCGTCGAGATCGATCCCGAGCTCGGCATCGCGCTCGACCTCGATACCGAAATCCCGCCGTTCGCGTTGCTGCAGGCGCGCCGGCTGATCGAGCCGGAAGCCGCGTCGCTCGCCGCGAAGCACGGCTCGGACGCGCAGATCGAAGGGATTCACGCGGCGTTCCTGCGCAACCAGGAAGACAACCGCAGCGGCTCGCTCACGCATCCGGGCGACCGGTTGTTCCATATCCGTATCGCGGAAGCGAGCGACAACCCCGCGTATGCGCTGATGATCAAGCAGCTGCTCGCGCACAAGTACGACCTGATGTTCCAGCGGCTGCAGTCGCTGTACATGCCCAACGACATGCCGCACCGCTCGGAGCTCGAACACCGCGCGATCCTCGACGCGATCCGTGCGCGCGACCCGGAGGCCGCGCGCCGTGCGATGGCGGAGCATCTCGACGAGGTGATCCGGATCTTCGGCCGCGCGCTCGACTGAGCGCGGGCGAGCGCAATCAGAAGCGGTCGGCGCGGTAGGGCGTCGGGTCGGTAAACGGCGCTTCGCCGGTCATCATCTCGGCCAGCAGGCGGCCGGAGACGGGGCCGAGCGTGAGCCCGTGATGGTTGTGTCCGAACGAGAACCACAGCCCGCGATGCGCGGGCGCGGGGCCGATCACCGGCCGCATGTCGGGCGTGCACGGCCGGAAGCCGAGCCACGGCTGCGGGTCGAGCCGTTCGCCGAAGCCGAACACCGGGCGCGCGACGCGTTCCGCGCGCTCGAGTTGTACGCCGGTCGGCGGCAGGCCGCGCCGGGCGATCTCGACGCCGGTGGTCAGCCGCAAGCCGCGCCGCATCGGCGCGATCACGTAGCCGTATTCGCGATCGACGATCGGCGCCGACGGCGCGCCGCGTTCGGACGGCGCGTAGTGCATGTGATAGCCGCGCTTCTCGCGCAGCGGAATCTTGTAGCCGAACTTGCCGAACACCGTGTCGGACCACGGGCCGAGCGCGACGACCACGGCCGGCGCGGCGATCTTGCCGTCGTCCGTCGTGACCTGCCAGCCGGGCGACAGCGCGTCGAGGCTCGCCGCGTCGCCGGTGAGCAGCGTGCCGCCGCCTTGCACGAAGAGTTGCGCGTAGGTTTTGACGAGCGCGGACGGATCGACGACGCTTTTCGGATCGAGCCAGTGCAGCGCGCCGCAGAAGCCGGGCGCGAGGCTCGGTTCCTGCGCGCGCAGTGTCGCGGCATCGAGCGGCGTGATGCCGAGCCCGTGGCGGCGCGCGGTGAGTCCCGCATCGGTGACGGCGCGTTCGAACGCGGCCGGCGTGCGGAACGCTTCCATCCAGCCGCTCGCGCGGATCAGCTCGGTGGCGCCGGCGCGTGCGATCAGCGCGTCGTGCTCGACGATGCAGCGCTCGATCAGCGGCAGCATGTCGCGCGAGGCCGCCGCGTGACGCAGCGGCGCCGATTCCCACCAGAACCTCGCGAGCCACGGCGCGAACGCGGGCAGCGACGTGCTGTGCCAGTAGAGATCGGTGGAGCGGTTCAGCGCGTAGCGCATCAGCGTGAACGGGCTGCGCGGGAACGGATACGGCTCGACCGACGAGCGCTCGATCAGCCCCGCGTTGCCGAAGCTCGTGCCTTCGCCGGGCGCGCCGCGGTCGACGAGGGCGACCTTGCGGCCGCGATCCTGCAGGTGCAGCGCGGCGGAGACGCCGACGATGCCCGCGCCCAGAACGATTACGTCGAAGTCCATGAGGGAAGGCGAAATAGACGGTTAGCGATCAACACTCGAAGTCGGCGACGGCGCTTCGGTCGGGTGCTCGGAATTGCAATCGAATGATCAGCTAGGATACTCGCGAACGCGACGATGCGCGAATCGGGCGCTTGGCCGTGAGGTTGTCGCAACAACCATTCCGGTTGTACGCTAGGCGGCCGGCCGTACGCAGCCGGATACGAAGGCGTCGCGCAAATTGCATTTCTCACTTCCGGAGCGATTCGAGTACCTGGAGAGCGGGCGACTTCGTCGAATTTGCCAACTGGTCACGAGAGCGCTCCATGCCCGAAAACAATATTTCCGAGGCCCGACAACCTGCCGCAATTCCGTGGCATCGATCGCCGCTCGTTCGCAGCGCAGCCGTTTTGGCGGGACTGTTCGTCATCCTGCAGCTCCTCAGGTTTCAGCTGGTGATCAGACTTGTGGTCGGTGCGATTTCGGCAACGATGCTGTATGGGATCTTGCGTGAATGGATCCCCATGCTGCGGCCATTTCGAACATGGCTGATCCGCCGCACGGTCAGAGTCATGCGGAAACTGCGCCCGATCGCGAAACTTCCTCCGGATGTCACCGTGGCCTATGGTCTGGTCGCAATGATGTTGCTGCTTTCCGGAATCCTGTGGATTGGGCTGGATATGCCGCGGATCGGCCGTTTCTCCATACCCGTGTTTCTTCTCCTTGCGTACGCGGCTGCTCGACACATCTACCATGTGTTGAGCCTGGTCGCGCGCTGGACGTGGAGCAAGGTATTGGGAAAGGGCGCCTATCTGGCGGTGGCGTCGATCGCGCTTTGGCTCGCGCACTCGGACGCGGAGCGACTGGTCCTGACGCTGACGCATGAAACCGCCGACCACTTTTCCAGCTTCACCGGCCTGTCGGCTTCCGTATTTTTCGCGCTGCGTCTGGTTCAGGCAGCGGGACTTATGCTCGTTGCGTTCTTCGTATTTCAGTTGGTTTTCCTGGTCGGCAGCATGATCATTCAGCATGCTGCAAATCAAGTCAGGATATTCAGCACGCACGGAGCTGAACGGATGACCGTGACCTGGAGAAGGCTCAGGTTCGGGCTAAAAAAAACGGAGCCTGACGGCCGGAAGCGGCTTCGCCAGGTGATTGCCATGCTGGCGCCGTGTGGCATGGTGTTCTGGGCAATAGCGTTGCTGATGGGGCCCACCTATCTCATAGGCAGTATCGAGACTCGGACGCTGTTTTCTCACGTGCTGGTACGGACGACGTATTCGGCGGCAAGCGCGTGCCGTGGGGACAGTCGTGCGGGGTTGTTCGCACGCATCGGTGACGACAGTGTGTCGGAGGCCGTGAAGGACGGGTACGGGTATGTATTCCGGACCGTGTCGTGTAAAGCGAAGTAGGTACCGTTTTCCGCGGGCGCATGAACCCTTGTCGTGTCGCGCATCGTATGACGGATCCGTTTCGTCAGGCGCGGAATCGTGCAGCAACTTTTACTGGCTGTGCATCGATGCGTATTGGAAACCGGCCCGGTGCGCCTCTGCGAAACTGCATGTGCTTGATGCGCACGGTCGTCCTATCCGCTGATCAATCTGCAGAAGCCGAATTCAGATCGGCGTTGCGCTTCGCTTTCACCGCCATCACCAGGCTCAACGCTGATTCAACATACTTTCCGATGGTTATTTGGCGGGAGTATCCCACTGGTTCGGGTTGCGAATTTTTACCTAAGATGGAAGCAATCATGTGCGTGACACGGTACCTGCGCGCGCACACGGCAGGCAGGAGGCAGGGCCGGGAACGACTGCAACCGATGTTTCCATCATGGATGCGAGTGTGTGCGCGACGGCCGCGAAGCATGCGGCCGCATCGACGCCAGCGGGCGCGGCGGCAATCGCCGCGCGGACGGCGTCCGGCCGGTCGGGCCGAGTCGCGTCGTTGCGTCACGCATTCATCGCAATCGTTTGCGTTCTGAGCGTTGTCCCTTCAGTCCTCGCCGGATCGCTTGCCGACAGGGACGACCCGCTCGACACGATGCACGTCGCAGCCACCGCGACGCCCGCCGGCCCGACGGGCCCCGCCTTTTCGTCACACGACTCCAACGTACGCCAGGTCGTGCTCGGCATCGTCAGTTTCACGCGCTGGCCGACGACGCCCGTGCGCCTGCATCTGTGCGTGACGGGCAGGCCCGACTACGCGGGCGACCTCACCGACACGATGCAGGCCGGCTCGACCGTGCTCGACGTGCAGCGCGTCCGCTTCGACGATCCCTCGCTCGGCATCGCCTGCGACGTCGTGTATCTCGGCGCGCTCGGCAACGACGAGCGAATGCGGGTGAGAACCGCGCTCGTCGGCCATCCGGTGCTGACCATCGCCGAACACGATCCGTCGTGCACCGCGGGCAGCATGTTCTGTCTGACGGTCGAAGGCGAGCACGTGACGTTCGACATCAATCTCGACGCCGTCGCGCGCAGTGGCGTGCGCGTGCATCCGAACGTGCTCAACCTCGCGCGGCGGACGCTGACGCCATGACACGTTCAGCGCCCCCCATCGCGTCCTCACGCGTGCCGCGCCCGACGCTGCAAAGCGTGTTGCGCCGCGCGCACCTGCGCCTGGCGTTCGTCGCGGTGACGATGGCCGCCGTGTCGCTGATCGTCGTCGCCGTGATCGCGTTGCGTGCGTATGCCGGCAACAACCTCAACCTGCTGGCCCGCTCGCTCGGTTACACGGTCGAGGCGGCGCTCGTGTTCGGCGACCGTGCCGCGGCGAGCGAAGCGATCGCGACGATCGCCAGCGATGAGGACGTCGCGCAGGTGGTCGTCACGGACAACAAGGGGCAGTTGTTCGCGACCTGGAAGCTGCCTGCCGGCGGCCGGATCGCCGGGCTCGAGCGCGGCGTCGCCGCTCTCGCGTTGCCGGGGGCCGTGACCGTTCCGGTGATGCACGACGGCATCGTCGTCGGTCAGGTGATCGTGCGTGGCCGCGGGCATCAGTTCTTCGGATTCCTGCTCGGCGGCATCGGCGGCATTCTCGGCTGTCTCGTCGTCAGCGTGTTCGGCGCTTACATCAGCTCGAAGCGTCTGCTGCGCAATATCGTCGCGCCGCTGCGCGCGCTTGCCGCCGTCGCGCACGCCGTGCGGCGCGAGCGTGCATTCGCGCGTCGTGTCGAGCCGGTGGCGATCGCCGAACTGAACCAGCTCGGCGACGACTTCAATGCGCTGCTCGATGAACTCGAGGAATGGCAGAACACGCTGCGCGACGAGAACGCGTCGCTCGAATACAAGGCGACGCACGATGCGCTCACGGGTTTGCCCAACCGCGTGCAGTTCGAGTCGCGTCTGTCGCTGGCACTCTGCGACGCCGTGTTGACGGGGCAGCGGGTCGCCATCCTGTATCTCGACTGCGACCGCTTCAAGGAAATCAACGACTGCCTTGGCCACGATGCCGGCGATGCGGTGCTGGTCGGCGTCGCGGCACGGTTGCGCGCGCAGGTGCGCGAAACCGATCTCGTTGCTCGCCTGGGCGGCGATGAATTCGCGGTGATGCTGACGGGTGTGCGCGACACGGACAGCGTGTGCCTGATCGCCGACCAGATTTTGTCCGGCATGGTGTCGTCGATCGAGTTGCCCGACGGACGCATGGTGGCCACCATGATGAGTGCCGGCGTTGCGCTGTATCCCGACCATGCGTCCGACGCGAGCGGCTTGCTGCGCGCGGCGGATGCCGCGATGTACCGCGCCAAGCGTGCGCGGCCGGGGTCGTGGCAGTTGTCGGAAGGCGTAGCCGGGCCGGTTTGACGTCGATCGTTTCGCGCTGCGGGCGAGGCCGCGGCGGCGGGATAAGAAGCGCACGCGATGCGGGCGCATGCGAAGGAAGGGGACTGTGATGAAAAACGCGTTATCTGTGAGCATGGGGAGGATGTGCGTCGCGAGCGCGGTGCTGCTGTGCCTGCTGCTCGGCGGGTGCAAGACGCCGCCGCTTCATCGTGGGCTCACGCAGACGCAGGTCACGGCGCTGAAGTCGGCCGGGTTTCAGGAGACCGAGCAGGGGTTCGAGTTCGGGTCGACGGGGCCGATTTTGTTTGACTTTGATCGGTACAACCTCAAGCCGGTCGTCAGGCGGATCGTCGAGCGGATCGGGAGGACGTTGAGGTCGGCCGGGATCAACGGTGTGCGGGTTTATGGGTACTCGGACGAGGAAGGGGAGACGGCTTACGATCTCGAGTTGTCCCGGCGGCGGGCGGAGGTGGTGGCGATCGAGCTGGTGGATGTGGGGCTGGACGGCAAGCAGATCGCGGTGGTCGGGAAGGGGAAGAGCGATCCGGTGGGGGATAACCGGACACCCGCCGGGCGGGCGCAGAACCGGAGGGCGGCGATTGTGGTGTCGCCGCGGTGAGGGGAGCGCATGCGTTGGGCTGTAACAGTTTGCCACCATTGCCATGCAGAAGCCCGAACGTCCATTCGCGAGCGGCGAACCTTGATGATCACGGCAACCGGGCCGGATCTGCGGCACGAAACGGACACGCGTGACTGGAAGTTTCCCGGAAAATCTGAAACGAAGTTTTCAACTGCCTGAATAAAATCGTTCCGCCTTTTTTGAACGCTGCATGGCCAAGTGGCGAGTGCAGCGGCTACCGGAACGTGTATGGCCCTCGAACCCAACGACCTGCTTCGGCATTTCGAACGTGAGCTTGCGCTGCTGCGCCGTTCGATGCAGACGTTCGCGCAGCGCTTTCCCAGGATCGCCGCGCGCCTTGCGATCACTGGCGAGCATTCGGACGACCCGCACGTCGAACGCTTGTTGCAGTCGTTCGCGTTGCTAGCGGCGTCTCACGACATCCGTCTCGAGGATGACGTGCCTGCGTTTTCACACAGCCTTCTCGAATCGCTGCACGGCACGTTCCTGCGCCCGTTTCCTTCCTGCGCGATCGCGCAATTTCGTGGCGGCCAGACCGACAAGCAGACCGCACCTCGCGTCATCCCCCGCGGTGACCGATTGATCGCGCCGGCCGGCCGCGAAGTATTTCGGATGACAGATGACGTCACGATCGTGCCGTTGACCGTCGCGGCCGTGCGTTACACGACGTCGGCGATCGCACCGCGAGACGCGGCGTTGCCCGCCGAAACGTCCGGCTTCCTGAGCATCACGTTCGAGCTGACTGCATCGGAAGCCACGTTTGCGATCGTGCCCGACAGGCTGCGCCTGCACTTCACCGGTGCGCGCGAGGTTGTCGCTGCACTCGCGGACGCCGCGCTGCTGCTTGCCGTACGAAGTTTCGCCGAAGTGGGCGAGTCCGGTCGCTGGAAGCGCCTGCCGGGCGTGGCGGTCACGGCCGTCGGCGTCGAGCCGGCCGATGCACTGCTCGCCCCGCCGCCCGACGACACCCTCGGGCCGTTTCACCTGCTGATGACGTACTGCGCCGCTCCGGAGCGTTTCGACTTTGTCGACGTCGACATGAGGCCGCTCAAGCGTGCCGCCGGCGACAGTCGTCGCGTCGTGCTGCACCTCGCGATCGCCGGCGTGCATCGGGACTCGCATCGCGCCCAGCGTCTGGCCGCCGCGACGGCGGACCATGTGCGCTTGTTCTGTACGCCCGTGATCAACCTGTTCCCGGACGATGCTGCGCCGATCGAGACGCGTGCCGGTTGCGCGTATTACCCGGTGAAGGCGCTGGCTCAGGCCGGTGCGCCGCGCACGGACATCTGGTCGATCGACGCCGTGCGTGAGATTTCCGACGCGGGGACATCGGCTCTGGCGCCATTCCATTCCCTGCGGCACGGCATCGACAGCCGTCCCGGGTTGTTCTGGACTGTATTGCGCGACGAGGCGAGGCGGACACCGAAGCGGAAGCCAGTCGACTCCGACGCCAAACAGGCGGACAAAGCGCCGACACCGACGCCTACCCCGGACGAGACGCCAGAGCCGCTCCACGGCGTCGAACTCCAGCTCACCGACCGGGACGGCCAACCTGCCGATCCGGGCAAGCGCAATCTGGCGATCCGGCTTTCCTGTACCCAGGGCGACCTGTCCGGGATGCAGGCGTGCGAACTGACGCCGGCGGAAGGCGACCCGGTGGGAACGATCATGTTGCTGAACCGGCCGACCCGGTGCCGGGCGCGGGCTTTCCGCCACGGGGAGCTGTGGGATCTGCTGTCGCTTCTCGTGCCCCAGGCGATCCGGCTGGACAAAGGCGGCCCGGCTCAGCTCAGGCGGCTTTGCGCACGCTGGGCGGAGGATTCGGTCGATGCCGGCCGGCGCTTCGATGCGCTCGTCTCGTTGTCGACCGCGCGCGTGCGGTGCTGGCTGCCCGGCAAGCCGGCCTCGGCGTTCGTGCAAGGGCTGGAAGTGCGGCTGGTCGTGGACGAGCAGCGCTTCGCCGGGTTCAGCCTGGGCGGGTTCGCGCACGTGATGGACCGGTTTTTCGCGCCGTACGTTCCGGTTACCGGCTTCGTGCAGATCGTGCTGTTTTCAGCCCATACCGGTGCGGTGCTTCGGCGTGGGCAACCTTGTCCCGGCACCCAGCCTTTGATCTAGTTCCCGATTATTGGGGCGATAACGAAAACGTTTGCGAAGGCGTCTTTCGCGCCCCCGGGTTTTGACCTACATTATCGAGGCTTCGGCCCGGCGAACCGGCCGACAGAACCTGAGAACACAAGCAAGGAACAAGAATGAGTTTCGCTCCGAACGGGGGTATTCCCAACGGTTTGGGCGGCAGTGCGCTCGGCTCCCTGAGCGCGCTCGGCGGCCTCGCAGGTCCGATCGCATCGAGTGTTGCCGGAAGCGTCGGCCCGCTCGCCGGCCTGGCCGGGCACGTCGACACCGTCCAGCGTGCGATGCAGCTCGCGCAAACCGGTTTCTCGCTGATGGACAAGACGCCCGGCTCGATTGCCGAGGCGATCAACGGCGCCGCCAACCCCGCGCGCCTGACCCAGCTCAATCGCTACGTGACGCTCGATACGCCGCTCGGCCCGGACGTGCTGCTGGTTAGCGCGGCCGTCGTCGACGAGTACGTGAACCGCTTGCCGGAGATTCACCTCGACCTGCTGTCGCATCGCCACGACCTTCGCCCGGACGACCTGATCGGCCAGCAGGTCAAGATCCGCTTCGACCAGCAGGCGCGCCTGTCGACGCTCGAGCGCTTCGTCGCAACCGGCACCGGCGATACCGACCGCTACTTCGACGGCTACGTCGCATCGTTCGACCGCGCCGGCAATCCCGGGAACGTCACGCAGTATCACCTGACGGCCGTGCCGTGGTTCTGGTTCCTGACGCGCTCCACCGACTGCCGGATCTTCCAGAACAAGACCGCGCAGGACATCCTCACCGAGATTTTCCAGGAGCACGGGTTTTCCGATTTCGTGTTCGATATCCGGACGAGCCAGAAGCCGCTCGAGTACGTCGTGATGTATCAGGAGACTTACTACAACTTTTGCGCGCGGCTGATGGAACAGGAAGGGCTGGTCTGGACGCACCGCTACGAGAAGGACAAGCATTTCCTCGTGATCGGCGACACGAACCTGCTGTTCCGTCCGATCGACGGGCTGGCCACCGTGCCGTTCGCCGCGACCGAGGCGAGTGAGGACAGCGGTATCGACCAGTTGCACGAGGGCCGGCGCTTCGGGGTCGGCAAGGTCACGTTTCGCGACTTCAATTACCAGAATCCGTCGTCGCCGCTGATGCTGGTCGAGGCCGAGCCGCAGAACCTCAAGCATGCGCGCCTCGACGCGACCGAGCGGTTCGAGCACCAGTCGCTGTACGACCATGGCGACGACGGCAACCGCTATGCGCGTTTCGCGATGGAGGCCGAAGAGGCGCAGGCCCATCGCTATACCGGCGGCGGCTATGCGTGGCGCATGACGACGGCCGGCGCCGTCACGGTGGCGAATCATCCCGTCCTCGAGAACAACCAGGAATACGTGATCCTGCACGTGCGTCATGAAGCGGTGAACGATTACACGCAGCACAGCGCGAAGCTGCCGTATCGCAATTCGTTCGCGCTGCTGCCGAAGAAGATTCCGTACCGTGCGCCGCGCGCGACGCCGAAGCCGGTGATTCACGGCACGCAGTCGGCGATCGTCGTCGGGCCGAAGGGCGAGGAGATCTATACCAACGGCAGCGCCGTGAAAGTGCACTTTCCGTGGGACCGGCGCGGCAAGAAGGACGGCTCCGATTCGATGTGGGTGCGCGTGTCGCAACCGTGGGCCGGCGACGGCTGGGGCGCGGCCGCGATTCCGCGGATCAAGCAGGAAGTGCTGGTCGCGTTCAACCAGGGCGATCCCGACAACCCGGTGATCGTCGGGCGCGTGTTCAACGGCGAGCAAGGTAATCCGTACCACGGCGCGGCTGGCCAGACGATGGGGATCAAGAGCCAGACGCACAAGGGGCAGGGGTCGAACGAAATCCGCATGACCGATACGAACGGCATGCAGGAGTTCTTCATGCACGCGCAGAAGGACATGAACACCGTCGTCGAGAACAACGAGACGCACAAGGTGCTGGGCCCGATGCGTACCGTGCTGGTGGCGACGGGTAGCGAAGAGAAGCAGATTCCGCAGGGCAACCTGACCGAGACGATCGCCGAGAAGCGCAGCACGACCGCGACCACCGTCGAGGTGACGACGCCGGCCAAGGACGGCGGCGGCGGCACGCAGATGTACGTGGCCGAGCGCGGCATCCTGCTGAAGGTGCAGGACAGCTCGATCTCGCTCGCGCCGGAAGGCATCCGCCTCGAACACAAGGGTTCCGTGATCCTGATGACCGACGACGGCGTGATGGTCAACGGCAAGCGCATCGATCTCAACAAATAACTCGAACGACACCAGCCATGCACTACGCAATCCACGAAGGCACCTTCGAACTGCCGGACGCGGCGCTCGACCGCACCGTCAACATCCTGATGATGAACGTCGGCCCCGGCGGCCTCAACCTCGTGATCGCCCGCGGGCGGTTTCGCGACGGCGAGAATCTCGACGCATTCGTCGCGCGCGAATGGGAAGTGGCGTCGCGCGATGCGCGGATGCTCACCGAGAAGGCGCGCCGGCCGATCGTGGTCGGCGGGCGCGCGGGCATCCAGATCGATTCCACGCACGAACGGGACGGCCGGCTCTGGCATCAGATGCAGACCATGTTCCCGTCGGACGACGCCGGCCGCGTGCTCGTGATGACGCTGACCAGCGCGGCGCCGCTGACCGACGAACAGCAGGCGATCGCCGACCGGATGCTCGCCAGTTTCCAGCCGCGCGCGGCTCGGCCGACCCTGCTCGGGCCGGGTGACGCGTCGTGAGCGCGGAACACTTCGCCGCCGCCCGCTTCGAAGACCCGATCCAGCACACGTCGTTCTGGGGCGAACTTGCCGGCACGGTCGGATCGGTCATCGGCGGTGCCGTCGTCGGCGCGTTGGTGGCCGAGGCGATGGAGGGGCTGGTGTTCGTCGGCCTCGCCGCGCTCGAAATCGGCACGGCCGGGTTGGCGACGCCGCTCGTGATTGCGATCGGCGTGGGCGTTGCGGTGGGATCCGGCGCGCTGATGGAAGCGAGCGGCATGAACGAAGCCATCGACGATGGCGCGAAGGCGCTGGCCGATTCGATCGCGCCGCCCGAGATCAAGGGCAAGATCGCGAGCGGCTCCGGCAACGTTTACGTCAACGACAAGCCGGCGGCGCGGGCCGCGCAGCCGGGGGATCTCGACACCGTCGCGTGCACGGATCATCCCGGGCCGCAGATGATTGCCGATGGGTCGGGGAGCGTTTATATCAACGATCAGCCGGCCGCGCGCGTCGGCGACAAGACGACTTGCGACGGGACGATCGCCGAAGGCTCCGATAACGTTTTCATCGGCGGCGGCACGCAGCGCGTGCGGGACGTCAAGTCGGCGACGCGGCTCGGCTGGCTCGGCGCCGCGCTGGGGATTGCGCTGGCGGTCTGCGGCCGCGGCAAGATGAGCTGGGGACAATTCCTGAAGAGCAAGGTGCCGTGTATCGCGATGAATTTCGCGGCGAGCGCTTTCGGGACGTGGCTCGGCAGCCTGGCGAGACCGTCGGCCGGCCACCCGGTGAACGTCATCACCGGCGGCAAGGTTCTCGACGGCACGGACGACACCGACTTCGCATTGCCCGGGCCGCTGCCGATCGTGTGGCGGCGTTTTTACAGCAGCCATGACGATCGTGCGGACAGCCTGTTCGGCACAGGCTGGAGCGTGCCGATCAGCGTCGAGCTGCGGATTGCGCGCGAGCACGGCGAGGTCACGTCGATCACGTATTGGGACGAGCAGGGGCGCGATATCGAATTTCCGGCCGTGCCGCCCGGCGAGAGTCATTTCAGCGTGCCTGAAGGCATCTACCTGATCTGTACCGCCGGCGGTCACTATGTGGTCGAAACGGTCGACGGTCTGTATCGCGATTTCGGCCGTGCGCGCGGCGATGCCGACAGCGAGACGCTCAAGCTGTGGCGTCTCGAGGATCGCAACGGCAACTGGATCGAGGTCGAGCAGGAAGCGGCCGATGACGTCGTGCGGCCCGGGCTGCTGCGTGATAGCGCCGGTCGTTTGTTGACGCTTGTCTACGATTCGTCGCACCCCCGACGCATCGCCGCGATCGAGCTGACGCGTGGTGTGGACGGCGAACATCCCGATACGCTGGTGTGTTACACGTACAACGACGCCGGCGAACTGGTGGCCGTGACCGATCGCAGCGGTCACGTCGGGCGACGGTTCGGCTACGAGCGCGGACTGATGGTGCAGCACACGTTGCGCGGCGGCTTGACGTGCTTTTATGCGTGGCAGGGAGTCGGCCGCGACGCGCGTGTCGTGCGCCACTGGACCGACGACGGCGAAGCGTACACGTTCGATGCTGATCTCGTTCGGCGTTCGGTGACGATCACCGACCAGATCGGGCGCGTCACGCAATGGACGTGGAACGAGGATCGGCAGCCGACGAGCCATACCGACGCCGAAGGCCATGTTTGGCGGCTCGAGTGGAACGCGATGCGGCAATTGGTCAGTACGACCGATCCGGCCGGGAATACGACGCGCTTCGAATATGACGAGCGCGGCCGGCAGACGCAGCGTATCGATGCGCTCGGCCAGGTCGAGCGGACCGAGTGGAACGGGCACTACGATCTGCCCGTCGCTGAAACCGATCCGGCCAATGCGCGCTGGATCTATCGCTACGACGATCGCGGCAACCTGACGATGACGCGCGACCCTGCGGGTTTCGCGACCGAGTATTACCGGGACGATCGCGGGCTCGTTCATACGATTCGCGATGCGCGTGGCGGGTACAAGTTCCTCGAATGGAATGGTCGGGCGCAGTTGACGTCGTATACCGATTGTTCCGGCAAGGTCACGCGGTTCGCGTATGACGCACGTGGTGCGCTCGCGCGGGTGACGGACGCGGCCGGGCAGGCCACCGTGTATGAAACGGATGCGATGGGGCGCGTCACGGGGATCGGGACGGCGGACGGTGCGCGTCAGACGTTTCGATACGATGCGGCCGGGCGGCTCGTCGAGGTCGTTGACGCGAATCAGCGTCGGACGCGGTATGAACTCGATCCGCGTGGGTTGCTGTTGTCTCGCACGGATGCGGCGGATCGCGTGGTGCGGTTCGGTTACGACGGTGCTTTCAGGCTTGCGAGCCTCACCAACGAAAATCGCGAGACATACCGTTTCCAGTATGACCGGCGCGATCTGGTTTCCGCGCAAATCGGGCTCGATGGTCACGAGCGTACCTATGAGTACGACGTGTGCGGCCAGGGCACGATTGTCCGCGATGGACAGATCGAGACGCGATACGAGCGCGACGCGATCGGACAGCTGACGGCGAAGCAAGCTCCGCATGAGCGTTGTGAATACCTGTATGACAAGGCCGGGCGAATCACATCGGCGGAGTTGTACGCGCTTGCTGCGCGTGGGCCGTCGCTGAAGAACCGGGTCAGCCTGAAATACGACGCGCGCGGTGAGGTCGTCGAGGAATACACGCCGACTGGCTGGCTCGCGCACACTTACGACGAGCTTGGCAATCGCGTCAGCACGACGATTTCCGGCGAACGAACGATCGATTGGCTGCATTACGGGTCGGGGCATGTGCATCAGATCCGGTTCGATGGTGCCACGGTGGCCGATATCGAACGGGATGACCTGCATCGCGAGATTCTGCGAACGCAGGGCAAGCTGACGAGTCATTTCGGGTATGACGCGGTGGGGCGTCGGGCGCGGCACGCTGCGCAGCGAGGTACGGTGGGCGGCGAGTTGCTTGCGAAGCAGTGGCAATACGATGCAGCAGGCGACGTGATCCAGAAGCGCGATCAGCGCTACGGCACCACGAGCTATCGGTATGACCCGACGGGGCGTATCGAGCAGGCCGTGGGGCCGGGATTGCCGTCGGAAGTGTTTCGCTGGGATGCGGCGGCCAACCTGGTGTCGAGCGATCATCCGGGCGGCTTTGTCGAGCACAACCGGCTCAAGATGTTCGAGGACAAGCGCTTCGAGTACGACTCGTATGGGCGGCTGGTTCGCAAGCGGAGCGGGCATGGGCCGGCCAAAGAGCTTGTTCTTGAATACGACGATTGGAACCAGTTGAAGTCGGTGGTGACGAAGGACCGGCTCGGCATCGCGACGACGCACTTCGAATACGACGCGTTCGGGCGGCGGATCCGGAAGCTCAACGGCAGTTACGCGAGTACGGATTTCCTGTGGGACGGCATGCGGTTGGTGCAGGAGACGTATCACGATCGTCGTGGTGAGGAAGCGCTGACGTATTTGTACGAGTCCAATAGTTACGTGCCGCTTGCTCGGATCGATCAAGGGAAGGCGGCGGCTAATGATGCGGATGGACGGGATGCCGTCTACTACTTCCACAACGACGTTTCGGGGCTGCCGGAGGAACTGACTGACGCGGATGGCGAACTGGTCTGGCAGGCACGGTACAAGGTGTGGGGCAATGCGGTGCAGGAGGAGTGGATTGCGCGGGTGCCGCAGCGACCGGTGCCGGAATGGGGTGAGCTTCAGTTAACTTCACATGCACCTGCAAGCGTGCCGCGGCCGCAAAACTTGCGCTTCCAAGGACAGTACCTGGATCGTGAAACCGGGCTGCATTACAACACCTTCCGATTCTACGATCCAGATGTTGGACGATTTATCAACCCAGATCCGCTCGGATTGGCGGGCGGGTTGAATCTGTATCGGTATGGACCGAATCCGCTGGCGTGGATTGATCCGTGGGGCCTGACCTGCCTGAGTCAATGGAGCGGAAAGCGCGGTCGTGAAAAATCGATGTATGACTTGGAGCGAAACGGCTTCAACGTGGTTGCCGAAGAGGTGACAATGAAGGTAAATGGCAAGCGTATTCGGGCCGACTTCGTTGCGACGGACAGCCACGGCAACTATCACGTCTTCGAGGCCAAGCATGGGACCGGACGCCTGACCAAAAATCAAAGCGCTTCTGGTGTATTTGACATGGCTAGTCCATCAAATACTGTCGATGGAATAGGTGGTGGAGTGATTACGCCATCAGCGGGAAAAGCCGGACAGTTCGAGATCGCGACTGGCAACAGAGATATAGGCGAAGTGCTTGGTGAGCGTGGTACTTCGTACGATGCAACATTTCACGTGTTGAAATATTGAGGTGTGTAGATGGACGTGGAACTGAAAAAGAAGTTTGAAAAAAGATTGCAAGAGGTTCTCAAAGAAAATATAAATGAGAGCGGCGTCAAGGTGTCGAGAGGTGAAATTATTGTCGACCGCGAAGGGGCGGGTAATGGGCGAATCGGATTCAGGTTTCTCAGAAATGCAAACGGGTATATTCTTTCTGCTGCTGCTGATTCTCCTCGTCTTCAGGATTTCTATGTAGGCAGTAATCCTCCATACAAGCCAAAGATTCCGACGGGGTTGGTTCTGGCGATGAATACATCTATGGAGACGGTAAAATCGTTTTCGCCGAATGTCGGTGGGGCGGTTGATTTGCCGCGGAATGAGGTGGAGATAGAGTCGACATGTCGATGGATATGTGAAAAAGTGGTGGGTATTTATTTGCCGCGGGTGATCAATGTGGTGGAGATTAATTCAGGGTTGATTAAGGATGTAATGGACAATCCGAGCTACTACTCGTACCCATTTTTGACTATCGTTTTCGCGGCGAAGAAGAATGGTGTCGGTCAAGATGGGCTGGATGTCGAGTATTTGCTGGGTAAAAAGGTGTCCGGGAATAAGTCGTTTGATCAAAATATTTTGAAATCTTATCTTTAAAAGTGATGATTTGCTCGAGGTCGCCTTGGTGTCAAAAAATTAAAGATTACGCATAATTTCCGCTTGGCTCTTGCGGAGTGTTCGATGAATTAAAATTTTCTTCGGATGTATCACGTGCGCGAACAGTGTATTTGCGAGTTGACCTTTGAGGTGGGAAGAAAGATAAATAAACTGCTCTTGCTGCAGTAGGTGTAGATGATGAACCGATCTGGCAGCCTCGGCACATTCTGGCGGGATATCAGTCAATTATGGGAAAATTGAATGTTATTGTCGAGAAAATGAAGGCGGATTGGTCTGTGGCGAGAAGGGCTGTTCATTTTGGGAAGGAATGTCATTTTTTGCTGAGATCTGATTTTTCTGATTCGGTCGCGTTTGATTCGACGATTCGGGGTATCCCGAATTCCGCGTCCGAGCTTGCGAAATTTTGGAAAATATCCGGGCGGGCAGATTTATTCAAAGATGATGAGTACGGGCAGTGGGGCGTTGAGGTATTGTCGCCTCAAGAGGCCATTGATGAAACTGCGAGGCAAAGGGAAAGAAGGGCGCGAGAGTTTCTGAATGGTGATGTTGTTTTTGCTCGCTTTTACGGGGATTCAGAATTATTGTTGATGGATCCTGCTGGTGCGGTTTACGTTGCTTTGCCTTTGGATAGCCGATGTGACTGGCCGAAGGTTGCGGATTCATTTGAAGATTTTTTGGAAAAATTGATGGATTCTCACGGAGCGAAATATTGGGAGCCACCAGAGAAAAGTCGCTAGTCTAGGAGTGGCGCGGCATGTTTGGCAATTCAAGGGGATTGCGAAGCGGCAGTCGGGGAGTGGCGCAATCGATCCGGCTGGGAACGCAACGCACTTCGAGCATGGCTCGTATGGGTCACGCGTTCGCAAGGTGAGTGAGCATGGGCCTGCCAATGAGCTGGATCTTGAATGCAACATTTGAAACCAGCTTAATACCGTCGTGACGAAGGACTATCTTGCCGACGGACAATGCACTTCGAATTTGCGGCTGAACGACGTTTTCGGCCAGGGCACGATTGTCCGTGATGGGCAGATCGAGACGCGATACGAGCGCGATGCGATCTACAGCACATTCCGGTTCTATGATCCGGATATTGGTCTGAAAGGTGCATCCAGAGTGGTACAAATAGACGTGCTGGATGATATAGCAGGAAAAATGCATAAGGATCCACATCTCGATGGTATTGGCCCTGCTCGATATGCTGAATTAGAAGATCTTAATAATCCGAGATCGAGGACCGCTTGGAGAAAAGAGGTTGATTATTCGGGCTGTAGGTGAGGATTGGAGGTGTAAAGTGCATTCCGTTAGAGTGGTTTGGATTTCTGAGGCGAAGGGGGGGAGAAAAAAACCTCCTTCGGCAGGAAGATATTATTCTGTGTCCCGGTTTCCTGAGGATGTTGATTGGCAAAATAATGCATGGAGTGTTGTTTTTGATTTGTTCGATCCTTGTCAATCCAATGGGGAAGTGGTGAGTTTTGGAGAGGTTGATTTTCTTGTAAATAATGCTCCTAAGGAGAGGGTGTTGAATCATAAAATATTTGATATTTATGAGGGCCCCAAGAAGGTCGCGGAGGTAACTGTACTTGATTGACGTGAATTAAGAAGGGTGCATCGTGTGGGCGCAGCGACAGATGACACTGGCTTGGAATCATGTGTCGGCTACGACGCCTATTCTTGGGAATGCTGCGAGTAATTCGATGCGGATTGCCGTGAGGATAGCGACAAGCCCTGGTAAAAATCGAGCCGTTACGTTGTTTCCGAAGTGAGGATTTTTGGAAATTAAATATTATGTTGTTTCGGCCTGCGATGCCGGGTTTGGTCACGGTGATGAACTTCATCTTATTAAGATTGGCGATGGCCGCGTTATAGGTTATTCATTGGAATTCGACACTTGTACTGCGGATATTGCTGATGTATGTGTCACCGAAAGAACCGGCCGCGCTAAATGGTTTGCCTGGGATGAGGGCTGGGAGTGGTGTGCTGCAAATCTAGAAGAAATAAGAAATCTGGGACTGGCTAGATATCTTGTTGGTTCAAAGAAGGATATGAAAATCAGCGCGAAGATTGATCCACTGTAAGTGCTGCAAGTGGGATTAGTAAGGCTCATGCCCCATCTATTTGTAGACCAATAAATATAAATGATTTCGATATCGATGGATTTATTCAGTTTGATTTTTTTGGCAAATAATTCTATCTTCACGAATATACGTCGAAATGCTTCGAAGATACCTAAACTTTCTGCGATGGAAAAATTCATCGATAGTGATTTGAGGAAGGCATTTCCTGGGGTGAGCGAGGATCCCGCTGGGTTTGGAATTTCCAAGGGCCATGAATTGGATGCTCTCGCAAGGCAAGGGGATGGGCAGGTGAAAATCGGAGGGTGTTTTAAATGATTTCTAAGCGCAATCGTTGCTTGAGCGTTGTTCTTCTGGAGGATGTTGATTTTCTTGGTTTGGTTGGGAAAATCGAAAGTGCATTTGGTGTGCGCCTTTCGGTGAAGGATGAAAAGGGGCGCTATATCGCAGATTGGGATGGCGATGATTTTTCCATCGAGGTCGTTGATAGAGTCGATCGCCTTGGTGATTCTTTGTCTGATGAAAATCATGTTGCGGATATTTTTATCGAGTCGGACGAGAATTTCAATGAAGAATTTGAGGGTAAAATAAAATCCGTCTTTAGAAATGGCAAGGTTGCGTGGAGTCGCGCGGTGTGGTCGCAAGTTAGTCGAGACGAAAGTTTGCGAGAGATATATCCTGATTCGGATTGATTTTAAACGGTGAGTGTTGACGGGGTTTTGTATTGGTTGCTCGGAATTTGAGCATAGAGACGTTATTTGTTGATGCAGAGACTGCTTTTAGTGCGACAGTTGTGACCTGATTCCCGTGCAGATCGTGACGAAGGACCGATTTGATGGGTCTGAGGAACTCCGCTGGCAATCTGCTCAGGCCCGGCTACCAGATTTACTTGCCGGGGGAAGCTTGGTGTGTTCGATATAGCAACTCCCGGGCAAGGACGAAGATCGATAAGTACGCTGCCGATGTCTGTCCGGACTAATATATTTTACTGATATGAGTGACGCAAAAACGAATCAACTGAGGTGGGGTGAGAGTCTATCCAAATCGACAAATCAAGAGATAAGCCTCATGGTGAAACGGATGGGCGCTCTTCCAGCGTCACCTTTCCATAAGACGGAAGATGGGCTTGCAGACTTTCGTGGTTTCCCCCTAAAGGTTCAGCTGTCCAGGGTGGCGATAAATGACGTTGATTTTTCTTATTCTATATGTCTCCTGGCGGGATCGTTGAATAATTGCAATGTCAGGCGGAGTAAATTTTTCGGCGCCAACTTCGATGGAAGATTTTTTGGGGCTTTGTTTGAGGACTGTGATTTTGAAAAGGCATCACTGAAAAGCACTGCGCTTGGGTCGGCGTCTTTTTTGAATTGCAGTTTTTCTGGCGCAAAATTGATTGATGCGATGGGTCGGGGGGCAATCTTCGAAAAGTGTTCATTTGACCGGGCAAATATGAGGAAGGCTGTCCTCCTTGGCTGTACATTCAATGAGTGTACGTTCGAGGGTGCAGGGTTTCACAATGGGTCTTTGGTGGGTTGCAAATTTATAGGGAATCGCCCGAGTGATAATCAATTGGGTAACACAATGATTTAGCATGGTAATCGTTGGATTTGAATGAAATGAGTGACAATCTCGGCCAAACAGTCGATCTATTGATTTCCCATAGCCAGATTCTAGTTAGGTCTAGACCGTATGACGAAGGTTTGAGCCAATGGGGAACGGGCAACCTTGATCAAGGTGCGGTACTTCACGACGACTACATCATTTTTGATCCACTTCCGGACGACGCTTTTGGCGCAAAGGTGTATTTGCGAGTAGCGAATAAATTTGAGATGGACGAGCAGGCGGCGCGATGCATCGTTGCTCCGTTTCGTATCACTGATCCCGGCGCGTTGGAAGTTGCATCGGCAACTGAAAAATTCAAGATTGCGCTGCCGTTACCGCTTGCTTCTTACGATGTGTATTACGAGGTCTGTGAGGGAGAGGAAGTATTCTATAAGTTTACATTTACCTCGGATGCCATGCATCGACAAGCAATGTATTTGCGCGATGACCCATGGGGTGGAAAGAAGGGAAAGCTGCTGTTGAGGGGAAGATTTGATAGGTAAAATATTTGCCTCTCTAATAATCGGAAGGGCTGGGCTTGAATCGTCGCTAACGAGGGCGGTGGACTGGTTTCTCCAGTTCTCCGCCCATTCGAAGTGCTTGTGGGTGAAAGGGGGGTGATGATTGGGTGCGCTCATGAAAATTTATAATTCTCTGTTGGAGCTAACTGAAAATATCCGATCGTTGCCAGAAAAAAGACTGGATTTACGCAAGCGTTGATTCGTGGCGGAGTGATCCAGAGGGGACGAGGTTTTTCTACATCCCGTGGGATTACATTCAAGATCTGGATGATGATGAAATTTATCTGGACAACGAGGGCATGGAGATGCCGAAATCAGTCGAGAAGTATAACTTGAGATGTTGGATGTTGGTGAATCATCTGAGCTATATTTTAAAAGGTGGGGTTGGTGAAAATGTTAATGTCAAGTGGTTTATCGATGAGGTAAATTATTATCGTGAAAACGATGAATTTAAGACTTAATTTTCAATGTCAAGAAATTTGCGATATTGCTTAATTATTCGATTCGAGCAGCTATGTGGCATTCACTCACATTGATAAGTCGCGAGCAGAAATCGATTCAAATGCAGAGTTGATCAGGCGGTCTCGGTAAGTTGGTTTCAATGACTTGTATTGCTGGGGCGGCGAGGCTTGTGCATACGATTCCCTGACTCATTGCATACGATCCAACTGGGTTGTGCAATGGTCAAATTTTATCGCTGCCGCCATGTTCGGGATGTCGCGACAACATGAATGTACCCGCTGGTCGACGACTCTAACATTGAAATAGTCGTCGGGGATATCTCTTTGGGGGGGCAACGAAATGCATCGTGTCCGTCATGCTAGCCTCACGTGGATAAAGCTGGTGGGGTTTTTGATTAGGAGATGGGTATGTTCGATATAGAGGCACATAAAAAATATCTCAAATCGATCCTCGCTTCAGGGAAGTTGGATGCCCTTGCTCGTTTCGGTGTTTGGTGCTGCTTTGGGCTTGCGCACGATGACTCAATATTCGAGTTTCTTGGTACCCATGCGGGGAGTACGAGCGTGCAGATCAGGCAGCGAGTTGACGACTACCTGGAACATGTGTGGAATGGAAACGTAAACCCCAATCCACTAAGCGATTTAGAGCAAGTCAACTGGGATCCTGATGCAGTAAAAATAGATGACGATGCAGCAGCCCAAGGTGCGACTGATTTGCTGGCAGGGCTTTCTTTCTTGGATAAATGGCGTGCCGAACACAAATTAGAACTAGTGGTGGCGTGTGCTGAGGTTTTGGTCAATCGGATTGACTATTTGGAAGGTTTTGATCTAATCGGCGGAAATGTCGATAACCCGGTTGAAAATGAAATGAACTTTCAGAGAGAATTCGCACGAGATCTTGTTGGTGGGAGAGTGTCTGATTGGGATAAGAGGAAATATCACGAGTGGTTATTCAATCTCGGATCTCCTTAATCAAGAAAGGCTGGGGTCTTGAGTGCGACGATTGGAATAAGTTGGCGTCGGTCGTACCCAAAGGATTGGCTTGGCAATGGGACGACGCTTTGTCAGAGAAGTGGGGCACGCAATTTAAGAATGGGACGGACGACTTGCCGGGAGACAAAGGTCCGACGTCTCCCTGTCAGGAATACCGCGTCGCGCCATCGCCTGGCGTTACCGGTGCGGACACTAATCGCATTGTGGTGAACAACCAAACGGGAGGGATGTATTACATACGGACGCATTATGGCTATACAGGAAATCCTGCTGTTGTTCAGATCGGGTGATTTATGATGCTGCGTAAGCCAGGACTTTATGTGGTCGATTCGGGCGAAGCGGAACGCATTGCCGAAGAGTGTAGGCACCGCGGTTGGCTAGTCATGTGTTTGCCTGACGGAGTTGCATCCAAGGGTCAGTTTTTTGATGCGATTCGTAGCACATGCCCGCTAGATCCGCCGTTACACAGCAATCGGAGCTGGGATGCGTTGTCCGATTCTCTGTGGTCAGGTTTGGATGAGGTTGAGGAGGAGGAAGTCGCAATCTTTTTGGCCCAATTCCGACCGGATGAAAATAGCAGTGCCCGAGTCTTTCGCTATCGCGACAGATATATTCGTCGATTTGTGTATTTCGTTGGCTGACCCGAGCGTCACGGCGTCCAGAACGAAGACGTTATTGGTTTTTCAAACTCCACATTGAGTGTGGGTAAGGGCATCGGCACATACAGAAGTGTCAGGGTCACCGCGGCCACGTAATGCTCGTAGAGTCTTAGCAGCGACATGAACCTCTTTCAGTCCAAGCCAGATGGCCTTCGCGCCGGGTTCGCCGGACTCAAGGTCCAAACATCAGCCGCTTCATCGATCCGGATCCCGCCAAGTCACGTCTGCATGACCAACGACGTCAACTGCGCCGCCCGCGTCACTTCCGTCTTCGCATAGATCGACTTGATCTGCGAGCGGATCGTGCCGATCGACACGCCGCGCAGCTCGGCGCATTCCTGCGGCGAGCGTCCGTCGCAGCACAGCAGCACCGCGAGATCGGCTTCGGCCGACGACAGTCCGTAGAACACGCGCAGCCGCTGCGCGCGTGCCGCCGGCGAACGCAGGTCGGCTGCCGTCATCAATGCCGCGACGCCGGGCCGCTCGCGCACGAGGCGTGACTGTTCGGGCACCGGTATCAGCGCGAGCGGCAGCGGTTCGCCCGTCGCACGGCGCAGCAACAGCCCACCGCGCGCGAACGCGTGCCGCCATTGCGCATCGTCGACGCAGCCTTCCGGTGCGAAGCGCCCGTTCGCGATCCGCAGCGCAGGTTCCGCCGCGATCAGTTGATCGGCTGCGCGATTCGTATAGCGGAGTTCGCGTTGCGCGCCGAGCAAGAACACCGGCAACGGAAGCGCATCGAGCGCCGATTCCGCGGCGGCCACGCGTGCTTCGAGTTCGCCGATGCGTGCCTCGATCCGCAGTGCGCGGCTGATGTGTGCGCCCATGCTTTCGATCGCGACGCGCTGTGCGTCCGACAGGCCCTGCGATTCGGGGCCGCTCTGTACGCTGAGGAATGCGCCGGTGTGCTCGCCGCGATGGATATACAGGCCGGCGATGCTGCCGATCCCGTACGGCCTCAGGAATTCCTGGTAGAACACGCAGTGTTCGCGCTGCGGGCGGGACAGTTGCTTGACGTCCTCGAACCAGCGACCAGTCGGCCAGTTGCCGGCGATCGGTACGACCGGGTCATACAGATAGAACTCGGTGTTGTATGCGCGGCGGCAATCGGCAACCCACGGCTTGTCGTCGCCCGCAGCCCGGTCGATGACCGGCACTCCCGCCGCATCGTCGAACGACAGCAGCGTGGCCATGCGCACGCCTACCGACGATCGCAAGCCGTCGAGCACGACTTCCCATCTCTGATCGCCCAGTGCTGCAGCGTAGATGTCATCGAGCAATGCCGATGGAATCAACTCGTTCCGTTGCATTTGGCTACCCCGCGCGATGCGTTCTTTTTGACGGCCTTTCGGGCATCTTACTCATTCTCGCGTTGGGTTCAATATGCGTGGGTGATTTCGGCCGGAAACGTGTTGCTTTGGGTGCGTTTCTCGTCAGATGTAATGGCGGTTTTCAATATTCTTGCGCGACTTTTCTGCATGCAGGACAAGGGTTGCGGTATTGCCAGATGATTACAACATTGCAATTTTTCATTTCATGCAGATACGGATACGGAAATGTCTGGGCACGGCCAGGTACGGTCATTGGTTACGGGTGCATGTCGGACATTCGAGTGTCGGCTTCATTCAGTTGTCGACCGTTCGCGGCCTGACGATACCAGTGTGGTGCTTCGTCGATTGGCTTGATCTACCGCTCCCAGCCATGCAGCGTCATTCGTCCGTCGCGTCGCTCGGACATTCAGACGGCAGCTCTGCCCAGCGAACGGCCATTTCGATTGGCGAAGGCGAACGTTGCTTCATCTGCTAATGCTGTCGTTTGTTGGGAACGTGTCGGGTTCAGACACAAGCGCCGATACCGGCACTGTTATTTTCGCACGCAGAGTTTCGCAGCGATCGTCTCCATTGGAGTGTCAGGGACGATGTCGGCATATCCAGTGCCGAGCGAAGTCCCTACCTCAGTGCCGCGCAGGGATAGATGTGAGTCGATGGAGCTAACGCGCATAGACGCGCAGTCTATTTCGTAGCGGCCCAGCCATTGATCGTATTGACCGACATCCTGGAACGTTTGCGGTGGCGAGTAGACGGTCTTGATCCATACACGAGTAATTGGCCCGCTGCGCATCAGGGAGGCCCTGTCGTAATACGAGCGGGTGCCCGGAGAATCTGCGGGGGTTACTATTTCGATCCAATCAGACGCAATAGCCGACGCAGAGACCACGGCAAGCGCAGCGCTAACGAGCGATTCTCGCACCATTATTCACACCCGTTCCAAGTGTAATCCCGAGCATGATAACGGCACTGGCAACTAAAGTGATCAAACGAAAGGCACTTATGGACTTGAGAGCTGCCATCAAGGCGTTGCTCAGTCGCGCGGCGGCTGGGGGGCGGGTGCTGCGGCCCGCGTCGGGCGGCAGTCGGCCAGTGTCGGCCATTCCGGTTCGCGTTTGGTCGGACACTCGAACGACCGCTCCGCCATCGTAAGCGAGCAGTCAACCTTCAAGTGGACGCGTCGCGGGTACGCGATTGGAATTTTGAGAGCGGGCCGCATGTGTGATTCGCATGCCCGCTTCTAGCTCAATCTGGGGAGTGTTCCAAAACATCCCATTCTGACCACTCGGGAATCGACCCGCGTCGAATAATGGTCTTGATCAACTCGACACATTTGAGTACTGCTTCGTCGATGATCGCATCAACAGGAATCTTGGCGTTCAATATTTTCTTTGCCCCAGTCGCATCCTTGCCCTCATGGACGAGCGTGCTTCTGATCTGGTACATCTCCTTCATCAAGGCAACGTTTCTCTTTCGCTCCTCTCCGTCGCCGCCAAAGAGGCGTGTCGATCGAACAGTTATTTTGTGAGTCATCTCGGCATTGCCCTGACCCAACAGTGCCTCAAACGCAATGGCAAGCTCCAGCGCTCGATCCCCGACACTTCTACGCCGTTGTGCTTGATTGAGGCGTTGAAGTGCTAAGCGGACCTTTCCTTTCGTTGGATCGTCGAGGTTCAGGTATGCATTTACGATTTCGACTGCCTCGGTGGGATCGAGCGGGGGGTATTCCTCTGATTTGTGGGGCAAAATTTCGAGTGCTCGCATCCGCCTGGCGTTCATCGACACCGCGAGCTGTATATCTGGATCATTGTACGCAAACCAGATATAGGCCGAGATCGGAACACGGGGACCGACGACGGTCAGGGCTAACGTGATTTCGCCTAAAAGCGCCTCATCTGCAACATATGCCTTCGCTTTGTCTTGATCGATACCGTTGCCCGTTGGGTCGAATACCAGTGGCGCAACAGCTCTTTCGAGAACTAAGGCGGACTTCGGTTGTACGAAATCGAGTGAGGTCATCAGCACAGAGTCAGATGCACCGAATTTGTACTCGGTGAGCATCCGCTTTTGGGGGCCATCGGGAAGATCGGCTATTGGAACGATCTTGACGCTCTTGGTCAGCGCGATCTCTTGGTCCACTGGTACACCCCAAAGAGCTTCGATCATCTTCCCAGCCGCTTTCTTGGTTCCGAGCACCTTGAGCATCCAATCGATCGCCTCCTCTCCGGAACCAGACCGGATGGTTCTCTGTATCATCCGCTCGGCAACCTGCATTGGATAAAGGCAGCCACTCGACGCGCTGTCGTATGCTATGTGTAACGTGCGGTCACCGGGGAAACGGTTGTCCTGTTTGACCGACGCTAGGATGTTTTTAGCCAAATCTCGAATACGCATGCCGGCTGCAAATCGAACGTCGCGAACGTCGGAGTCGAGTGCCGTCTTCAAATCTAGGTCGTAAACCGCCTTGACGGTTTCTTTGGATGCAGTCTCTAGTTGTTGAGCGAGACTGAGGGTGTCGCCCCGTTGTTTTCGCTTTCTGGGTGTGTTCATGTTCGCTCATTTGTTGGCCGGTCGGCGACCATTGGCTTCGGCCGAGGACACGACATGATTGATCGAACGATTGTTATACCTTGGAAGCCGCCGTTAAGGGTACGCGGGCCCGAAGGGCAGTTCAGGGTCGAGTTCTGCCGACCATGTCGGGCGGTAGCCGGCCATAAGCGGTCACCCGGTCACTACGACTTTACGCCGCCCGACCGTCTGCTTCGGTCCGGTCAGCGAACATTCCATCTTCTGTTTCGGGAACCTTGCTGCACCAGATCACCCAGATTTCGCCAGGCAGTTGCAGCGCCGATAATCAGAAGCAGCACCGAAACGGTCAACGCTCGTTCCACCCCGTGCATGAAGGACGCCGCATCTGTCTGCCGAACGAAGAAACCGAATAAAGCGACGCCGATCACACCGCCGACCTGACGGGCGGCATTCAACAATCCCGACGCTATACCCGACTGTGCACCGCTCACAGCGGCCAGCATCGCAGCAGTGATAGTTGGAATGGTCAGAGCGATTCCACTACCCGCGAACAGCATGGGTAGCGCAAGCAGCCAGAAGGACTGTGCTGCGATGGCCGGCCACATCGCGAGATAGCCGGCTGCGGAAATCAGCAGACTGACCGTTGCCAGCGCACGCGCGCCGACCCGGCTCGCCAGTCGCCCCGCGACGATATTCACAATCACCAGGATGCCCATCATCGGCAGGAATGCCACGCCCGTTCGGACCGGCGTCATATGCCAGACCGACTGAAAGAGCAGGCTCAATGTGAAGACGATGCCGTAAAAAGCCAGATTGGCAAGCATGCCGATCAGGGTCGCGCAGCGGACAACGCGGTCCTGCCACAACGCGGCAGGCAGCATCGCGTCGGGATTGCGCGATTCCAGCCAGACGAACGCGATACTCATTCCGACGAATAGGGCGAAGGCACTCTCGACAAACGCACTACGCCAGCCCAGCGCGCTCACTTCGGTCGATGCGAACGTGAGTGCTGCCAGCGCGACCGCGCCAGTGAGTTGCCCCGGGAGATCCAGACTCCGGCCGACTTGCGCGTCCGTATCGGGCGCGAACCGCCATGTCAGCCAGATGCCTGCGATGCCCACGGGCACGTTGACCAGAAAGATGCTTCGCCAACTAACCGCGGTGATCAGCAGCCCGCCTACCAAAGGGCCAGCGGCCAAAGCTATGCCGCCGCCCGCGCCCCACCAGCCGATCGCACGGCCGCGCTCCGTCGCGTCCTCGAACGCCACCCGCAAAACGGCCAGTGAGTTCGGCACCAGCAGCGCGGCCCCCGCCCCCTGAACGAGGCGCCAGCCGATTAACGCGTGCACAGATTGAGCCACCCCGCAGCCGATCGATGAAATCGTGAATATCGCGTAGCCGGCCATGAATACTCGCTTTGCGCCCCACCTGTCGCCGAGCGCGCCCGCGATGAGCAGCAACGACGCAAAGACCAGCGCATACGCGTTGACGACCCATTGGAGGTCTGTGATATCCGCATCGAAGACCGATCTCAAAGCATCAAGCGCAACGTTGACGACGCTGACATCGATCAGCACGACCACAAAGCCAAGGCATGCCGCTGTTTGAACCAGCAACGGGCGACGTCTGGACGGTATCTGCATGGTCGATCCTTCGAGTTCAAAGGACCGAAGCGTAAAGGATTGCTTTCTGTGCGAATATTCCGCAAATCCGCATAGTAGCCTGGAGAAAATGCACAGATGTTCGACTGGGAAAACCTTCGCTATTTCGTCGCCGTGGCGCAAACCGGCAGTCTCTCCGCGGCGGCACGGCGTCTGAATGTCGATCATGCGACAGTCAGCCGTCGCCTGAGCGCGCTCGAAGCCGAACTGAAGATGCGCCTGGTCGACCGGCTGCCGCGTGCGTGTCGGCCGACATCGGCAGGCACGCTCATTCTGGAATTCGCGGAGCAGATGGAGGAGCGCGCGTTTTCGATCGAGCGCCTCGCGCTCGCGGAACAGACGCCCTTGCACGGCGTGGTTACAGTCAGCGTACCGCCGGTGCTCGCAAACAATCTGTTCGCGAATCATTTTCATGAATTCGCGCGACTACATCCGGGAATTCGCTTGGCGATCGCCAGCCAGGCACAGCGCGTTTCCCTCGGACGTCGCGAAGCGGATCTCGCGGTGCGCCTCGTTCGCCCGGAGGAACCGCAGAATGTCACCCGCAAGCTTGGGGAGATGATGTTCGGCCTCTATGCAAGCCGAGAATATGCGCATGCGTTAGCACCCGACGATTGGGCATTCATTGGATACGAAGCACAATACGCAGAAATGCCGCATCAGCAATGGCTGCAATCGATCGCTCAAGGCCGCCGCATCGTCTGCGAAGTCAGCGATATCACGACGCAGCAGGTAGCGGCGCGCACGGGTGTGGGTGTTGCAGGCCTCCCCCTCTTCATGGGTGACGGCGATCCTGAATTGCAGCGGCTGCCGTTCGATGGGGCGTCGTTCTCGCGTGAGCTCTGGCTTGTGGTGCATGCCGATCTCCGACATTCGCCAGCGATTCGTGCCGTGATCGACTTCATCTCAGACGTGGCAACCAGAACCTTCGCGCAAAATTCCGCGGTGTAGCGACGACTTCGACGTTGGCTTGCAACGCCGGAACCAGGCGTCCGATCGCCACTTCGAAGCGGCCCTTGACGGCAGTGGCCGATGACCGGCGGCTAGGGGTCGACTACGGTCAGCTCGATCGGGCCGGAATCGGCCAGTTGCGGCCGTCCGCCGTCGAAAGTACGCGGTCGTTCGAGCGGCCGCTTCCCTGGAGCAGCGGACTTGCATGCTCGGACGTGTTCGGCGGTATCGGACGCTGTAGCGTTGAGACGGGCGATCTGATAGGTTTGCCGGTGGGTCCTTCGATGACTAGTTTCTCCAGAAAAGTAGAAAAGCCCCACTTTACTCGATCAGATAGGCGAAAACACGATGTCAACGCATCAATTGCAGCTCCGTCCAATCGATGACCTTCGCAACGAAAGATTCTTTGTGCCCAATTATCAGCGCGGATACCGCTGGTCGAGACGACAGGTCACGGAACTACTTTCTGACGTCTGGGATTTTGTTCAGTCCGGGGCGAAGGCCAAAAATGAGTTTTACTGTCTTCAGCCCATCGTCGTGGCCCCAGTCGAAGGTGGCAGTTGGGAAGTGGTCGATGGGCAGCAGCGACTGACGACGTTGTATCTGATCCTGCACTTTTTCAACGGTCGTTTCCAGGAAGCATTCAGGAAGCAGCTTTACTCGATTGAGTATGAAACGCGACCAGCGAGCGCCGACTACTTGCGCGAGCTACAGCCAGAACGCGCCAAAGAGAATATTGACTTCTTCCATATGGCGGAGGCCTTCGCGGCGATTCAGGAGTGGTTCGCGGGCAAGTTCAACAGGGTGAACGACATCGAATCTGCCTTCCTAAACGACGTCAAGGTCATCTGGTACGAGATTGAAACCGGAGGCGGGAAGCCGATGGAGGTATTCAGGCGCCTCAATATCGGAAAAATTCCGCTGACAGACGCCGAGTTGGTCAAGGCCTTGTTCCTGCGGTCGAGCAACTTCCAGGGGGAAGGGCAACGGGCGCTTCAGCTGCGGCAATTGCAAATTGCACACGAGTGGGATGCAATGGAGCGCCGACTCCAGGAAGATGAGTTCTGGTTTTTCCTGACCAATGCCCGTCTAGAAGCCGGTCGAATCCAGTTTGTACTCAAGCTCTCTGCCGAACGCATTAAACACTCTGGACCTGGATGGAGCAACGCTTCAGTCTTTCACACCTTTGCCCAACGGCTGTCGGAGCCCAGTTCGCACGCATGGTCGGAGTGGGAGGACGTAAAGCGTCAGTTTCTGGCAATGGAGGAGTGGTTCCGTGACGGCAGGCTCTACCACATGGTCGGCTTTTTGGCGAGCCATGATGCGGGTGAGCCCCATCGGGCGATCGCCAACGTGTCGCGTCTGTCGGCCGAAGCCGGGAGCAAGCGCGCTTTCCGGCGAAAGTTGAAAGCAGAGATCTTCCAGCGGATCTTCCGGCGCAGCCGGGATGCAGCACCGAGTGCTGGCGTCGAACTCAGCGAGTTCGTGAAAGCGGAGCTTGGGGGCCTCGACTACGACTCCGATGCTGTTCATATTCGCAACGTACTGCTGCTGTTCAATGTGGCGTCGCTGACGGAGAGCGATTCCCGTGCTCGTTTTCCGTTCGATGCGTACAAAAACGAGAGGTGGGACATCGAGCACATTCGTTCCGTTCAGTCTCGAATGCCTCGGCGGCAGGATGATCAGAAGCGGTGGTTGAGCAATGTTCTTGAGTATCTCGGGTGCGACGCGTCGGAGGTGGACGGCGAAGGCGGGTCCATAGTGCGGCCAGATGGGCACGACGACTTGGTGCAGGAAGGGAAAGCCATTATTGGCGCTCAGAGTTTCGACAGCGAAGCATTTGAGGCTTTCTTCAAACATGTCCAGGAGCGTTTTGATACCTTCCAAGACATCGACGTTGATGACACCCTCGGCAACCTGACACTGCTCGATCACGTTACGAATCGAAGTTATGGCAATGCGATCTTTCCCATAAAACGCAAGACGGTGATTGCTTTGGATAAGGTGGGAAAGTTTGTCCCTCTGTGTACCAAAAATGTCTTTCTCAAGTACTACAGTACGAGAGTTGACCGCATGCTCGTATGGTCAAAGGAAGACGCTGCCACCTATGCGTCCGCAATTCGCGACTGCCTGACACGATTTTTTGCAGAGGAGGACCTGGCATGAGCCAAGGGAAGCTGCATACGTTTTTTGGACTTCTCGAGGACGTTGACGTCATCGAGATTCCCGTAATTCAGCGGGACTATGCTCAGGGACGGACGGAGGTGGGTGACATTCGTGAGAGCTTCCTGTCGGCGATAGCCGGAGCATTGAAGGACGAAAATTCGCCGCTCGATCTGGACTTTGTGTACGGCAGCGTGGCGCATGATGGACTACGGACACTGTCGGTGCTCGATGGCCAACAGCGCCTCACGACGCTCTTCTTGCTGCATCGGTATCTGGCGTCGTTAGACGGAAAATTTGAGAATTTCCGAGAACGTTGGTGGATAAAGGAAGGAGGGCGTACGCGTTTTGCCTACTCCACCCGTCCCAGCGCTGCCGAGTTCTTCGAGGCGCTAACGGTGAACCACTTCGATATCCCAGGCGTACACGAAAACACAGCCTTATCCGCCTTGATTGTCGACTCAAAGTGGTTTTTTGACGCCTGGCGTCGAGACCCAACCGTCCGCTCCGCCCTGGTCATGCTTGATGCTATCGACGACAAGTTTGGGAACACGGAGGGACTCTATCGGATACTCGTGGAAGAGCGACGTGTCACCTTCCATTACCTCGATCTTCGCGATTTTGGGTTGTCGGACGATCTTTACATCAAGATGAACGCTCGAGGCAAAGCCCTCACTCCGTTTGAGAACTTCAAGGCTTGGATTGTCGAGAAAGTCGCGGACGAAGCTTGGTCGGAAGACTTCACGACAAAGCTGGATCAGCAGTGGGTCGATCTTTTCTGGACGGTCGCGGGACGTAACGGCGCCGGTGGCGAAAGCTTCGATGACCTGTTCATGCGCTTCTTCTATATTTCGGCCTATTTTCAGACCTGCCAACGCGTCAGTGGGTACTGGAACGCAACCAACGATGACCGCAGTTGGCTCTCAAAGCTCCGAGACGCACGGGGCTACTGCCCGCTAAGAGAGTTCGATGCTAACGGCTCGCTTATGCCGGCACAGATCGCCGAGATCGGAGTGGTACTTGACTATCTGGCGAGCGATCGGGGGGCAAGGTTCGTTCACATTCTCCAGCGAGCCTTGGCGCCGAGAGCGGACTACTACGATCTACTTCGCTTGTACGCGGTCATGGCCTTTTTGCTATCGCCCGATGTGCAAAAGCTCGACGATGCCCCCCACGAGATGTGCTTGCGTCGGTGGTCGCGCGTGACCCGGAACTTGATCCAGAACACGCGTATCGATGAACCGAGTACGGCGGTTGGCGCAATAAAAGGCTTGACGACGTTGGCCAAGCACGCAACTTCGCTCTATGAGACTCTTGTCGGGGATACGCCGGGTAGTCTCGGGTTCAATAGAACCCAGATCGAAGAGGAGCGCCAGAAAGCTGCGCTGCTTTTGAAGGACGACGAGTGGGGGAATCTGCTCGACGAAGCAGAATCTCACTGGTACCTGCAGGGGCGCGTCGGCTTCCTTTTGAAGTTGAGCACGACAGGATCTTCAGCGCCCGGCAAGGAACAGTTTCAAAAGTACACGGCGGTCGCAAAACGGGTATTGACGCAAGACATTCTTGCGTCTCAAGAGTTCGTGCTACAACGAGCGCTGCTTTCGCTGTATGACTTCCTCCCGGCGTCAACCGGAGATAATCATACCTTCTGCGTTCCAAACGCTACCTCTTACCGCGATCGCCAGGAGAACTGGTTACCGGTCTTCGAGGATTCCCGATTCCAGGAATTTCTTGATGCCATCGGTGATGACGGTCCAACCTCGCTCAGACAACTGATCGACAACAGCGCCGCGACGGGCTGGCGCGCCTTGATGGTTCGCGATCCAAAACTGCTCGACTACTGCGGCTTGCGGCTGATACGCAAGTCCGCAGATGGTGTACTGCTCCTGTCGAAGGTACGACTGTCTGGCTACTTCGCTGAAGCGCACAGCTATGCGCTTTATCTTGAACTTAAGCGACAGCAGAGGGCTGGGGAACTCAGCGATATAAAGCAGATCACCTACCGAGATGTGTATGGCGACGACTATCCAAGCCTCTACATCAAATCGGACGCTGACTATTGGATATTTTTCAGTCGCGACCAGTGGAACTGCCGGCGTACCGGTGGCGAACCAGCAGAGATGCCGGGGTCAATCGCTCTGATAGCGGAGCGCTTCAGTTGACGTGACGATATAGCATACGCCACAGACACGTGCGAGATAGGATGACGATTCGAGGCTGACCTGACTTCAATCCGACGCACCGATTACGTGCTCAACGGCCGTTATACGTTGGGAAACGGCCATCGCGATAAACTCTGTTCGAGTGGCGGTAAGGGGTCGGCTACGGCCGACCGCGTCAGGCGGCAGTCGGTCAGTTTCGGTCATTCGGTAGCGTCGACAATGCGTCTAGCTACGCACTCGCTATGCGTGAACTGTCGGGCACCGCAGGTTAAATATTGCAAGCATTTCCGTCATCGTCCATGCTCCTGCCAGACGGGACATACACGACTCTTGCGACGGCATGGACCCATCGTCCTGGACCGAAGGGCACAATGCTTGATGTGACTTTCCAATCGACGGTGACGGAATTGTTTGCTTTGATCATGTTCATCTGCGCGCTGCTAGTTGGTCCCGCCGTGTATTTCAAGGATGCCGAACAGACTTTGTAATCAGCGGGGGCGGTGGCGGTCCAACTGCTTTGGCACGTTCCTTCCAGAGCCTGGACGCTGCAGCCTAAGTCGCCGCTCTCCTCGACTTTTTGCGGTTTAGTTTGAATGACAACTGTTTTTAGTTTGAAATCATTGGTCGATGGTATATACGCGGAGCACTGGAAATTTTGACCCGCATGGTTCCCATTAACCGCCACCAACACGGATTTTCCAAATTGTCGAGTGAGTGGCACTTGTATGGAGCCAGGATCCAACTGATACTTTAGGGGCAATAGCTTGCCTCTTGGAGTATTGTCAAATCTAGAGGTCGCTCCATCGGACACATCGGTCATCGTTACTATGAGTCTTGTGCTAGATTCTTGCTTCCAGTTTAATGTAATCAGGGCGTCTTGAGCGCCATACGGCGACGCCCAGCAGGTTAGACCTTGCTTATTTGCCATGCATTGTGCCCAACTCTGCACAATCGCATCTGAAGCTAAGCGCTGCATTAGATAATCGGCTGAGCTGGACGCGTCTCTCGAACTGGTTGTATTGCATGCGCTGCTTTTCCATGCGTTAAATTGGTTCTGACTAAAATTGCTAGAGTCGACATGTTTTCCGCCGAAATTCAACCCAAAACTGTCGTAGCCTATATCGATATTAACTCCGCCATTCAAAGAGCTTTGAGAGTTGATGAGATTTATCGCTTCTTGATACGACGAAGCGCATAGTTGAGCATACGCTGCCCTGTTAGCGGCTTCCGAAGATGCGAAATTTGTCTGGTTAAAGGCGCCATTCCTAAGGATGTCCCTGCAACTATCGGCTTGGCTAGGCTGTTGAGCATTCGCCCCACTGCAAACCGCAAGCAAAAAAGCAAGCATATGTCGCATGGCGATTCCCAAAATTATTGTTGGAATTTAGGATAGTTGTTGGAAGGAGGTGTGACCTCATAGGGATTTCCCTATGCTGAACTATATCGGTAGAAGGATCCGGCGCGTATATAAGAGTCTTCAGGTGTCGCGGGGATTCAATCGAGCTGCAGACCCAGCATAAGCGCTGCAGGCATGGGTATTGAAGTAGTTCGCCCTAGAGAATATAAGGTTGCTTGTGGAAAAGCTGCTATTTATGTAAACATGATGAATAACGTGCCATTCGGATTAATGCGGATGGGATTAACACTTTCAAAGTAGAAGGTGTAAGAAGGATCATTTTCTAGAACAAATATTCAAGAGCGTTTTGGCTGGTCTGGCTAAGTGCCTAGGAAAGGCGGGATTCGCTCTCGGGAGTTTTCGCACCTGTGTGAGCAAGGCCACGAACGCCCGCTACCCGAAAAATCGTACGTCTGTTTTGGCGACGGCCGTTGATGAAATGACGGCGAGGCCATCTTAGACGTCATCTGATGCTGACTGAGAGGTCCGGTCTTGGCTTGCGCAGGTGACCTTGCGGCGTCGGTTGCTATGGCCGGTATTGGGCGGAGGCGCGAGATCCGATTCAGGGCATGCCTCTGCCCAGGCTTCAACCTCGCGCGTCAGCCATGCTACCCGGCGGTCGGAAAGCAGGCGTGGCTTCGGGAATTCTCTCTCGCGTACTAGTTTCTGGACGGTCGCTTCCGATAGCGAAAGAGTGATTGCCACTGCAGGCAAGTCGAGGTAGAGCGGCTTTATGGTGGTCGATGCGGGCATGCTACGATCCCTCAGTCTCAAAAGGATTTACTGATGCGATGCAAAAGAAATTTGTGATGCGGGGGTGCGACCTGCGAACCGCGCGTGACGGAGGACGGCAGGTACGCCACCTAGGTCGAGGTAGCGAAGTTGGGTATCAGCCGGCAGGCTGCGTTCTGGAGTCTCGGTGAGTTCGCCACGGAGGCCGAGGCGGTCGAGTACGCGAAGAACTTCTCAGTGGAGTGGCTCAGCCGTTACGGCTAGGATTCGCAAAGGGAAAACGTATGGTTTGCCGTGCTTGCCAGGCACTTCAAGGCCGTCCACTTTCGTGTGCTCCCCATCCGTCGCTGAGGCTCAGCGAAGAAGAACAACGTTTCACCGCAATATTGCAGGGCGTTCAGGTAGCCGCAGTTCCAGCAAGCTACCGATGTGAAGCCTGTGGGGCTCTGGCTTGGCAAGGCATGCCAGGCGACGACGATTTCGATTGTTGGGTTGTTCCTGAGGCCGAACGCATGGATTGATGTTGTCTTGGCGACGAGCACGATACAATCAATGTGCCAATATTGGCGACCACTGACGGGGTTAATCATGGCGATGAATCCGAAGCAGACGTCGAAGAAGGTGGCGGCAACTGCAAGCCAGCAACTGAAAAGCAAGAGTACTGGCGCCAAGGCAAAACAGACCGCCGCAAGCGCGCTAGCTCAAGCTCCGCTAAAGAAGTCGACAGCTAAGACTCGCGGATAACATGATCCGCTGCGGGGGCGGCTCGCCCCCGTTTTCACGTTCGAACCCATCCCGTCGACGTCGAACGGTCAAAACATACACTGAACTGGCAAGAGGGGGAAGCGCTTGTATGGACAATAGCGAACGCGAGAAACTATTAAACCTTGCATTTCGCCCGCATTATCCGATCGAAGAGCGCGAAAGCTTCTTCGGTCGCGAGCAGGAACAGCAGCGTGTAATTCAGGCACTACACAGCCCTGGGCAGCACGTCGTCATCTATGGGGAGCGCGGCGCAGGTAAAACCTCATTAGCTCGCGTGAGCACGATCGGAAGCCCCCGAATTGACGTTTTCTGCGAAAGCGATTCATCCTTCTCAAAGCTTGCACGTGACGTCATTCTTAAGTATCAGCAGGCATTCCCGGCCAAGCTCGTTTATGACGCCGCGACTGACCGTGTCTCCATCGAAGGGGTCATGCGTTCAATCGACAATTTGGACGGAAACAGCCTGAAATCGCTGCTGCCCAACGAGACGCTCGTGATCATCTTCGATGAAGTTGATCGACTTCCGGCAGATACACTCGCGAGTCTTGGCGAATTTGCAAAGAATGCAGCCACCGACCTCGGTAAATCGACTCTTGTGTTCGTCGGCGTCGGCACTACAGTGAACGATCTGCTACGTGGTCACGAGTCTGTCTTCCGGAACATCAAATCTGTAGGGCTAGGCCGATTTGAGCGAGACTCAGACATAAGAGCAATTCTAGAAAAAGGTGGCGGAATTCTGGGGCTCAAATTTTCCCCATCAGCCATCTCTGATATTATCCTGGCGTCTGACCGTCTGCCGTTTTATGTTCAGTTACTCGGGATCACGTCTGCCCGTGTGGCGATGATCGAAGGCTCGAAAACAGTCACAAAGGAGCACGTTACAAGAGGCGCTGAGGATGCGGCTCAAGACGCGGATGAAACGCTGCGAGACGCGTACGAGTCGGCCATCCTTTCCTCGCGGAGTGATGTCTACAGGTACATCCTGTGGGGATTGGCGTCGTTGGACGGGCGCATGGAGGGCGCCGTCGGGCAGATCGCAGAAGTTGCATCAAAGTTCGCGCCAGGCAAAGACATAAGCGCGCAGGTAGCGGGTACCGCTTTGAAACAGCTGATCTCTGACAGCCGACAAAGCATCATTTCGGCTCGCACAATGGGACCGAGGAAAACCTTCTATTCTTTTTCACATCCGCTGATGCGCGGATATGTAAGGTTGCGAATTCATGCCGCTAACAACCGCACAGAGTGACTTCGAAAAGAATACGCAGTTGTGTTTGCATTCATATTGGCAGATTAGGGCCGCGAACGCCGCAATGATGCAGTTCACTCAATCTGGACCGTGGACGACCCTTCCACTGGAGTTCGGTAACTTGCCTCGCACGACGCAAGTTCGACCGCCGCAACAAGTGCCAGTTAGCGCTGCATTACGCGAGATCGAGAGCTATGTAAAGAATGGGAGGGCCATCACGGATTTCTTTTTTGCGGTGATCTCGCACTTTGAGTCTTTCCTTTCCGCAGCGTTGGCCGCAAAAGCTCAATCCACAGATGGGACACTTGGCCAGCTCATGGCGCGGGCGAAGCAAGGGTATGCCATCCCAACTTCGCCGGAAACAGAAATGGCGGACGAGGTTCGGGAACGCCGGAATATGCTGGTGCACCATCGAGGAGTGGCACAGCAGCGCTACGTGTCTGTTGCCAGTGTTACATCGCTGCCTAGCCATATCCGTTCGACAGCACTTGGACAGGTGTTAGCTATCGATGACAGCTATTTTGCTTACGTGTGTGATGGCCTAATCACTTACGCGCGACTTTTTTAGTGGCTCGTATATGTGAGTCGGCGCAGTGCGCATCTTCCACCACGCCGCTACGGACGGTGGATGGCGTCGACAGAAGGGTCTTCGCACGTGTTAAGGAGGAGCGGAAAGGGTTATGCGTAGGGACTTGTCGAGCGTCTTGAGATCTGAACGACCGTTGTACCTTGTAAACTGACGCGGGAGCCACGCGAGGGCGAACGACAGCAACGGGTCGGCTACGGCCGAGCACGTCGGGCGGCAGTCGGCCAATAGTTGCCATTCGCGCAACGCAGAAGGCCGTCGTTCCAATGGCCGCTTCACTTCGGAAGCTGCCGGATGCCCGGTGGAATAAAGTCGGCCTCAACTGACGGGCCGAGGCTTCCGACCACCAGACCGCCGATCTTTTGCGGATTCGCGGTGTCGATGGTGATAGCGTGCATTTTCATGTTCAATTCCTCGTGCAGGGGGTTGCAGACAGGAGCCTGACGAGCTTCGGCTCAACGTGCGCTGTCGATGATCGAGCCGCCATCGGGAGTGAGACTCGATCCCGTGATGTACTGCGAATCCTTGCTGGCGAGAAACAGGACAACAGGGGCAATGTCCTCTTCCGGCGAGCCGTAGCGACCGAGCGGATTGGTCGGCGCAGGCGCGTTGGCCTCCGGCCCCCACGTCTCAGCGACCGGCAAGACGTTGTTCACGGTGATCTTGTCAGCTCCCCATTCGCGCGCGGCCGTCCGAGTCAGGGCGCGGACGGCCTCTTTAGCCATGTTGTAGGGGCCATAACCGACGAGGCCGACGACACCTGCCATCGAGCCGAAGTTGATGATCCGACCTTCGCCGCTTGCCTTGAGATAGGGATAGCACGCCTGCATCGTGCGCAGGTAGGCAATCGGGCCAACTTCGAAATTGCGCTGCAACTTCTCCACCGACAGGTCGATAATGGACGAGAAAGGAACAGTGGGGTCGAAAGCGTTGTTTACGAGGATGTCGATGCCACCATAGCCGGCGACAACCTTGTCCACCGCCGCCTTGACATGATCGGGGTTGCTGATATCGCAAGGCACGCCAAGCGCCGTACCACCGGCGGCGGTGATGTCGGCAACGACGGCTTCTACGTTCGCAGGCGTAAGCGAGAGAACTGCGACCTTGGCACCTTCTGCTGCGAACAGCTTCGCGGTAGCTCGGCCAATGCCGCGACCGGCACCAGTGACGATGGCAACTTTTCCGTTGAGTCGGGCCATGATTTTTCCTTTCAATTGGAGATTGCTTGATGCGTTGCTGCGACTACGCCATATGGCGAGGGAATGTCGCGGGCGACGTTTTGAGTGGTGAACGAGACGATCAGCAGCACAAGGCCGATCACGGCCGGTACCGCGCCCTTGGGCTTGTGCACGCCGAGGTGCGCCGAGCCGGACAGAAGCAGGTGAAAGAAGATGCCGGCATAGGCCAGATCGCTCAGCGGCACGCTGAATCGCGACAGGATCGCAATCGGCCCGAGAACTTTGACGACGGCCATGAGAGGCACGAGGTAGGGAGCCGGATAGTTCAGCTCGGCATGCGCCTGGCGCACCCAATCCCTTTTGGCAATGTAGAGCACCGCAGATGTCATGTAGAGCAGTGCCAGCAGTGTCGTGCTGATCCAGTATGCGTAGTTCGCAGGCATTTGAGGGTTCCTAAAGATGTTTCTTATCGACGTACCTCAAGGATGTCGTCTAATATGGAAACCATCAAGTAGGATGATTAATTAACGCTTAGTATGAAAAACCATACCAAAGACCCTGACGAGATCAACATGCACGACGAAATGCGCCGGGCATTTGCGTTGCTTTCAGGCAAATGGAAGCTGGAGATCATGTGGCTGCTCAATCAGCGCATCTATCGCTTTGGAGAGTTGCGAAAAGCGATTCCCGGCATCACCCAACACATGCTGACGGCTCAGCTTCGCGAGCTAGAGGCGGACGGTCTGATATCCCGTACCGTTTTCGCGGAAGTGCCTCCGCGGGTCGAATACGAGATCACTCAAAAGGCCCGTGGACTTGGGCCTACGATGGAAGCGCTCACGGTTTGGTGGAACGAGTACGGTCGAACCCTGCCGGGCAAGCCAACTTCACGCGGTCGGAAGGCCAAAGGCAGCTAATCTGACTTTGCGGTCAGATGCGCTGATTTCCAGTCAGCCGATCAACTGGCCTCGCAGTTTCCGAAACTCCCAAGATACGACGCGACCTCGCACCGTAGGAGCATGTGTCAGCGCGACAGACTCACTCGTCGTTCCGCCAAGTCAACCAATCAGGCTGTACATCGAGTGACGGGTCCACTCCGATAACTGCCGTTGGGCGGGATCGATAACGAAGGTCTGGAGTGGGTCGATTGCAGCCTGTCAAAGCTATAGAAAGCGAACGTTTCCAGCGAGCAACTTCGTCATGACGGGAAGTCGGAAGAGACGGAGCAGCAGTAGCTTCTGTATCGAACTCTGCTCTTGCCGCGCGTGAAGCCAATTCATTCGAACTGTTTCGAATGATCGCGTCCCGAGGCCGATCGACGGCCGCGTCGATTAGCTTTTCCTTCCGCATCTGCGCATGCGATGGCGCGGCGCACGCGAGCGAAGTTGCGTACCTATGCCTAACGGCTAACGTTCGCGTAAGCCGCAAATATTGGGCGTCAGCGATGGTCTAATAGGCAATGTCCAGTGATGATCGCGCGTGCATCGCGCGCGCGAATGGACGCAACGTAACCGGTCCCTATCGAAACATTGCTTTCATCGGGGCAAAAAACAAAGGAGGAATCCAGACCACAAAAAACGCTGTAGTAAACGAGCGCGGGCCGCAAGTGCTACCAACACTCACGACCCGCTAACCACAGCCAACTTATAGAGAGTTGCCCATGGCTAAGCCGAATCATAAGGCACGACCACCGAAGACGGAACGTTTCGTCACGATCCAGGAAATGTGGGGTACCCCGAAAACGGACATCAAGCCGGAGAAGTTCTACCCGTACATGAAGATTGGTGGAATGTGGCTGATCGAAGATGCGTGTTTCGTACCCGGCCAGAAGGCGCGGATCGATATTGAGCCTGGCAGGCTGATCATCACGAAACTGTAAAAGGCAACGCCGCAAGACGCGGCCGCGCTGCGCGACGTCGCGCAGCGCGCCAGGCAACGCAGGGTAGCCGCTATCAGCCGCTCCAATGCATCACCAGGCGATATTGCACGACGACCGCGACGTTCCGGCGCCACCTGTAGCCGTGCAATGCGTACCGGCGCCATTGTCGTAGAACGTCCGGGTCTCCGGTTGCGGCACTGACGGATCAAACGGATTCGGCGTACCGTGCGGCCCGCGCGCGGCATCGTAAGTTCGCGTTGGCGCATACGAGCCGCCGCTGCCGACAGATCGCGAGCCATTTGCCCTCAGGTATTCGTTCCAGTTCTGCGCGCGCTGTTCATATCCGCGCAAAGTGCGCCCGAGGCTGTCGCTCCCACCCGCGCCGAGCGCAACGCGATTCGCGGGCAACACGAAATCGGATTCGGGTACGGCCGGAGTGTGCGATTCGAGCGTATCGCCTGACACGCGCACCGGCCGCGTATCGGGCGTATCGAACGGGCTGCGTTCAGCCGGCGCAGCATACTGTACGCGCCGGGTTGCGCGTGCCGAGCGCCCATCATCGCGAGCCACGGCCTGACGTTCCGAACGAAACACGTTGGCACCGCCCGAACGATCGACGAGCGAATCGCGGCCCGAGGCGTCGACGGTAGAAACAGAAAGCGCACAAGCAAGCGCGGCAGCGGAAGAAAGACGGAAGGGATGATTCATACGCGATCCGAAGCAGGTGATGTGCATTGAAAAAACAACGGCAGATCACTGGCTGGCGAGACTGAACGACGGACGGGCGTTGAAGCGGCCCTGATGCGACGGCGAAGCGCGGCGGGCGCGGTTCGCAGGGAGGCTGGCTGGATTGCAGAGGCGAGTTCACATTATTTCATAAAAATAACAACCAGCTTTCGTGGGTGCCGTAAACGTCAGCATATGGAAGGATTAACCGATCCAACCCGCCGCCCCGCGTTGGTGCGCGCCCACGCAATCCTCAGTCGATTGATTTAAAACACACCGACCCCTAAAAACGAAAAATCGCACGACCCACAACCACAAATCGCCGCAAACCCCCACCCATCAAGCCACTACCCCAAAACCCCACCCAAAATCGCAACCCAATTGCACCCACCGCAAACGTTCTCCACCCACCTGAGTTGCTCCCAAATCGCCACCTCTCCCCCGCCCAGTTTCTCCGTGTTTTCCCTCATAGAAGCGGCATTTTTGACAGACGATTTAAAAACCCCCATATAATTTCGACTGCCTTGCCAACGGCTGTCGGACCATCCATCCGAACAAGCAGTTGGCAAGCGGGGCAGGCGAAACGCTTGCGCAATGCAAGACGCATCACGATGTCTTTCCGAACCAGACGTCCCCCTTGGGGGACTGCAAGAGCCGGGCCCCGCTACGCAACATTCATCCGCAGGTCCGTCTTCATGTGTCTCGGGCGTGTCCCATGTCCTCGCCCCGGGTGCTGTTCGATTGCGCAAGTCATGCCGCCTTTGCCCGTATGACTAAACAACATCGAGGAGCTCCCAGATGACGCTGTCCCGTCTTACGTCCATTTCCGTCGCCGCCGTGCTGTTCGCCGCCGGCGCCGCCGCCGCGCAAGCGGAAACCGTGAAGATCGCCATCGCTGGTCCGATGAGCGGCTCGGTCGCCCAATACGGCGACATGGTGAAGGCCGGCGCGCTGACCGCGATCGAACAGATCAACGCGGCAGGCGGCGCGGGCGGCAACAAGTTCGAAGTCGTGCAGATGGACGACGCATGCGAACCGAAGCAGGCCGTCGCCGTCGCCAACAAGATCGTCAGCCAGAAGATCAAGTACGTGATCGGCCACGTGTGCTCGGGTTCGACGATCCCCGCCTCCGACATCTACGAGAACGAAGGCATCGTGATGGTCACGCCGTCGGCCACCGCGCCGCAGCTGACGGAAGGCAAGAAGCGCCACTTCATCTTCCGCACGATCGGCCGTGACGACCAGCAAGGCCCGGCCGCCGCGCACTACATCATCAACAACGTGAAGCCGAAGAAGGTCGCGATCCTGCACGACAAGCAGTCGTACGGCCAGGGCATCGCGTCGTCGGTGAAGAAGGACCTCGAAGGCGCGAAGATCCCGGTCGTGCTGTTCGAAGGCATCAACGCCGGCGATTCGGACTACTCGGCGATCATCACGAAGCTGAAGTCGCAAGGCGTCGATTTCGTCTACTTCGGCGGCTACCACCCGGAAATGGGCCTGCTGATGCGCCAGGCGCGCGAGCAGGGCGTGAAGGCCACGTTCATGGGCCCTGAAGGCGTGGGCAACAAGGACGTGACGGCGATCGCCGGCCCGGCTTCGGAAGGCATGCTGGTCACGCTGCCGGCAGATTTCTCGGCCGACCCGGCCAACGCTGCGCTCGTGAAGGCGTTCGCGGACAAGAAGCGCGACCCGAACGGCCCGTTCCAGATGCCGTCGTACGCAGCGGTGAAGATCATCGCCGATGCGATCGCCGGCGCGAAGACGACCGACCCGACGAAGGTCGCCGCGTACATGCACAAGACGACGTTCGACACGCCGATCGGCAAGGTCGCGTATGACGCCCAGGGCGACCTGAAGGCGTTCAAGTTCGTCGTCTACACGTGGCACAAGGACGCGACGAAGACCGCCGCCAAGTAATCCGGCGTACCCGCCCGCGCGCCCGCCCTGTCCGAGACCCGGACGGGGCGGGCGTGCATTCGCGCCGCGCATGACCGCATTGCGCGGCCGACGGGCGGCCCGAGACGACACCGTGCGTTGCGCGCGGCCGACCGCCGTGATCCGGCGACGGCACGCGACCCAGCGCCAACGGGAGCTTCCCGCACATGACTGACTTCTTTCCTCAATTCGCCCAGCAGCTGGTCAACGGCCTGACGCTGGGTGCGATCTATGCGCTGATCGCCATCGGCTACTCGATGGTCTACGGCATCATCGGCATGATCAACTTCGCCCACGGCGAGATCTACATGATCGGCGCATACGTGGGCCTCGTGACCCTGACCGCCATCGGCATCTCCGCCGGTTATCCGCTGCCGCTCGTGCTCGGCGCCGCGCTGATCGTGTCGGTGCTCGTCACCGGCCTGTACGGCTTCGCGGTCGAGCGTGTCGCATATCGCCCGCTGCGCGGCGGCCCGCGCCTCGTGCCGCTGATCTCCGCGATCGGCATGTCGATCTTCCTGCAGAACTACGTGCAGATCGGCCAGGGCGCGCGCGACGTGTCCGTGCCGGTGCTGATCTCCGGCGCATTCGACATCCATCTCGGCGGCGATTACGACGTGACGATTCCGTATGCGCGTCTGCTGATCGTCTGCGTGACGGTCGTGCTGATGATCGCGCTCACGCTGTTCATCTCGCATTCGCGGATGGGCCGCGCGTGCCGCGCCTGCGCCGAAGACATGAAGATGGCGAACCTGCTCGGCATCGACACGAACCGCGTGATCTCGTTCACGTTCGTGCTCGGCGCGATGCTGGCGGCCGTCGGCGGCGTGCTGATCGGGCTGACGATCGGCAAGTTGAATCCGTACATTGGCTTCGTCGCGGGCATCAAGGCGTTCACCGCCGCGGTGCTGGGCGGCATCGGCAGCATCCCGGGCGCGATGCTCGGCGGCGTGCTGCTGGGCCTCGCCGAAACCTTCGCCGCAGGCTACATGCCGGCCGAGTACAAGGACGTGGTCGCGTTCGGCCTGCTCGTGCTGATCCTGCTCTTCCGCCCGACCGGCCTGCTCGGCAAGTCGGACATCGAAAAGGTCTGAGGGAGACGCAGATGAGTCAAGTCATTTCCGTTCGCCGCCCGGCCGCCGACGCGTCGGTCGGCCAGGCGCTGAAGAACGCCGCGGCCGCCGCGCTGCTGACGGCGATCCTCACGATTCCGGTGCTCGGCCTGCAGCTGAAGCTCGACGGCTATCAGGTGGTGCTCACGCCGCACTGGCGTCCGGTGTGGATCGCGGTCGCGGCCGTGTTCCTGTTCCAGCTGTTCAAGCCGTGGCTCGTGCGCGCGAAATCGGCGGTGAAGCTGCCGGCGATGCCCGCGATGGGCGCGCAGCAGCAGCGCGCGATCATCTGGGTGCTGCTCGCGGTCGGGCTCGTGTGGCCGTTCTTCGGTTCGCGCGGTGCGGTGGACGTCGCGACGCTCGCGCTGATCTACGTGATCCTCGGCCTCGGGCTGAACATCGTGGTCGGTTTCGCGGGGCTGCTGGATCTCGGCTATGTCGGGTTCTACGCGGTCGGCGGCTATACGTACGCGATGCTGAACCAGTATTTCGGGCTGTCGTTCTGGGAGTGCCTGCCGATCGCGGCGATCGCCGCGGCGACGTTCGGCTTCCTGCTCGGCTTCCCGGTGCTGCGCCTGCGCGGCGACTATCTTGCGATCGTCACGCTCGGCTTCGGCGAAATCATCCGCCTGCTCGCGAACAACCTGACGAGCCTCACCGGCGGCCCGGACGGCATCTCGAGCATTCCGAAGCCGACGGTGTTCGGCTTCGAGATGGCGCGCTCGGCGAGCGTCGAAGGCGCGAAGACCTTCCATGAACTGATCGGGCTGGAATACAGCGGCGAACACATGGTGATCTTCCTGTACCTGATCGCGCTGGTGCTGGTCGGCTTCACGCTGTTCGTGACGAGCCGCCTGATCCGCATGCCGATGGGCCGCGCGTGGGAAGCGCTGCGCGACGACGAGATCGCCTGCCGCTCGCTGGGTCTCAACCCGACGCGCATCAAGCTGTCGGCGTTCACGCTCGGCGCGGCGTTCGCGGGCATCGGCGGCGCGTTCTTCGCGGCGCGTCAGGGCCTCGTGAATCCTGAATCGTTCACCTTCATCGAGTCGGCGCTGATCCTCGCGATCGTCGTGCTCGGCGGGATGGGCTCGCAGCTCGGCGTGATTCTCGCGGCGATCCTGCTGACCGTGCTGCCGGAAGTCGCGCGCGGCTTCGCCGAGTACCGGATGCTGATCTTCGGTCTGGTGATGGTGTTGATGATGATGTGGCGTCCGCAGGGCCTGCTGCCCGCGAGCCGTCCCCACGTGGAGCTGCCGCAATGAGCGCGAATACGGAACTGTTGAAGGTCGCCGGGCTGCAGATGCGCTTCGGCGGGTTGCTCGCGGTGGACGGCATCGATTTCGACGTGCGCCGCAACGAGGTGTTCGCGATCATCGGGCCGAACGGCGCGGGCAAGACCACGGTGTTCAACTGCGTCGGCGGCTTCTACAAGCCGACCGGCGGCGACGTCGTGCTCGACGGCCACGCGATCGCCGGGCTGCCGAGCCACCAGATCGCGTTGAAGGGCCTCGTGCGCACGTTCCAGAACATCCGCCTGTTCAAGTCGCTGACGGTGGTCGAGAACCTGCTCGTCGCGCAGCACCGCAAGGTGAAGTCGGGGCTGTTGCCGGGCCTGTTCTCGACGCCCGCGTATCGTCGCGCCGAGAAGGAAGCGCTCGAACGCGCGGCCGTGTGGCTCGACCGGATGGGGCTGAAGTCGGTCGCCAACCGGCAGGCGGGCACGCTGTCGTACGGGCACCAGCGGCGTCTGGAGATCGCGCGCTGCATGATCACCGAGCCGCGCCTGTTGATGCTGGACGAACCGGCGGCCGGTCTCAACCCGCAGGAAAAGATCGAGCTGCAGCACCTGATCGACAAGCTGCGCCACGAGTTCGGCGTGTCGGTGCTGCTGATCGAACACGACATGAGCCTCGTGATGGGCGTGTCGGACCGCATCCTCGTGATGGAGCACGGCCGGCCGATCGTGATCGGCACGCCGGAAGCGGTCCGCAACGACCCGCGCGTGATCAAGGCGTATCTGGGGGAAGAGTGATGCTGAAGCTGGAACAGGTCCATACGCACTATGGCGCGGTCGAGGCGCTCGCGGGCGTGTCGATCGAGGTGAAGAAGGGCGAGATCGTCACGCTGATCGGCAGCAACGGCGCCGGCAAGACGACGCTGATGATGACCGTATGCGGCACGCCGCGCGCGTCGTCGGGCCGCGTGCTGTTCGAGGGCAACGACATCACTGCGATGTCGACGCACCAGATCATGCGGCAGGGGATGGCAATCTCGCCGGAAGGACGGCGCGTGTTCCCGAGCCTGACGGTGCTCGAGAACCTGAAGATGGGCGGGTTCTTCGCGAGCCGTCATGAAATCGACGATGGCATCGAGCACGTGTTCAAGCTGTTTCCGCGCCTGAAGGAACGCGCGGCGCAGCGGGCCGGCACGATGTCGGGCGGCGAGCAGCAGATGCTGGCGATCGGCCGGGCGCTGATGAGCAAGCCGCGCCTGCTGCTGCTCGACGAGCCGACGCTCGGCCTCGCACCGCTCGTGATCGCGCAGATCTTCGACATCATCCGGACGATTCGTGACGAGGGTGTCACGGTGTTCCTGGTCGAGCAGAACGCGAACAAGGCGCTGGGTGTGGCCGATCGCGGCTACGTGCTCGAAACGGGGCGCGTGGTGCTCGCCGACACGGGCGCGAACCTGCTCGCGAACGACCGCATCAAGCAGGCGTATCTCGGCGGTTGACGAGAGAAAGCCGCCGGCCTGCAATGGGCTGGCGGTTTACGGGAATGGTGTAGCCGATTCGGCTTCGATCGTAGCAATTTCGACTACACCTGGCGAAGCACTCGGATCGACGCAAAATCACTACGGCGACGCGAAACACCTCTATCAGCAGCGGTTCGGCCTCGACCTGCTGATGACTCTTCTACCCTAGCTGATCCTGAACGTGCTTTTCAGCACGTCGCGTAAATGCAGCGCGGCGCGATTGCTGTCGTCCGTGAGGATCGTGATCAGGTGCGGTGGCAGATCCGGCAGCGCGATCCCCGCGACGTTGCTCGTCAGGTTGCCGGACACACGGTCGTGCTCGATGATGCCGACCGCGAGGCCATTCGCGATGCACGCTTCGACCGCCGGCGAGCTCGCGCTCTCGAGCAGCATCCGGTGCGCGATCTTCGCCTTCTTCAGTGCGTTCAGCGCGGTGTCGCGGTACGGACATCCCTGCAGCTGCACGGCGATCGGCAGCGGCGCGTCGGGATTGAACTTGAACGTGCGCGCGGCGACCCACACCGGATGGGTCTTGCTGAGCAGTTCCGCGTGCGGCAGCGCTTTCGGCACGACGGCAATCGTGATGTCGAGCTGGCCGCGGGAAAACAGCTGCTGCAGTTCCTCGCTGGAGCGCGCTTCGACGGTCAGTTCGAGCAACGGCCGGTCGGCGGCGAAGCGCGGCAGGAATTCCGCCATGAAATGCGCGGCATACGAATCGGGGATGCCGAGCCGCAACTTGCCGGTCAGGATCTGCGGCGACAGCGATTCGACCAGCCGGTCGTGGCTCGACAGAAACTCGGTGGTGTCGCCGAGCAGCTTGTGGCCGAACTGCGTGAGCTCGACGGCCTGGTTGTTTCGCGTAAACAGCCGCTGCGCGACCATCTCCTCGAGCTTCTGGATCTGTGCCGTGACCGACGACGGGCTGCGATTCACATACGCGGCCGCATCCTTGAAGCGGCCGAGCTTCGCGACGGCGTGGAAGGTACGCAGCAGGTCGACGTCCAGGGTGCGCGGCATGATTTTGATTTTCCGAATCAGTGATTCAGGTAATGTCGATTGACGGAATTATTGCGCCTCCCTATCCTCGGGTCAACAGGCGGACGACGGCAGGCATTCGATCGAGCGTGACACGTATCCCGGGGAACGATTCATGTCTATCAATGATTTTGTAGTGGATGCATTGGTGCGGGACAGGAAGCTGAAGGCGGAGTCGGTATGGACGGTCGAGAATCACGAGAAGTATTCGACGTTGCAGCGCACGGACGATGCCGCGCGGCAACGCGAGGCGGGGCGTGAAGTCTTCTCCTTGATGCGGAACCTGAACGAATTGGGGGTTCGGAGTCCTGCATTATGTGCGGATCGCAACGGAAAAGGATCGTTGCGCGAAGCGATCGGTGCATTGAGCGAGCGTCTCGCCACGTTGTCGCGCGGCCGCCATGTTCACTACATCGAACTCGGGCCAGAGCCGGTCAAGACGACCGAACTGATGAAGGGCGTCAGCGGCGGCGGGCCGGACCATCTGCGCTACACGGCGGTCGATATCAACGAGTCGTCGGAACACGCGATGCGCGACGCGATCATGCCGTTCCTGAAGACGCCCGGCTGTTTCAACTACATCGCCGACGACTACCGGAACGTGCAGTGGAACCACATCGATCTGGGCCAGGACATGACCTTCATCACGATGCTCGGGTTCCAGGAAGGCAACGAATTGCCGGTGACGATCGGCCGGCTGATCCGTAATCTCGGCGGCAAGTCGACCTACGTGGTGTCGGAGATGCAGCTGTTCGTGGAAGGCCGCGAAGCGCACATCTACGACTTCTACCGCAACGAGAACATGGTGCGGTTCTCCGAAGTCGTCAGCCGGCAGCAGGGCTTCGAGCCGCACGGCGAGCATGACGTGTCGATCGTCCGGCTGAACCTGCTGGGCGATCAGTTCCACGTTGCGGTTACGCTGCAGCCGGTGTCGAAGGCCGGCGTCCACGGGCATCTGATCACCAACGTCTGCCTGAAATACACGCCCGAGCAATTCCGCCACGTGCGCAGCAGTCACGGCAACTGTCGGGTGATCGACGAGCTGCGCAGCGGGGACGGCAGCGTCGTGTACCAGATTGCGCAGTTCAAGGGCTAGCGCCCCGGGGCCGCAACGACGAGAGCGAGGCACGCGATGAACAAGGGAAATGCACTGCCGGTGTTTGCGCGCGGGTTCGATCGGGTGAGGCTTGCGCTGCGGACCTCACTGGCCGGCGACGCGAATGTCGTGGACGACACGGTTACCGTTGCGGAACGGATGCGCTGGACGAGCGGCTTCCTGCGCGACGGCTATCAGGTGCGGTATCGCCGCAACCTCGACGATCTCGGCTATCGCGACGTGCCGATGCGCGGCACGCAATCGAACGCGCTCAACGCTGTGTGCAGCCTGCGCGGGTTGTTCTCCGACGAAGCGGTTCACGCGTTGCGCGAGATCGGCCGCACGCTGGAACGCAGTGCGTCGCACAGCAACTGGATCATCTCGAAGCGGGTGCGTGCGGTGACGAACCGCTCGCGCTTCATCGACGCCATGATGCACGACCGCGCGTTCCTGCTGCGGCTGTCGCGTCTGGCCGGCGCGCCGTTGATCCCGTATCCGATGATCAATGCGCGCTCGCAGTTCAACTATTACTACCCGACGCGCGAGCGCGACGACAAGGAACAGGTCGGCATGTGGCACACCGACGGCACCAGTTTCGTGCTGAACATCGTGCTGTCGGATCGATCCGAATACGAGGGCGGAAACTTTCTGTTTTACGAATCGACTGCCGACACGTTCGATCGGCACGATCGCGAACGCGCACATGTGAAGACGGCGGATTTGAGCCAGGCGGGCGACGCGCTGCTGATCTACGGCAGCAAGCTGTTTCATGGCGTCGAACCAGTCGAGGCAGGGCGGCGCATGTCGCTGGTGCTGTCGTTTCATTGCCCGTACACGCGCGAGGACGACAACGGCTTCTGGCATCTCGCGTCGGACGACGGCATCCCGCGCACGGTCGTCAACTGGCTGGCACTGCAACGCAGCCTTCGCGACGACGCGGCGATGCAGTACCTTCGCCTCGGTCTCGAACCGATCCGGTTCGAAGAGCTGGGCGACGCGCGCACATCCACGGTCACGTTCTGAGGGGCGCCGTTCCGATGCAGCTTTTCCTGATCCAGCTCGTGTTCGTGTTGTCGTGGAGTTCCGGCTTCATCGGTGCCAAGCTCGGCGCGGAGACGGCCGGTGCGTTCAACCTGCTGTTCTGGCGTTTTTTGCTCGTCACGCTCTGTCTGGCGATCGTCCTCAACAGGCGGCTCGGGCGCCTGACGCTGGAAAAGATCCGCTATCATGCGGTGATCGGCTTTCTGTCGCAGTTCCTCTACCTGGCCTGCGTCTACGTCGCGATCCAGCATGGGCTGCCGCCGGGCATCGCGGCGATCGTCGCGGCGTTGCAGCCGCTCATCACGGCGGCGATGACGACGTTCGAAGGCAGCGAGCGCAGCGGCGCGCGCCAGTGGGCCGGGCTCGTGCTCGGATTCATCGGCGTCGGCATCGTGATCGGCGGGCAATACGCGCTGCCGACCGAATCGGTCGGCATCGTCATGTACCTGCTGCCGCTGGTGTCCGCGCTGGGGCTGTCGATCGCGACGATCTATCAGCGGCGGCGCGCGCTCACGACGGCGCGCAGCAACGAGGACGGGTTGTTTCTGCCGCTGTTCGTGCAGGGGGGCGTGAGCCTCGTGCTGTTCGCGGCATGCGGGCTCGTCACCGGCGATCTGCATGTGCCGACGCAGCCGAACGTCTGGTTGTCCGTCGTGTGGCTGACGGTGTTCTCGACGTTCATGGCTTACCTGACGTTATGGGCGCTGCTCAAGCGCATGCCCGCGACGCGCGTGGCGACGCTCGTCTATCTCGAACCGCCCGTGACGCTGACCTGGGCCGCGTGGATGTTCGGCGACCGGATTCCGGTGACGACCTATCTCGGCATCGTCGTCGTCGCGCTCGGCGTGTGGCTCGCCAGCAAGCACGGCGAACGGTTCGGCCGGACGCGTCGGCCAGGCATGGAAGCGGCCCGCGGCAGCGAGCCGGACGCCGGGTTCACGCGTGCAACGCCAGACCCTTCACGGCTTTATCCACGGCCTTCTTCGGCCCGTGCAATGCAAGGCCGACCAGATCGAGATTCGTCGCGTCCCCGGCGCGAAACACTTCGCGATTGGCCGCGTCGTGCCCGGTCGAGAACATCGCGCGCACGTACGGCACGATCCTGACTTCGCGCGACAGCGCGTGCCGATGCGCGGCCTGCAGGCCGTCGAGATCGGCCGCGAACACCAGCATCGGCTGGCCGAACATGCGGCCGTAGCGATTCCCGGCCGCATCCTCGTAAGGCTCGCCGAGCGCTTCGGGCGCGCCGGCCGCGACGCCCGTCGCGAGAAATGCGACCACGTTGAGTTTCTGCCACGCCGCGAGATCGTCGCGCACGATCAATGCCACTTTCGTATCGAACATGAGTGCTCCTCGTTGAAGCGCTCATGATCGGATGGCCGGCGCGATCAGTCTGGAACGTTTGTGCACATCCGCCGATAGGCGGCCGGCGTCATCCGGTACGCGCGGCGGAACCAGCGGCCGAGGTGACTCTGGTCGGCGAAGCCGACGTCCGCGGCGGCCTGCGCCGGCGTGCGGCCCGCCGCGAGCAGCCGGCGCGCCGCGCGCAGGCGCAGGCGAACCAGGTACGCGTGCGGCGACGTTCCGTACGCGCGCCGGAACAGCCGTGTGAGCCGGAAGCGATCGATGCCGGCCCGCTCGGCGAGTTCGTCGAGGCCGAGATTGCCGTCCAGATGCGCGTGCAGCAGGTCGCGCACGCGCACGATCGCCGGCGGCACGGTGCCCGTGCTCGTGTCGGCGCTTGCCGTGACCGAATCGCGCAACTGACCGCCGAGGCGCGTGAGGAGACGGTCGAGCGTCTGGTCGCGCGCGAGCTTGCCTTCGTTGCCGTGGATCGCGAGAAACGCGTGGCGGATCGCGTCGACGAGGCGGCGATCGTCGACGAGCGTATGGCCGAACGCGGCTTCGACGCCGCTCAGGCCGGGAAGATCGATTCGGCGTGCCGCACGTTCGACCCACGCCTGTGGCAGGTACAGCATCGAGTAGGTGAAGCCGCCGGCTTCCGGCGCATGGCCGTCGTGCAGCGCGCCCGGTTCGATCAGGATCGCGCGGCCCGGCACGCTCGTGTGCAGCGACCGATGACACTGGAAACGCTGCACGCCTTGTTCCGTGAAGCCGATCAGCATGTCGTCGTGATCGTGCGGATCGTACGCATGCCCGCTGAAATGCGCGCGCAGGCTTTCGATCCCCGTTTCCGGATCGCGGCGCGCGACGAGCCAGTGTTCGTTCGTGCCGTTGTCGTTTGCCGCGCTTGCCATCGCTCGCCTCGCTGCCCGTCGTCGTTGCCTGCCGGATAGTGTACGCAGATCGTACGCGCTTCGTGCGGCAGCGACGGGCGGCGGGGTTACAGCACGCGTGCGATCGCCTGTTCCAGCAGCGACAGCCCGAGATCGATTTCCGCTTCGCTGACCGTCAGCGGCGGCGCGATCCGGAACACGCCGCCCATGCCGGGCAACTGCACGATGTTCATGCTGAGCCCGAGATTCATGCATTCGCGCGTGATCTTCGCGCCAAGGCCGTCCGCCGGCTCCTTCGTCCGCCGGTCCTTGACGATCTCGACGCCGAGCAGCAGGCCGCGCCCGCGCACGTCGCCGATGCAGTCGAAGCGCTCCATCAGGTCGAGCAGCCCGCGCCGCAGCCGGTCGCCCATCACGTTCGCCCGCTGGACGAGGCCGTCGCGCTGCACCACGTCGAGCACGCGCAGGCCGACCGCGGCCGGCAGCGGGTCCGACACGTGCGTCGTGTAGAACAGGTAGCCGAGTTCGTGCGCGCGTTCCTCGATCCGCGCGGACGTGACGACCGCCGCGAGCGGCAGCCCCGCGCCGAGCGTCTTCGACAGCGTGAGGAGGTCGGGTGTCACGCCGTCGCGCTGGCACGCGAACATCGTGCCGGTGCGTCCGACGCCGGTTTGCGCTTCGTCGAGGATCAGCAGCATCCCGCGCTCCTCGCACTTGCGCTTGAGCGCCGCCATGTAGCCTTCCGGCAGTTCGATGATGCCGCCCGAGCTGAGGATCGGCTCCGCGATGAACGCGGCGAGGTTGCCGCTCGACTGGCGATCGATCAGGTCGAATGCGTAGTCGAGCTCGGCGAGATAGTCGTAGGTGCCGTTGCGCTCGAAGCGCGGCCGGTACGCGAATGGCGCCGGAATCGCGAACGAACCGACGGCGGCCGGCCCGACGCCCTTGCGGCCGGCGCTGTACGTGGCGGATGCCGCCGCGCCCGTCATCCCGTGCCACGACTGCGCGAAGCCGACGATCTCGTACTTGCCGGTGACGAGCTTCGCCATCCGGATCGCCGCTTCGTTCGATTCCGCGCCGGTGCTCAGCAGCAGCGCGCGATCGAGCCCGGGCGGCGTGAGGTCGGCGAGGCGTGTCGCGAGGTCGACGACGGGGCGCGACAGCATCCCGCTGAACAGGTGATCGAGCTTGCCCGCGTATTCATTGATGACGGAGACGATCTCCGGGTGGCAGTGCCCGAGCACCGCGCTCATCTGGCCCGACGTGAAATCGAGGATCGCGCGGCCGTCCGCGTCGTAGACGAAGCTGCCTTGCGCGCGCTCGATGATCATCGGCTCGAACGTGCCGCCGTAGCGGATCAGGTGCTGCCTGGCGTTGTGCCAGAAGGTTGCGTCGTCGTTCAGGGACATCGGGCTTCTCCGGACAAGGGCCAAGGATCGCTTGCAGTCTAGGCGCCGGTCTGGTTTTATGGAAACGAATAGTTCTTATGCAAGGTAGAAAAGGAGCTAATACCTTGGCACGTTCGCTCGAAATCGACCTGCTGCGCTCGTTCGTCGTCATCGCCGAAGTGCGCTCGCTCAGCCGCGCGGCGGCGCGGGTCGGCCGCACGCAGTCCGCACTCAGCCAGCAGATGCGGCGGCTCGAGGAAAGCGTCGACCAGCCGCTGTTCCAGCGCACCGGGCGCGGCGTGCTGCTCACGCATCCCGGCGAGCGGCTGCTCGTGCATGCGCAGCGCATCCTGCGGCAGCACGACGAGGCGATGGCCGACCTGTGCGGCACCGGGTTGTCGGGCACGATCCGGTTCGGCTGCCCGGACGATTACGCGGGCGTGTTCCTGCCTTCGCTGCTGCGGCAGTTCTCGAGCCAGCATCCGCAGGCGATCGTCGAAGTCGTGTGCGGGCCGACGCCGCGGCTGCTCGAACAGCTCGACAAGCGGGCGGTCGATCTGGCAATGGTGTCCGTGCCGGACGATGGTTCGGACGGCGACTTCATCCGCCGCGAGCAACTGGTCTGGATCGGTTATCCGGGGCTCGATGCCGCGCGGTTCGATCCGTTGCCGCTCGCGCTGTCCGATCCCGATACGCTCGATCATATTGCGGCCTGTGAGGCGCTGCGTCGCGCCGGCCGCGATTATCGCGTCGCGTATGCGAGCAGCAGCCTCGCGGGGCTGACCGCGCTGGTGCGTTCGGGGCAGGCGTTCGCGGTGATGACGCAGACGGCGGTGCCGGCGGATCTGGCCATCCTCGCCGGCGATCGCGGACTGCCGCCGCTGCCGGCGGTCGGCATTACGCTGCGGTTCGACCGGAAGCGGCCGTCGCATCTGACGACGGCGTTCGCGGAGCATATTCGGGCGGTCTTGCCGGTGCTGTGAGGGCGGGGTAGGGCGTGTGGGTGATCGGTCGAGCGATGCGCCGTTTTCTGATGGAGAGGGGGAATGCTGATGCAGCAGTACCTGCGCCTTGTCTGATAGGGATCGGCACACGAAGCTACGCCACGACCTACGCTCGATCTTTTCAGGACTGGCCGATGCCGACCCGGTGCGGACAGTCAGGTTGGCCCGACATTAACGACCGCTTCCGAAGTCAAGCGGACCGCCCATCGAATCTGACCGATGGTTGCTCGCCCCGCGCGATTTCCTGGGCGCATCGAATATGGCCATTCGGCGGCTCAGTAACCATCTACCGAGTTCTGTAGATAGCGCGGGGCATTCGACACCCCCGGTTTGATTGACAGCGATATCTCGCTGCCCCGTTCCGCAAGCCTTGGCAAGGTAGCGACAATGTCGGGTAAGTCCGCCTTGGCATCTCGGAGCGATGTAGATCAATAATCCTTGTGAATGGCTGCGGGTCTGAAGGCGCGGACGATAACGGCGAACGCGCGCAACGTCGCGGCGAATTGTCCACTGGCGGAGTGCGGGTAGACTCGCTCATTCGACCGGCGCACACGAGCGGTGATGTCGTCCAGCGACAGGAAACAGCCGGGAGCACACATGGCTTTGATACCCAGGTGGATCGTAGCTTCAATTGTCGTCGCGGCATGCTGCGGCCTTGCGGTCGATGGCGGCTTAGTGGGAGGCGCAAAAGCTCAAACATTGCCGACAACGCTCGACAAGGAGATAAAGTATTTCTACCGGGCGCCGAGCACGGAAGCGGTGGCGAAGATTCTCAAGGACTTCAGCAAACCACCATACGTCGGCAATGCTGCGAGCTACCCGCCGTTGGCCGGTTTTCTCGCGGCGTTTTTTTCCAGGTATCCGGGTAGCGTCAACGCAGTTGTCACCACTGACGTCGATCCGCGTGTTCTATGGTCCGTTGCAATTGGGTTGCGCCTGGCCGGACAGGCCCAAAAAGCGGAAGCGGTTGCGGCGCGCATGCAGGCAGCGGGGCTCAAGTCACCCGAACTGGACAAACTTCCAGCATCGCTCGGCATGATACGGGCACAGACGCCATCCGACTTCGACCTGCTGTGGGGAGCGAGCTCTGCGACTGGCGATTCACGCTATTGCCTGGTCATTCTTGACGCATTTCGGTCCTATGCGAACGAGGGCAATAATGCCAAGGTGTTGGTTGCCATCGAAAAAGAGGTCGAAAAAGGACCGAAGGGCGACCTGCACTGGGTTCGCCAGCAATGGGGGAACGCGAAAGCGATTGAACTCATCTACATGGCCTCTGCGCTCTGGGGACTCAGATCGAACGCCGCCCAACATGACTTTGTCAGGGCCGCAATTGGTCAATATATAGCAGCACATCCCGACGAGCCTGCAGCCCGTGCGTTGGTGGGCAAGGTTTGATTGTAACGATTGCGCGAGACGAGATGGAGCGAGGCAGGTCAATACGGGTCGCCTTGCGCGAACGCGTGATTACCGTTTTCGTCTTCTCCATCACGTGCGATCGCTGGTGTGCGTCGTTGCGTTGCAAACGACTTAGGTATTTCTGGAACGCCCTGGGTGGCTGCCAAGTGCGGAGCGTGACGGAAAGTTACCGCCCCTTCTCAGACATTGCGGGACGTGAGACCGAACGACAGTTACATCGCAGTACCTTGCAGGGATCCGTGGCGTTTCTGAGGCATGTATGCGCCGCGTAAAGCGCAACTTGTGAGCACGAGATCAGTATCCAGATGCGCCTGAGTTGGCGCTCGACAGCAATACGTTTGATAGCGACTTACAAAAATCAGTAGTTCTTTCAAGGTGGCAACATGCGAGCACACGCAGAAGCCTGGGTTGCTGCAGCTATGCAAAGGTCCTTTTCGTGGACAAAGCCGACATTCGAGTGACAGCTCTCCGGCGCCCACCAAAGTCCGCTCCTGGCCGAACGCGACCGACCGCCGCCCGGTGACAGACGACCGGCGCAGATCGACCCGAAGCGGTCCCTCGCATTTCTCAAGATCGGTCATTGGGACGGCGTGTGGTGGGATGATCGCGCTATCGCTTCTGCCACCTAGCGTACGCGTCAGTACCCATGGCATCGAAGTTCGGCATTTCTCCGACCCGCACATGCTGAAAGAAGTCCAAACAATGACTCCATGATGATGTGTCGGGATCGGATTCAATCCAGCGCAAATATCCCAAGTGCTTCCAATCTAACGACCTGTCGTCATTGCAGCGCCAAAGGACCTCTTGTGCGATTGCCTCGCACCAAATCAAAGCGTCATCTGCTGAGTTCGCCGCGATGAAAACACCGGTCGTAGATTCATAGTCTTCGACCACTCCACGCTCGAATAGCTGCCGTGGCTCAGGCTCGTGGTACTGAAAAATGACGAGGAATTCGCGCGTCATGTCGCAGAAGGTTTGTTGAACGACAGTCGCCGTCCGTTGCCGCTGATTGTCGACGAATCCGGCACATACGTCGACCATCCGCTCGTGGCCGAACGCGGCCGGCCGCCGCCCTGTGACGCGCGACCGGCGCAGATCGACCCGTTGCGGACGATGAATGTGCTCCCCAACGGACATCTAAGGGTAGCCTGCGTGCGCATCGCACCAAAAGTGCATCAGGCACCAGTGTTCAAGGAAGCATTTCTATGTCGCGTGCAAGCGCTTCGTTCTTTCGTGCGATCCACAGAAAAAGAAGCCCGAGACCGCCAAAGATGATCACATAGCCTATGAATTCTGCTGCAAGAACGCTCCCCGATGATTTGGGGTGAATTGCTAATCCCAATCCCAGAACGAACGGGACGATAAGCAATATCCTGCCAAGCCAGCGCATCTGCTTGCCCGTCGCTCGCAGCTTCTGCGGTGAGGTGCCGTTCTCACGCGCGAACTGAGCAGGACTCAGACCCTGTGCCTTTTCACTTCGCCAGCGCATCGCTCGAAGCACTGCAACCAACAAAATTCCTACCGCAAGAAATATGTTGTACGAGGCGTGCATGGTTGGTTAGCGATAGATTATTAGATGACGATTCGGCAGGGCGCGGTGAGCGCGATCGATTGTCGACGATTCGGGGCGGCGTGTCGAATGTCTGCTTCTGGCCGACTGCCGCCCGACGCGGTCGGCCGTAGCCGACGGCGGATTCAGCCAGTCGCTTTCCTCTACAGCGGACGTTCAAGCTTTACGTTGCACATGCCCAGATCGACCACTGGCCCGGAGTCCTTAGCCAGTAAATCCACGATCTGCTCGCTGACGAGCTCAGCCCAACAGCGATATTGCCCAGCCCCGGGGTGAAATCGATCACGGGCCATCTCGAGCGGCTTTGCTGCCCAATCAAGCGATATATAGCGCGCGGCAGCGTCCTGGCTAATCCACCGCCGCAGCGTGCGGTCCAGAGACGCGGCATATCGGCCCAGGTACCAGCGCAGCGGGTGCTGCGCCGCTGGCAGAATTCGCAATGGCGGTAGCCCTGTTGCTACCAGACCGAATGCGCCGGTGCGACGGCGGACTTCTTCAACCAGTCGCCGATAGTCTTGCAGGAACTGGCGTGGCGAACGTTGCGACGTTACATCGTTAGTACCCAATGCGGTCACGAGAAAGTCCGCCGGCTGTAATTCGCTCTGCCTTAATAGCGCTAGAGACTCTTCAGTGTTGACCCCCGACTTTGCCACCAGTTGCCATGTAACGGGCCTGCCCAGTTTGATAGCCAGCATTTTGGCAACCGGTTGCGCTAATGCCTGTACCTGATCGTCGACCCCCACTCCTGCCGCCGACGAGTCACCGACAACCAGAATTCGCAAGGCCGGTTGCAGGGCCTCTCGCGAGCCTTCCCTCCCGCAACGAGGCCCTGCTGCCTCCGGTAGGCGTAGCGCCGTTCGCCTTAGCCTGCGTGCCTGTATCACCAGAATTGGGCCGAGGACAAACTTGTAGAGTGGCAACATTTTCAGTTCAGATCAGAAGAGGAACAACGGTAGCCCCATGCACGTTTTGACACGGTCTGGGCCGAACCCGGCCCCGACGATGAGCCGGCAATGCGCTCTGCCGATGATGCTTCCGAATCCGACAGTACCCGACCCATCGCGGTCAGACGGTCAACACGGAATCATCGGCTTTTGGAAATCACGTCACTCATGTAGTTATTCAGATCGCGAAAATCCTGAACGGTCCAGGAGTGCGGCGCAAGCTTTACGCCGTTCTCCCTCAAAGTTCTCGGAATCAGGTCCCCGTTCGGACGAAGTATTACCGATGAAACAATGACGCCTGGATAATCATGGAGTCGCTTTTTGAACGCAGCAGTTGTGAGGTCAGGCGTGGCAGGATTGCTTTTCTTGGCCAATGGCCCGGTGCCCCTGATATCTGCGCCATGGCACATCGCGCATCTTTGTATATAGAGATTTTTCCCGTTAATGTTTTGCGAGAAGGATGGTGAAGGTTGAGTCAATACCAACGCTCCTAGCGAAGCGATCAACAATTCTCTTGTTTTCATTTGGCCTTGTCGTGTCACGCAGATTGCTGTGCCCGGGAGTATAAACGCGTGATCGTGGAATGGTCGCTCTTGGCCGTACATGGAAATTGGCCGATCAGCCTGATTGGAGGTTGGCTACGCAATCGTTGATTGCCTGTTCTAACTGCGGATTGGATAAATCGACACCGACACGCGCAAGCGAAAGCAGCAATTGCTCCGCTGCCGACAGCCGACAGCCGCTACCGCCGCCAACCGGCGTTGCAGGCGGCCGTCACGGCCGCGATGATGGGCGCCGTCGAGAAGAGCCGTGCGGGCATCGCGGCTGGCGTGCTCAATGCGAGCAGGCAAAGCGGCTCCGGATTCGGCGTGGCGATCTTCGGCGCGCTGATGAGCACCGCGCAGACCCCGGGGGGAGGCGTGCGCGTCGCGATCTTCGTTGCGATCGGGTTGTCGCTGGCGGCGGCTGGATGCTGGCGCGTCACGCTCGTGCGAGCAGTCCGCGAGCCGAAACGCGCAATCTGATTCACTCGAGCATTCAACCGGATCGCCGTCGGACGCGGCCTGCGACGCCGTGTTGGCGGGCGCGCATCACGTGTCCGGGCCGCCGTTTCGCGCATCGATGGCGCGACGCCGGCCGCCAGCTGCGTCTCGTTCTTCGATGACGCACCGGTCCACGCATCGGCCCGCCTTGCCGATGCAATAAAAAGAACCGCGAAGCCTTGCGCTTTCGCGGTTCTTTTAACGCGCCCGAAACACGGTGCAACCGTGTTCTGGTGCCGACGGCGAGACTCGAACCCGCACAGCTTTCGCCGCTACCCCCTCAAGGTAGCGTGTCTACCAATTCGGCGGCTATCTGATCTGGCGACTGCATTTGCGCTCACGGAGGTCGCTGCGCATGGCGGCCGACCAATCCGTCGGTGTCGTCGCGTGCCTATGTGCTCTCTGCATAGGAAATGCCGAAACTTTGCATTGGACCGCATATTTTGCGATTCCTAGAATCAGGCGAACGTCGAGCCTTGTTCGACAGGTTCGTTCAGCCACGTCGCGCTTGCCGCGCGGCAGCAATCCCCGAGGAATCGTTCCATGCAGATCAGTACACCCGTCGCCGCACTGTCCGAGGACATGAAAGCGTGGCGTCGACAGATTCACAGTCGTCCGGAAATCGCGTTTCAGGAAACCGGCACGGCAGCGTTCGTCGCGGAGTTGCTGCGCTCGTTCGGCATCGATACGCATACCGGAATCGGCCGTACCGGCGTGGTGGGCGTGATCGACGGTAACGGCGGGCCGGGCCCCACGATTGCGTTGCGCGCCGACATGGATGCGCTGCCGATCCAGGAGGAAGGCCGGCCGGTTTATCGCTCGGTCCATCACGGACTGTTTCATGGCTGCGGTCACGATGGACACACCGCGATCCTGCTCGGCGCGGCGAAGCTGCTGGCCGGCCATCGCCAGTTCAAGGGGCGGGTCGTGCTGGTATTCCAGCCGGCCGAGGAAATCGTCAAAGGCAGTCAGGCGATGCTCGACGATCAGTTGCTCGCGCGTTTCCCGTTCGACGAAATCTACGGGTTGCACAACCATCCGCAGCTCGAACCGGGCAAGATCGGCGTGCGCGTCGGATCGCAGCTTGCCGCGGTGGATTTTTTCTCGATCGAGATTCGCGGCACCGGCAGTCATGGCGGAACGCCGCATCGTAGCGTCGATCCGATTGCCATCGGCGCGTTGCTCGTCACTGCATTGCAGACCGTCGTCAGCCGCGCGATCGATCCGCTCGACAGCGCGGTGCTGAGCATCTGCCAGTTCGTTGCGGGGGCGACGGCGAACGTCATTCCCGATCGCGCGTCGCTGCAAGGCACTACGCGCGCGCTGTCGCCGCTGGCGCGCGAACGCGTGCATCGGCGCATGCGAGAGATCTGCGACGGCGTTGCGCTGTCGCACGGATGCGCGATCGATCTCGACATTTCGCACGGCACGCCGGCCACGATCAATGCGGAAGCTCCGGCGCGATGTGTCATGGCGGCTGCCGATACCGTGGTCGGCGCCGCGAACGTGCTGACCGACGTGGCACCGTTGATGGCGGGTGACGATGTCGCGCGCTTTCTCGAGGCGCGACCCGGTTGTTATTTCTTTCTCGGGCAGGGCGGTCACATGTGCCATCACCCCGAATACGACTTCAACGACGACGTGGCGCCGATCGGCGTCGCGATTTTCGACGAAGTCGTGCGTCGCCGTCTCGGCGTTTGACGGAAAGCGTCGCGCGACCGAAGCATTCATAAAAAAAATGGAGGAGAACATCATGGAACATGCAACGTTTCGCGCCCGGCGGACGATGGCCTCGCTGTCGGCAGGCGTGTGCGCCGCGGCCGCAACGGGCGCGGCATGTGCGGCCGAAGCACCGGCGCAGCGCGTCGCAAGCGGGTATACGCTTGCGCCGTTTCTGCTCTTCGTTGCGTTGACGCTCGGCATCACGTACTGGGCATCGCGTCGCAACCGCTCGGTTTCGCAGTTCTATACGGCCGGCGGCAGTGTCACGCCGTTGCAGAACGGCTTCGCGCTCGCAGGCGACTACATGTCCGCATCGTCGTTCCTCGGTGCGGTCGGCATGATGGCCGGCTCGGGCTACGACTCCATCATTTACGGCGTCGGCACGCTGATCGGCTGGCCGATCCTGCTGTTTCTCGTCGCGGAACCGCTACGTAATCTCGGACGCTTCACGCTCGCCGATGTCGTCGCATTCCGTCTCGCGGAGCGTCCGGTTCGGAGCCTGGCCGCCGTGAATTCGCTGGTGATCGTGCTGTTCTATCTCGTCATCCAGCTGGTCGGCGCCGGCAAGCTGATCCAGCTGCTGTTCGGCGTGCCTTACATGGTGGCGATGCTCGCGGTTGGCGCGCTGGTGCTCGTGTACGTGCTGATCGGCGGGATGCTGGCCACTACGTGGGTGCAGATCGTGAAGGCGGTGCTGATGGTGGCGATCGGTACGTATCTGGCGTTCAAGGTGCTGCAGGCGACCGGCTTCAGCGCGAGTCGGTTGATCGCCACGGTGGTGCAGTCTCATCCGGCCGGCTCGGCCGTGCTGGCGCCGAGCCGGCTCGTCACGAACCCCGTGGATGCGATTTCGCTCGGCATGTCGTTGATCTTCGGCATGGTAGGCCTGCCGCATATCCTGAGTCGCCTGTTCACCGTACGCGACGGTGCCGCGGCCCGGCAATCGGCGTTCTACGCAACCGCGCTCATTGCGTGGTTCTATACCGCGGTCGTCGTGATCGGCGCCGGTGCGATCGTATTCGTGCTCCGCAATCCCGCTTTCCTGGATCCGGTCACGCACACGCTGATCGGCGGCGGAAACATGACGGCGATGCATCTGAGCCATTACTTCGGCGGAGACGTCTTCCTCGGCATCATGTCCGCAGTTGCGTTCGCAACGATCCTGGCGGTCGTTGCGGGGCTCACGATTTCGGGCGCATCGGCGGTCGGTCATGATCTGTACAAGCGCATCCTGTGCAGGGGGCAAGCCGATCCGGCACGCGAACTGGCGGTATCGCGCCGGGCCACGTTCGTACTGGTCGCGGCCGCGCTGCTGCTGTCGCATCTCGTGCAAAACCTGAACATCAGCTTCCTGGTCGGGCTCGCGTTCTCCATTTCGGCGAGCACCAACTTCCCGATCCTGATGCTGTCGATGTTCTGGCGAGGATTGACGACGCGCGGCGTACTGGCTGGCGGGATAGTCGGGTTGGTGTCGTCGGTCGGGCTGCTCGTGACCGGGCCGACGATCTGGGTGGGCATCCTGAAGCACGACAGTGCGCTCTTTCCGTACGCGAACCCGACCCTGTTCTCGATGACGCTGGCGTTCGGCGTCGCATGGCTCGCATCGATTACCGACTCGTCTGCTCGTGCGGCGGCGGAGCGTGCGGGATTCGATGCGCAGATGTTCCGCAGCGCGACCGGCATCGGCATCAGCGCTCCCCAAACTCACTGATCACTGGAGCAACCATGTCGAACGTCAATCACCCGGCAGTCGTCGCGCGCAGCACCGATGCGAACGCAAGCGTCGACGCACGCACGCGCGACGTGGCCCGTCTGGTCCGGCGCCGCACACGCCTGAGCATCGGCATGAGCGTGCTCGTGCTGGGCATCTACTTTGCGTTCATCCTGACCGTCGCGTTCGCTCCGGCCGTGTTGACACGCCACTTCCCGGTCGAATCGCCGATGACGGTCGGGATCGTCGTCGGGATCGGGCTTTACTGGTTCTGCGCGATCTCAACCGGCGCGTATGTGTGGATAGCCGGCCGCTGGATCGACCCGCTCGTCGGGCGGATTGCCCGATGAACGGGCGGGCGCGTCCGGGTTCGCGATGACGAAGCCCGTTGCGCGGTCGCATGGCGACCGGTACGAATCGATATGCCGCGCTGTCGGAACCACGCCGATTTGTCCGGGACTTGCGGTCGAGCCGAATGGATGTCCTGATCGTCGTGCGTCGCGGTAGTCCAAGGTCACAACGCGTCGTTCGCGCAATCCACATCGGAGCCGTGTCTCCTTGTGCGCGTGTCAGTCATGAAACTGATACGCGCTTTTTTTTGACGAGGATGGCCATGTCGGTCGTGACCGACATGATCGGAACGGTCCGGGAGCGCGATTGATTCGTCGAGATCGAAGCGCCGCTCGTGTGTTCCGCACACGATCATCGGAGGGTCATGCAACTCTTGCATCGCCGGACGACAAGAATCTCATTGGATAGTGATTTTTTAGCTGAATACGATGCATCGCGGTCTCGAAGATTCACGCGAACGCATACACCTGTGCCGCACATGCGACGAAGAAGATCGGTTTTCAAATGATTCGGTATGCGAAATGAATATGCCGTAGCGGGCGGGAATGCGTTGGGCCGGATCGAGGCACAATCCAATCAATCGATGGGGCGACATGAAAAACAGAAAATCAGTGAGGAGACTGGCGACGACCGCGTTGACGCTTGCGTGCGCGACGGGGGCGGATGGCGCCCGCGCGCAGAGCTCGGTGGTCATGTACGGCATCCTGGATATCGGCATCCAGAGCTTGACCAACGCCGGATCGAACGGGAAGTCGTCGCTTGGCATGCTGGGCAGTGCGTTTCTGCCGTCCCGCTTCGGCATCAAGGGCGACGAGGATCTCGGCGGGGGCTACGGTGCAATCTTTCAGCTCGAAAACGGCTTCGACCTCGGCAAGGGCACCCTCGTGACGCCGGGCACGTTGTTCAACCGCCTTTCGAGCGTCGGGTTTCGATCGCCTTATGGCCGGCTGACGTTCGGGCGGCAATACAGCGTACAGTTCGACAAGACGGTGCTCTATGATCCTACGTATTTCGCCAACGACTCGACGCTTTCGCTGAACGCGATCCCGCTGGCGACGCTGAGGCTGAACAATGCGGTGAAGTTCCAGTCACAGCCGTTTTACGGATTCAATGTCGAGGCTGAATATGGCTTCGGTCAACAACTTCCGGGCAACGGCCTAGCCGGCCGGTATGTCGGTGCGGCGCTCGAATATGACCGGGGAGCGCTTGCCGCTCGCGTGCTTTACGAGCAGAGTCGCGGTACGAGCGCAGGCGGCATCGATGCATCGGGGCGGGTCGATGAGCGGTACAGCGCGGCGCTTCGTTATACGGTGGGCGGCGTGACCGTTGCCGCGGGCGTCACGCGCGTGGTCGGAGACCTCCAGTTGACGCCGCGCGGCGTGGCTTACTGGGGCAGTGCGAAGGGTTTCGCGACGCCGACGATTCAATGGTACGTGCTGGGCGGCCGCTACGCGTTCCAGAGCACGCCGGGGCACCCGACGCTGTTGGTCGGCGGAGGCGAGTATCTGCTGTCGAAGGCGACGTTTCTGTATGCGCATGTCGGCACGGTCTGGAACTCCGACGAGAGCGCGTTCGGCGTCAACAGCTTTTCCAGTGTGGGCCAGCCTGGCAAGAGTCAGGTCGGCGTGAGCGTCGGCATTCATCACCGGTTCTGACGCGGCACACAGGCGCCACGATCAAGCCGTTGCGGCGAAGGGCGCGACTATACTTTCCGCACGTGGGCAGCGTCGCTGCCCGTGAACGCCTGATTTCACATGAACCTTCGCAAACTGCAACACGTCCTCGCGCTCGCTCGGTGCCAGAATTTCAGTCGCGCTTGCGCGGAGGTGCACCTGAGTCAATCCGCGCTGTCACGCAGTATCCAGTCGATCGAAGCGGAGTTCGGTATTTCGCTGTTCGATCGCGGCGCGCAACGTATCACGCTGACGCCGCACGGCAAGGTATTCGTCGAGCGGGCGCGCCGGATCGATTTCGAAGTGCGGGAGCTCAGGCGCGACCTCGCGCTGCTCGAGCGCGGGGAGTTCGGCGATCTCTGCATCGGGCTGGGCGCGACGCCAGCCGCGCTGCTCAGGCAACCCATCCTGACGTTCGGGGCCGTTAATGCGCCCCAAGTACGCGTGGTACTCAAGCGAGGCAATACTGCCGACCTGCTCGGCATGTTGCTGGCGGAGCGCATCGACATGTTCGTTGGCGATATCGCGTCGCTCACGCAGCAGCCGGAAATCGAGATCGTGCCGCTGCCGAGATGGCGGGCCGCATTCTTCTGCGGTCACGCGCATCCGCTCGCGGGCATGGCTGGCGTATCGCCCGAGAATCTATTGAAGTATCCGGTCGGCTGCACGCATCTGTCGAAGTACGCGCTCGACGATCTTCAGCAGCATCTCGGATATCCAATCGCGGATCGCATCAAGCTCCAGAGCGACGATTTCGGCGAGCTGGAGGCGGCGGCAGCCGTCAGCGATGTCGTCATTCTTGGCAGCCGGCCAGTATTCGACGAGGCGGTTCGGGCGGGAAGGTTGCATCCGGTGCCGCTCGATCCGCCGCTGGCTGGTTCGGCCTGTTTCGGGATCGTCACGCTCGCGGGCAGAACCCAGTCTGCCACGATGCTGAGAATCAATGCCTTGGTGCAACGTGTGTTCGACAATTTCGCGGAGGACTTGCCGACACGCTAGCTCGGTGAGCGGGGGCCTGTTGCTCTATGAGGCGGGCGATATCGACACGGTGCGGCGACTCGTGCACGAAGCCCGTTCAACACGGAAGGGGTCTGGAGGACGGTCGATATCCGCTTTTTTTCCTGAACCGGGCAGACGAGCATTGATGCGTGTTTTGCGTGCGGCTCATCGTATCCGGGAGGTGCGGATGCGAAAGGGCGCATGCGGATGCGGGCCGCCGTTTGCGCAGTCTCGCCGGCCGGGGTTGCCTCGGTCGTTGCGCAGCGGACAACAAAAAACCCGCGAAGCCATGCGCTGTCGCGGGTTCTGCAAATGCACGAAACACGGAAAAACCGTATCTGGTGCCGACGGCGAGACTCGAACTCGCACAGCTTTCGCCACTACCCCCTCAAGATAGCGTGTCTACCAATTTCACCACGTCGGCACTTCAGTACTGCAAGGGGCGCAATTCTAGCGCCACATTGCGCGTTTGTGAAGGGGGTGTGACGCGATCGCGGGGCAGGCGAGGGGGAACCCGGTAAAATTCGCCGGATCGATCCGACGATCCTCGCAACCGCAACCCGTTTTCTCCCCGTGACGACGACCCTCGAACAACTGCAGGCCGGCCAGCTGTCGGGCGCCCGGCAACTGAAGCTTGCGTGCGGGCTGACCGAATTCCCGCGCGAGATCTTCGATCTGGCGGATACGCTCGAAGTGCTCGACCTGTCCGGCAATGCGCTGTCCGCGCTGCCGGACGACCTGTCGCGGCTGCATCGCCTGCGCATCCTGTTCGCGTCCGGCAATCGCTTCACCGAATTTCCTGAAGTGCTCGGCACGTGCGCGCAGCTCGACATGATCGGCTTCAAGGCGAACCGGATCCGCACGGTGCCGCGCGACTCGCTGCCGCGTGCGCTGCGCTGGCTGATCCTGACCGACAACGAAATCGACGCGCTGCCCGCCGAGATCGGCGATTGCGCGCGCCTGCAGAAGCTGATGCTCGCGGGTAACCGGCTGCGTGCGTTGCCGCCCGAAATGGCCGCCTGCCGTGCGCTGGAGCTGGTGCGGCTGTCGGCGAACCGGCTCGACGCGCTGCCGGACTGGCTGTTGCGCCTGCCGCGCCTCGCGTGGCTCGCGTCGGCGGGCAATCCGTTCGGCGCCGCGCCGGAAGCCGCGGCTTCGGCCGAGCCGGGCGTCGCGGACATCGACTGGAGGTCGCTGACCTGCGACGAGAAGCTCGGCGAAGGCGCGTCGGGCGTAATCTACCGCGCGCAATGGCGTGTGGACGGCGCCGTGCCGCGAACGGTCGCGGTCAAGCTGTTCAAGGGCGCGGTGACGAGCGACGGCCTGCCCGATTGCGAAATGGCCGCCTGCCTGCACGCCGGGCGCCACCCGAACATGATTCCGGTGATCGGCAAGGTGCGCGCTCATCCGGACGGCACGCACGGCCTTGTGATGGAACTGGTCGATCCGGCGCTGACCAACCTCGCCGGGCCGCCGAGCTTCGCGTCCTGCACGCGCGACGTGTATGCGGCCGATGCGCGATTCGCGCCGGCCGACGCGTCGCGGATCGCGCTCGGCATCGCGTCGGTCGCCGCGCATCTGCACGCGCGCGGCATCATGCACGGCGACCTGTACGCGCACAACATCCTGCACGACGGCAAGGGCGGCGCGCTGCTCGGCGATTTCGGCGCGGCGTCGGTCTACGACGTGAACGACCGCGAGCGCGCGGCGCGGCTCGAACGGCTGGAGGTCAGGGCGTTCGGTCATCTGCTCGGCGAGTTGCTGGCGCGCTGCGAGCCGCCTGCGTGGGAAGGCTCGCACGCACTCGACGCGCTGGCGGCCGCGTGCCTGAACGAAGATATCGACGCGCGGCCGTCGTTCGGCGAGATTGCGGCAGCGCTGGCCGAATCGAAGGGCTGACGATTCCGCCCGCGCCGCGGCGCGGGCCGTCGCCGTGCGGATGCTTACGCCTGCCGCGCGGTCAGCAGCTTGATCCCGAGCCCGACGAACAGCAGCCCGCTCGCGCGCTTGGCCGCGCGTACCCACGGGCTGATGCCGATGCCGCGATGGAGCCGGCGCACGCCGAACGAATAGACGCTGTGCACGATGACGACGGTGCAGGCGATCGTTGCGTACATCACGACGAACTGCATCGCGAGCGGGCGATCGTGCGCGATGAACTGCGGCATGAATGCCGACAGGAAGATCATCGTCTTCGGATTGCTGCCCGACACGAACAGCGCTTCGCGGAACAGTTTCCTGCGGTCGGGCTCGACGATCGCGGCCTCGCCGTCCGGCGAACGGGGGTTGCGCCCGCCGCGCAGTTGCCGGATGCCCAGATAGATCAGATACGCGGCGCCGACGACCTTCATCGCGATGAACAGCGGCGGCATCTCGGCCAGCACGGCGCCGACGCCGAACGCGACGAGCATGACCAGCGCGCCTTGCGCGACGAGGTTGCCCGCGATCGTCGCGGCGGTGCCGCGCGAGCCGTAGCGCACCGTGTTGCGGATGACGAGCAGCACGTTGGGGCCGGGTGACAGCGTGGTGGCGAGATAGGCGGCGGCAAACAGCAGCCAGGTCTGAATGGACATGCGGCGCTCCGAAAGGCGGGTTCTGCGGTCGGGGTGAATCCGTGCATGATGCCACGGCGGCGCGGTTCACCCCGACACACGGCGTCAACGCGCGCCGCGCACGCAGTAGGCGGCGATCGACGACGGCGAATCGATCGCGGACGGCCGCGTCATCCATGCGATCCACCCCGCCCATAACCCGCAGACGATCAGCACGGCGACATTCAGCGGCGTCCGGTAGCGGACGATCAGGTTGGCCAGCGGCAGGCGTTCCTTGCTCATGTGCATCTCCTTCGGTCGTTGCGCATGCGGCGTTACTGGCCGGTGTAGGACGGCGCCTTCGCGTCGCAGGTCACGGACGCCGTCGCGCCGTCGGCGAAATGCAGCCGCAACGGCACCTTCGCGCCGGGCGCGACGGGCTGACGCGGCTCCTCGAGCATCACGTGATAGCCCTTCGGCCTGAACGTCACCGTGCCGTGCGCGGGCACGTCGACCGCTTCGACGTGAACCATCTTCGCGGTACTGCCGGCCGTCTGCGTTTCGTGCATCATCGCCATCCCGAACGCGGGCGTATCGATGCCAGTGAGCGTGACGGGCTTGTCGCCGTCGTTCTTCAGCGTGAAATAGCCGGATGACGGCACCATCGCCGGCATCGTGCGGATCCAGCATGCATCGGCCTGGACGGCCGACGCGGCGAACGTGGCGGGCGCCTGTAGCGCCAGCAGGGCGAACAGCAGGCTGGTCGGAATCGAGGGTTTCATTGTTGGTGTTCCTGATCGGGTAGGGAAGCGGTCAGCGTGTGCGTTACTTCAGCGTGAACGCGTAGCGGCCCTGCGTGCGATGGCCGTCGCTCGCCACCGCGACCCATGCGACCGTGTACGTGCCGGGCGTCAGGTTCGCCAGTGCGATATGCATCCGCTTCCGGTTGCCGGCGTCGACCGCGGATTTCCCGTCGGCGACCGACTGGCCGTGGCTGTCGGTGACGGCGATCGAACTGAATGCGGGTTCGAGCGTTTCGCTGAAGTCGATCGTGACCGCGTGCGGCGCGCTCGACAGCGTGGCGTCGGCGGCCGGTTCCAGGGTTTTCGGGTGCGCGTGCGCGTGTGCGGCCTGGGCGACGACGAAGCCGAGAGCGACGAGTGCGCCGCGGAGGAATGCAGTAGTTTTCATGACGGGATGATCCGGTTGGAAATGGTAAGGACAACGATATATTCGAATTCGGCACACGGCCGCGCGTTCGCGCACGCGCAACCAGCGGGCGAGCGCACGCACGGCACGGCGCCGCGAGCAATACGGTCGAACATGATCGTCCTTCGAAACGTGACACGGCATGCACGCGCGGACGCGTGCGGACGGCGCGATGCGCTGCGGCATCACGCGCGGTGACGACGAATCAGGACGCGAGCGGCGGGGCGCGCGGCTGCGCGGCCGTGAGCGGCAGCGCGCGGCGCAGGCTTTCGAAGCGGGTTGCTTCGCGGTGCTGGAGCGGGTGGACGTTGGCCGCGAACGTCAGTTCGGGCGCGGGCAGGGCCGGCGTATGGGCGAGCAGGCTGCAATAGCCGCAGGCCTGCAGATGCGCCTGCAGGCTTTTCGACGACGCATCGCCGGCGTGGCCGCCGTCAGCCGGCGCGGCCGTGCAGTGGCCGGCAAGCAGCGCGTCGACGCGGCCTTGCGTCGTCAGCGCCTGCGAGATCGTCGGCGCGAGCGCCGTCATCAGGATGGCGAGCATCCCGATCAGACTGACGATCTTCCGGAAACGACGACTCAGCATGCGATGCGCGGGGCGGCGTAGGGTAACGATGGAGCGGATTATGCCATGCACCCGCGGCTAGGGCATGCGGGCACGTGGATACCGGGAATGACGCGCGGCGCGCTCACGCGTGCTTCGCCAGATATTTCGTGATCAGCATCATCTGCGCGGCCCAGCCGTGATCGTTCATCTCGCGCGCCTTCGCACGGCGCGCTTCGATCAGCTGGTCGAAACCCGTCTCGGTGACCGTCAGCAGCGTGCCGCCGTCCTTTTCCGCGAGCGCGAACGTGACGAGCGTCATCGGCTCGGACGTGTAATCGAAGTTCGGGTCGATCGCGAACGGATGCCAGCGAAAGGAGAACAGTTGTTTCGGCTCGACGCGATCGACGACGATTTCGAACACAGTGCCCGCATACGGCTCCTGTGCCTTGGCGATGTCGTCGTCGACGCGCGTCGGCGTGATGCGGCCGAACAGCGGCTGGTCGGGCACGAACGGCCCGTCGAACGACACGCCGAACCAGATGCCGAATTCGCCGGCATTGCTGACGGCTTCCCAGACGCGCGCCAGCGGCGCGGTGAGCAAGGCTTGCTTCTCGATGCGATCGGTGGACTGGGTCATCATCTTCTCCAGGCAGGCATCATCGTTGCGGGACGGCGCGCGGCAGCGCGCCGCGTTCAGTCGATCATGACCGCATCGGGCACGTCGAGCACGACATCCGAAGTCGCGACGGCCACGCACGGCAGCGTATAGCCGTCGGCCTTTTCCTCGCGGCTCAGGCCCGGCCATTCGATCGTATAGCGTACGCTGCCGCTGACGATCCTGCACAGGCAGCTTCGGCACGTGCCGTTGCGGCACGAGCGCGGCAGCCTGACGTGCGCGAACGCGGCGGCCTCGAGCAGCGTCAGCGAATCGGGCGCGTCGAACGTCGCGCCGAGCGGCTCGATGCGCACGAGAGGCGGGTGGTCGGGATCGGTCATGGGTGAAAGCGGGCGGCGAATCGGCAGCGAAGCGAGGAAAGGCAGCGCGATGCCGGAAGGCAACGCAAGCGCCAAGCATACCCGAAGCCGCCTGCGGGCGGCGCCCGTCGGGCGGGCAACCGGCCCGGAACGTGTCAGTGCCGGCGCAGGTAGCGGTACACGGTATTGCGCGCGAGCCCGAGCTCCCGCGCGGCGGCCGATACGTTGCCGCCGTGCCGTGCGAGCACGGCATCGATCACCGCAGCCTGGTGGCTCTGCAGCGTCGTCGCTTCGCGCACGTCGGCCGGTGCGGCTTGCGCCGCGGGTGCGTCGTCGCAGTCGAGCCAGAAATCGTCGGGCAGGTGCGCGAGCGTGATTTCGGCTTCGTCTTCGGCGAGCATGCCGGCCGTGCGCAGCACGTTGGTCATTTGCCGCAGGTTGCCGGGCCAGCGGTGCCGCATGAACGCGTCGAGCACGTCGGCCGCGAGGCGGCCCGGCATCGGCTCGCTGCGCGCCAGCCGCGCGAGGATCCGCTCGACCAGCGCCGGCAGGTCGGTGCGCGCGGCGAGCGGCGGCAGCGTGACCGCGAGCCCGTTGATCCGGTAGAACAGGTCTTCGCGGAACGTGCCTGCGGCGATCATCGCGCGCAGGTCGCGGTGGGTCGCGCAGACCACGCGCACGTCGACCGGCACCGCGCGTGCGCCGCCGAGCGGCATCACCGCGCGCTCCTGCAGCACGCGCATCAGCCTGACCTGCTGCGCGAGCGGCATGTCGCCGATTTCGTCGAGAAACAGCGTGCCGCCGTCGGCCTGCACGATCTTGCCGGGGCTGCCGCGCTTGCGCGCGCCGGTGAACGCACCGTCCTCGTAGCCGAACAGTTCGGCCTCGATCAGCGAATCCGGCAGCGCCGCGCAGTTGACCGCGACGAACGGGCCGTCCGCGCGCGGCGATGCCTGGTGCAGCGCACGCGCGAGCCATTCCTTGCCGGTGCCGGTCTGGCCGAGGATCAGCAACGGCAGGTCGCGTCCGCGGATCTTCGCGACGCGTTCGAGCACGGCGGCCATCCGCGCATCGCCGGTGTCGAGCGTCGCGAACGTGATCGCGTCGAGGTCCGGCGCCCGCGTGCGCACGGCGGGGGCGGGCGGCGTGACGGCGACGGTCGTCTTGTGCACTTCCGCGAATTCGCAGCGGGCGAGCACGCGCACGCCGGTCGACAGCGTGAGGCGGAACGGTGCGCCGGCCGCGCGGGCCGCCTGCTGCGCGAGTTGGCCGAAGTGCATGCCGAACAGCGCGTCGCAGCCTTGATGCTGCAATGCATCGAACGTCGCGCCGAGCTGGAATTGCGCGCTCCGGTTCGCGGCGATCAGCCCGCCGTCGGGGCCGAACGCGACGAGCCCGGCGAACAGCGAGTCGACGCAATCCTCGTGGGCGTGGAAGCGCAGCCGCAGCGCCTCCGCGCACTGGTTCGCGAACAGGTGGTTCTCGATCAGCTGCGCGGACATCCGCACGAGCGCGAGCGTATGGGGGCTGAAGCCGCGTGGGTCGCCGCTCACGTCGAGCGTGCCGAGGGTGCGGCCGAACGGATCGATGATCGGCGCGCACGAGCAGGTGAGGATATGGTTCGCGCGCAGGAAGTGTTCCGACCCGTGCACGGCGACTGCCTGGCCCGATGCGAGCGCGGTGCCGATCGCGTTGGTGCCGCGTGCGCCTTCGGCCCATGACACGCCGGTGCACAGCGCGACGCGGTTCGCCTTCTCGATGAAGTCCGCGTCGCCGATGCTGTGCAGGATCACGCCGTCGGCATCGGTGAGCAGCACGAGGCTTTGCGTGTCGGCGATTTGCGCGTGGAGGTCTTCCATCACCGGGCGTGCGTGCGCGAACAATGCGTGGTTCGTGTCGAGCAGTTCGCGCAGCGCGAGCCGCGACAGCGGCGAGAAATCGGGGCGCTCGTTCGCGCGCAGGCCGACCGCGGTCGAACGGGCATGCGCCTGCGCGAGCAGGTCGGTGCGGCCCGCGGTGGCGGGCAGCACGAAAGATTGAGGCATGTCTTGTCTCCTGTCGGCCCAAGTTAGCGCTTTAGCGCTTACTTGGGCCCCATGCTTCGCGGTCGGTCCGAGTTAGCGCTTTAGCGCTTATTTGGGCCCCATGCTTCGCAGTTGGCCGGAGTTGGCGCTTCAGCGCTTGCTCTGGTCCCACGCTTCGCGGTCAACCCGAGCCCGCACATCAGCGCGTTCCGAGGCCCCCGCTTCGCAGTCGAACCCTTTGACGCCCTGCACCGCACCATCCGCCACCCGGGCCGCCGCCGTCGATATCGCCTCATCATACAAGCGCCGCGCACGTTGTGCGACTGCGTACAAAAACCCCTTGCTTTTAAGCGCCCGCCTGCAATGATGGAAATGGAACATGCACGCGCCGTGTTCCGCATCGCAACATGCATGCGACGCGACATGCATCCGTTCGGGAGACGCATCATGGTTCGGACGGAACTGAGAGTCGTGCTGGCGGCCATCGCCACCTTCATCATGCTGGGCGGCATCGCCGTGGCGATCCACGGGCTGCTGTTCGACCTGAGCGACGCGGTGCAATACGGAGCGGCCGCGATCGCGGTGGGCGCCACGACCGCCGCGATCGCGCTGAACGTCTGGCCCACCGATCCTCACTGACGCCGTTCGGCAAAACGGTGCCGGATGTCGCGCTGGTCAGAGGAAATGCGCGTCGGAACGACGCACATCGCAAATTTTGCCTCCTGCGCGAAACCGTCTAAAGTGGAATGCAACCGGCATGCATTAGTCCGCGCCATACCCCCGTGGATCGTGCCTCTGCCGGCGAGCCCGCGTAAATTTTCGTCCGGCCGGTAGCGGACGACGGACGCGGTCATTTGCTTTCTACCGGTCGAGGCGGCTCCCATGCAGATCCATTTCACGAATGAGAAGCCCGAATATTCGGGGCGCGACCTGATGCTTGGTTTCACGGCGCTGGTCAATGGCGAGCGCGTCCAATGTCAGATCACCGCCGAGGCGCTGGAGGATCATTTCGGTGCGGCATCGCCGCGCTTCGAGGACATGGTCGGTGCGTACGATCAGCACCGCGAGCGGATCGAGGCAGCCGCACGGCGGTTGCTGTCCGAGACGCGCGCGCAATGCGTGACGCTGCGCAGCGGCTACGTGCGCTTCTACGAAGCGAACTGGCGCTGAGCCGGACGACCGGGCAGCTACGGAGCGGGCGCCGGATACCGGCGCCCGTGTCATATCGGCGCGGGCTCGTCCGGTAGATCGATCGCTTGTGCGGGACGATGCGCTGCACGGTCCGGGCATCGTGCGGCGCGATGGCGTGCCCGCGTTCCGTTTCGCTTGATCCCGTTTCGCTCAATCTGAGTCGATCAGCGCGTACGCGCCGCCCGTTGCGTCGTGCGTGCGCGCGATGCGTGCGAAGCCTGCGTCGGCGAGGTGCATGCCGGCAATCAGCAAGCGATCCGAAGCGACTTCGGCGAGCGTGGCCGCGCGGGTCGCCGATGCCTGCGACGGATCGTGATCGAACGCGATCGACACGTCGGGGCGAGCAACCTGGATCGGCGCGAAATGCACGAGATCGCCCCAGATCAGCAGGCGCTCGCCCTGCGATTCGACGCGATAGCCGGTGTGGCCGGGCGTGTGCCCCGGCAGCGGCACGGCGGCGATACCGGGCAGCACGTCGCCTGCCGCGATGGTGCGCAGTTGCGCCGCGCAGGCGTCGAACGCGCGCCGCGCGATTCGGACATTGATGCGCGCTCGCTCGCTGGCTCTCTCGTACATATCGTCGTCCAGCCAGAACATGCGTTCCCGTTCGTCGATGAGCACCTCCGCTTGCGGAAAGGCCGGGCGCCCGTCTGCGTCGAGCAGGCCGCCGATGTGGTCCGGATGCGCGTGCGTCAGCAGGACCGTGTCGATCTCGCGTGCATCGATGCCGGCTTGCGACAGCGACGGACGCAGCAGGCCGCCCCAGTTCCGGATGCCGCCGGCACCGGTGTCGACGAGCACGGTGCGGCCGTTGCCGCGTATCACGTAGCAGTTGATGTTGACCGCCGACGGCGTATGCATGCCGGCCCGGTGCATGATACGGGCCGCGTCGTCGACGTCGATGTTCGACAGCAGGTCGAGGCCGGCCGTCAGCGTGCCGTCGCTGATCGCGGTCACCGTGAAATCGCCGACTTGGCGGCGCGGGAAAGAAGGGCGTGGAATGAGTGCGCTCATGGGGTCAATGTCGGGCGTGAAGGTGGGTGGTGTCGTAGCCGAAGCAGCGGATGCGTGCGACGAATCCGGTGTGCCGGAGAATCTCGCGATCCAGTTCGGCCATGAACCGGTCCATCAATTCAGTGGTGCGAAATGACGCGATGCGAAAGCGGATCTCCGCGCTGACCGGATGTCCGCGGCCGAGCCGGATCGGCACGTACGCGACGTGGATCGTGCCGGGTGCGGCGCGCAACACCTCGGTGCAGAGCGTCTCGCAGGCTGACGACAGCGCATCGAGTGCCGCGCTGGACGGCATGCTCGTCCCGGGGATGAAAATCGTGACGCTGGGCATGGCCGGGCTCCCGTCAGCGTGCGGCCGACGTTGCCGTCGCGCTGACGAGCCGGTCGCCCATCGGCGCATAGCACCGGATCGCGGCGCCCGACGCATCGGACGCGAGCCGCGCCTGATCGTGATCGAGGACCGCCAGCCAGCGAGCGGCCGGCTGGCGGTCCAGCGCGACCGCATGCATGGCGGTGGCTGCGATACCTGCTCGCGCGAACGGGGCGGCGTCGTCGCACACGGCCAGCCATTGATGGCCGGAGACGGCCGGCGCAGGTGCCGCGCTGTCGTACACGTTACGGCGCCATTCGACGATGTGCGGCTGCCAGCGCGCGAAATTGCCGCCGCCCTTGTCGCGATACTCGGCCGACGTCAGCACGTCCGGGCCGTCGATCGTATGCAGCGCGAGGTAGACGGGGCCGTCGCCGCCGAGGGCGCGAAAGCGTTGCGACGTGCGGAAGCCGGATACCGAGATCAGCGCCGGCAGTTTGACGCGGCTGTAGAAGTTGTTCCACCCGGCTTCGACGGCGGGCTCGGCGATGCTGCATTCAACGGCATAGATCATGACATCTCCACGGGTGGCGAGCGGCCTTCTGAGCGATCGGCCGGCTCGACTGGTTGAGTTTTTGTCATGATAATGAGCGGAAGAATGGGCGGAAAACGATGATTCGTCACCATTCAATGACATTTGATCAAGCCATGACCGACGGCGGTCGGACCGGGAGCAATCGTGACGCGACGCAGGATTCCGAGCAATTCGGCATTGATGGCATTCGAGGCCGCGGCGCGGCATGGGAGCTTCGCGCGCGCCGCCGACGAGCTGGCGTTGACGGAAGGCGCGATCAGCCGGCAGATCGGCCGACTCGAGACGTTCCTGGGCGTCGCGCTGTTCGAACGGGTCGGCAACCGCGTGCGGGTGGCGCCGAACGGCGCGCGCTACGCGGCGCAGGTTCGCGAAGTGCTGGACCGGCTCGAGCGCGACAGCCAGTACATGATGGGGCAGCCCGGTGACGGCGGCAGCGTCGACATCGCCGTGACGCCGACGTTTGCGACGCGCTGGCTGATTCCGCGGCTCAAGGGATTCCAGACGCAGCATCCGAACATCACGGTGCATTTCGCCGATCGCGCCGAGCCGTTCGTACTGGCCGGCAGCGGCTTCGATGCGGCGATTCACTTCGAGCATCCGGCCTGGGCCGGCATGCATACGTACCGGTTGTGCGAGGAGGTGCTGGTGCCGGTCTGCCATCCGTCGCTGCTCGCGGGCGGGCAGCCGGACACCTTGCTGGGCACGCTGCCGCGCCTGCACAAGCGCCAGACGCCCGATGCGTGGTCGGCTTACGTGCAGGAGACGGGATTGCCCGTGAACAATCCGGCCGCCGGCGCCCGCTATGATCTTTACTCGATGCTGATCGCCGCGGCGCTGGCCGGGCTCGGCGTCGCGCTGGTGCCGCGCCTCTATGTCGACGCCGAAATCGCGCAGGGGCTGCTCGCGGCGCCCTGGCCGGACGGGCGGGGCGTGGTCAAGCGCTTCTGTCTCGTGTTGCCGGAGGCGCTGGAACTGGGCGAGGGGCCGTTGCAGGCCTTCGCGCGCTGGGTGCTCCGGCAGGCGGACGCGTGACCTGATGTCGCCCGCACCAGGCGGCTACCCGAACGAACACGCGGTCCTGCGGCGTCATGCCGTTCAGTTCTTCACGGAAAGGAAAGGCATCAGGCTTTCGGGCCGCTTTGGTCCGCCGCTTCACGAACCGCCTGTTTGCAAATCCGTCCATCGCGGTTTCGGCTTGTCCATGCCGCGAAGCGACAAGCCGAAACCGGTCATTCAGTCGAACCCGGACTGCCGCACCCGGTTATCGAGCCGGGTTGGTCGCCGTGATGAACGGGTCGAACGACATATGGACGTTACCCTCCAGCAGCAGGTTGATCGAGTATTGAACGTTGGTTCCCGCGCTGTTGACCCGCCCGCCCCACACGGCGCCGTCGAATTGCGGATATTGTTGCGGGTTGACCATGTTGGGAATCGCGCTCCCCCAGAAGCCGAGAATCGCGATGGATTCACCCGGGTCGAGGGAAACGGCGGACCAGACGATCGTGTCGCCGTTTTCGCATTTCGTCCGCAATTCATTGCTGCCTTCCGAACCGTCCCCGCTGTAGCCCGTCGAATCCACCATGAATACATATTTCGGCAGATTGTTTTCGGCAATGGCTTTCGCGACATTGACAATCACGTTTACGTAGATCGTTGCCATGACGACTCCTGATTATGAAACAGGCAATGTTTTTCCGGCCCCATGCCCATTCGCGTGGAGGATACCCCGTGCGTGCTTGATATATTGAATCACGCCGACCCGAATAAAACCGAAAGAATCACTCCTTTTGATGAGCGGGGAGAGCGCGCGACCGCAGAGATTTTCGGCCGTGCAAGCGGAATATAGCAGTCGGATTTTATAAATCAACCCGATAATTCCGGGGATAATTGCGGGCGTCATCAAAGTCATGCGTCGTATCGATTTGCGAAAATATCGATAGAAAATGGTGCTGTGCGACGATTAAGTGATGTCTTGTATTTTTAATATATCAGTCGCCAATATTTCGATTGGATATTTGGGGTAAATTCAATGCTTTTTGATACGCCGAAACGCATTGTTTCGCGTAATACAACCATCAATCCCGCCCGGGGAAATGCCCCCCGGGCATGCAGCTACGCGGGTGCCCGCCGATACAGGGCGCCCATGTGAAACGACCCGGCCGCAAATGCGACCGGGTCGTCAGGGGCCGTCCTTCTCGCCATGCCGTTCGGTTCCGCGACAGGAACCGGGCGGCACTACACGTGAAGGTGGCGTCTTTTGATCATGCCACGCACCGGGGCGCGTGCGTCACTCGCTGCCGAGATAGAAGAAGCGGAACAGGAACACGGCCGCGATGATCCACACGATCGGCTTGACCGTGCGGGCCTGGCCCGTCAGCAGCTTCAGGCCGCCGTACGCGATGAAGCCGAATGCGACGCCGTTCGCGATCGAGTACGTGAACGGCATCAGCAGTGCGGTCAGCGCGGCCGGCACGGCTTCGGTCGCGTCGTCCCACGGCACGTCGACCATCTCGCGCAGCATCAGGCACGACACGTACAGCAGTGCCGGTGCCGTTGCGTAGCCCGGCACGACGCCGGCGAGCGGCGCGATGAACAGGCACGCGAGGAACAGCACGGCGACGGTGATCGCCGTCACGCCGGTGCGGCCGCCGGCCTGCACCCCCGATGCGCTTTCGATATAGGCGGTGGTCGACGACGTGCCGAGCACCGAGCCCGCGACGATCGCGGTGCTGTCGGCGAGCAGCGCCTTGTTCAGGCGGTTCATCTTGCCTTCGACGAGCAGGCCCGCGCGGTTCGCGACGCCCATCAGCGTGCCGGTCGCATCGAACAGCTCGACGAGGAAGAACACGAGGATCACGTTGATGATGCCGGTCGACAGCGCGGCGCCGATGTCGAGCTTGAACAGCGTCGCGTCGATCGACGGCGGCGCGGAGAACACGCCGTGGAACTGGTTGCCGCCGAAGAAGAACGACAGGACGGTGACACCGATGATGCCGATCAGGATCGCGCCGCGCACGCGCAGGTGGTCGAGCGTGACGATCGTGAAGAAGCCGATGATCGCGAGGATCGTCGTGGGCTTGTGCAGGTCGCCGAGCGTGACGAGCGTGGCCGGGCTGCCGACGATCACGCCCGAGGTCTTCAGCGAGATGATGCCGAGGAACAGGCCGATGCCGGCGGTGATCGAGATGCGCAGCGATTTCGGAATGCCGTTGACGATCGCCTCGCGCACGCGGAACAGCGTGACGAGCAGGAACAGGCAGCCGGAGATGAACACCGCGCCGAGCGCGGCCTGCCACGTGAAGCCCATTCCCTTGACGACCGTATACGCGAAATACGCGTTCAGGCCCATGCCGGGCGCGCAGGCGATCGGATAGTTCGCGTACAGCCCCATGATGATCGATGCCAGCGCCGCGACGAGGCAGGTCGCGACGAACACGGATTCCTTCGGCATGCCGGCATCGCCGAGGATCGCGGGGTTGACGAAGATGATGTAGGCCATCGTCAGGAACGTGGTGACGCCCGCGAGTATTTCGGTGCGGAAGTCGGTGCCGGCTTCAGCGAAGCCGAAATACCGCTTGATGGATTCCATGAAGGCGTTTTCTCCGGTCGGGTTGTCGTGTTGCTTGTTGTTCGTGCCGAATTGTTGTAAGGCAGCGCGAGGCCGGCCTACTGTAACCAGCCACTATTGCCGCGCTATCGGCGGATTGTAATAGCGCGGATAGCTCGGACGATATAGTTGCGGGGCACGATCGGCCGCGTTCGCGCGAACGGTCGGACAGGCCGGCCGCGCGAGGAAGGCGCGCATTTTACCGGTTCGGACGAGGCGGGCAGGTAGAAACGATGGAAACGATTCGATGAGGGGCGGCGGGCCGGGCCGGCCGATGCGGGCGCAACGACATGACCGGCATGCGGCGCGCGGCCGCCGCGCGATGACATGCGATGACATGCGACTGCAATCGCGCACCCGCATGCTGGCCGAACGCAGGACGGTCGCAATGCATGCGCGAACGCGCGCGGCATGACCGGCGCGGGTGCGCAGCGGCGTGCAGCGGCCATTCATCAGTCCAGGCGGTTGCAGATATCGGGCTATCCTGCGCCGAACCCGTTCCGTCCGCAACTGTCATTTCGCGACGCGGGCGCGACTGTGGTTTCTGTGTAAAAGATTGCAAGACGTCATCGCGTTAACCGGCAAGTCTTTCTAGGATAGATACACCGCGCACACACGCCGGCCAGTCGTTGCCGACGCGGGGGAGTCGCAGTCCGTGCAGGGCAGGCGGTGAAGTGCGGTGACGGTCGTTGCGCATTCGGGCAGGCGCGACCGGTTGCGATTGCCCGATGCGGGTTCGTCCGTCATCCCGGAGGTGAGCATGTTGAACTGGATCAGCCGTTGGGCGATGCGGCACGCCCCCACGCCGGAAAAAACCGCTGCGTCGATGCTCGTGACGGCGCGCATGGAACTGTTCGCAGCCGAACAGCGCGTCATCGATGCGAAATTACAGGCGGATTACTGGCGTACGCGGGTGTCATTTCTCGAGGAGGTGCAAAAGCAAGGCATCGACCCGTGGGTGACCTCGCAGGCGGCGCAACGCCCCGACCTCGATGCCACTCCCCGCAGCACGGGCCCGCGTCTCGCCGCCAGCACCTGATGCACGCGATGCATGCAAGGGTTGCGCACGGCGCGCGATCGCTCGCGGCACGCACGCGCGTGCCGCGTCATTCGATACGCACCCGCGACGCATGGCGCCGCGGGTGCGTCCGTTTCCGGATGCGTTGATTCCGCGCGTTCCGGTGTCCCGTCGCGCGACGGAATCGCGCATCGTCAATCCCGTCTTCGCCATCGTCCGGCGAGCAAACGTTGCATTCGCGCGAGCGTACGTCTCAGCCGTTCGCCGCGCCGCACGTACGCCGTCGTGATCGACGCTTCGGCCGGCCGGTCGTCATCGGTGCCGAGCCAGATGCGATCGCCGCGCGCGATGCGCAGCACGTCGCCGGGTTGCACCCAGTAGTCGTCGACGCTCGGCGGCCGCGTGATCCACAGCGGTGCACCGTGCGCACGAATTTCCGCATCGCCCGGCGCGCGCCAGGTCAGCGTCGTGCGCGGCGCAACCGCGAATCGGATCACGACGGTCGGTAACGCGATCGCGCCGGCGCGGCGCGAATCGGGACGGTCGAACAACGGGCTTGCCTGGTCCATCGTCTTCTCCATTCGTTGAGCCGGACGGATGACGCGCACCAGAACAAAAAGGCCTCATCCGTTTCCGGTGAGGCCTCGTGTGACATGCGGTACTGCTCGGATGCTAACGCACAAGCGCCTCCCGTGATCCATTCTTTCGAATGTTCACCGGGCAATGATTCGCGATGGCGATGAGCTTGAACGTAGGCATGCGAACGAGTTTGTCGATGTCGTACGGCGTTGTCAACGACTATTTTCGAGAAACGTGGCGCGTCACGCGTCGCGCTGGGCGAGGCCGTTGACGAGCAGTTCGGACAGCAGGCCCGTCATGCCGTTCGGATGCGTGGCGGCGCGTGCCTTCAGCTGTTCGACGAGTTCGGCGTTGAGCTTGCACGCGAACGGCACGAGGCCCTGTTCCTGGTCGAGCTTGCGCTGCGCGCGGCGATCGAGCTTCGCCGCGTCCTCGGCGCCCTTGCCGAAACGGGCGGAGCTCGACTGCTTCAGCGCGTGCGTCAGCTTGAGCGCCTTGTTCTTTTCTAGATCGGTTTTCTTCATGGCCATCGCGGCACCTCCGGGAAATGAAGCCGCGATTGTACGCATTTCGGCGGACGCCCCCGCCGAAACCGTCGCGAACCCGCCGGCGAACCCGGTCACGCGCCTTTCGTCGTGCCCCAGTTGCCGCCGTGCGCGGCCGCCTGCGCGGCCGGCGAGCGCGCCAGATACGCGAGCGCCTGCTCGGTCGAGCCTTCGTGGTGCGGCGTATAGCCCGGCCTGAAATAGCGCAGCGCCGCGCCGATCACTTTCCAGAACGACGGCAGGTGCCCGCGCCGCGAACCCTTCCACCACGCGAGCACGAAACCCGGATAGCGGCCCGCGGCCGGATCGCGCCGGTACATGAACTTCGCGCCGCTCGTGATGAAGTAGAGCAGCAGCACGATCACGAACGCCATGTGCAGGCAGCGCTCCGGGTAGTTGCCGCCCATGTGGTTGTAGATGTCGAACGCGACGGTCCGGTGCTCGACTTCCTCCGCGCCGTGCCAGCGCAGCAGGTCGACCATCGTCGGGTCGGCACGGCCTTCGTCGAGCCCGTGCGCGTTGAGTACCCAGTTGCCGAGGTAGCCGAAGAAATGCTCGAGCGACGCGATCACCGCGAGCTGCTGCCGCAGCCAGAAGCGCGTATGGCCGATCTTCAGCCCGAACGGCGCTTCGCCCAGCACGCGCGTGAACAGCCAGTTCAGCTTCTGCGTGAACGGCTTCGTGTCGATCCCGTGCCGGTCGTAATAATGCTTGAGCACGCCGCCGTGCGAGCGCGAATGCACCGCTTCCTGGCGCAGGAAGCCTTCGGCTTCGTCGCGCAGGCGCGCATCGGTGATGTGCGGCAGCGCCTTGTTGTACACGCGGCAGAACCACAGCTCGCCTTCCGGGAACAGCAGGTTCAGCGTGTTGATGATGTGCGTGCTGCCCGGGTCGTTCGGCACCCAGGTGATCGGCGTGTCGCTGAAGTCGAACTTCACGTGCCGGGCCTTGATCTTGTGATAGTCGGCGGTAGCGGTCATCTGTGTCTCCGTTCCTGTGCGGCGGTCTGCGCCGTCAATGCGATGCCATGCTGATGCGGGCCAGCATCCGGCCGAACCACGGCATGAAGCGGCCGACGAAGCGCAGCGCGTGCGCCTCGGTGCCCACCGCCACGACCGGCCGGTTGCGCAGCACGCCGTCGACCATCGCCTGCGCGACGGTTTCCGGCTTCAGGCCGCGCATCTGGTACAGCTTCGTCGCGCGCTTGCGCAGCCGCGCTTCGTCCTGGGCGTTGGCGCCCGCGTATTGCGTCGACGCCATGATTCCGGTTTCCGCGAAACCCGGGCACACGGCCGTCACGCCGATGCCTTTTTCCGCGAGTTCCGCGCGCATGCATTCGCTGAGCATCAGCACGGCGGCCTTCGTCGTCGCGTACGCGGGCAGGTCGCGCGACGGCCCGAACGCGGCGGCCGACGCGGTGTTGACGATGTGGCCGCCCGCGCCGCGCGCGGCCATCTGCTGCGCGAACAGCCGCGAGCCGTGGATCACGCCCCACAGGTTCACGTGCAGGATGCGCTCCCAGTGCCGCTCGCTCGTGTCGAGGATGCCGCCGGCCATGCCGATGCCCGCGTTGTTGATCACGATGTCGGCGCCGCCGAGCTCGCTGCCGACCCATGCCGCGAGCGCTTCCATCTCGTCGGCGGCGCCGACGTCCACGCGTTTCGCGTATGCCCGCGCACCGGTCAGCCCGAGCAGCAGCGCGGTGCGCTCGGCGCTCGCGAGATCGATGTCGCACGCGACGACGGTCGCGCCTTCGCGGGCGAACGCGAGCGCCGCGCAGCGGCCGATGCCGCTGCCCGCGCCGGTGACGACCGCGACCTTGCCGCTGAACCGGCCGCTGGTCGCGCGGCGGCGTGCGTTCGCGAGCGCGGGCGGTTCCTCGCCCGATTCGACCGCGTCGATCAGCTGCTCGGCGAGGCCCGCGAAGCGCGCGGGATCGGCGAGCGGCAGCCAGTGGCCGGCCGCGACTTCACGGCGGTAGTACTGCGGCACCCAGCGCGACAGGTTCTCGGACAGCGCCGGGCTCACGTATTTGTCGCCGAGCGGCACGATCGTCTGCACCGGTGCATGTGCGTAGCGCTCGCGCGGCGCGAACAGGCAGCGGATGAAGTTCGCGCGATAGAGGCGCACGCCGCGCGCGCCGTCGTCGGCCTGCGTCGGGCGCGGCGCGGCCGGCGTCTTCTCGATCCGGCGCAGCAGGGCCGGCCATGCGCGGCCCAGCCACAGTCGCCAGCCGAGTTCAGGGACGAACGGCAGGTGGAACAGGTACACGTACCACGAGCGCACGAGCTGGCCGCCGAGTTTGCCGAGCGATGCGGGCGTCGGGTGCAGCACGCGTTCGCGCAGCCAGAAGCCGACGTGGTCGAGGCACGGCCCCGAGCACGACGTGTACGACACGATGCGGCCCGCAAGCCGCGGATCGGTGACGAACTCCCAGCCCTGGATCGAACCCCAGTCGTGCGCGATCAGGTGCACCGCGCGGCCGGGGCAGAGCGCGTCGATCACCGCGACGAAGTCGTCGGTCAGCTTCGCGAGGTGATAGTCGGCCGTGCGCTTCGGCACGCCGGACAGGCCCGCGCCGCGCACGTCGTAGGCGATCACGTAGTGCCTGCGCGCGAGCAGCGGCGCGACCTGCTGCCAGACGCTGCTGTCGTCGGGGTAGCCGTGTACGAGCACGACCGGCGAGCGGGCCCGGTCGCCCCAGGTTCGCACCGCGAGCGTCAGGTCGCCGGAGGCGACGGCCGTTTCGCTGTGGACCGATTCGAACAGGGCCAGCGGCGCTTCGTCGGAAAGAGGCTGCATCGTGAGTCCGTCGTTCAGGGATTCGGGAGGAAGGCGCAATGCGTGCGTGTCAGGCGGCGGCCTGCACGGTCGCGACGGCCGGCGCGCGTTCGGCCTGGCGGCGCTGCCAGCGGCGCACGTGCGGCAGGTCGTCGTCGAGCCAGTACGCGTCGTCGTCGGTGATCACCAGCAGCTCCTCGAATTTCGCGCCGACGCCGGCGAAGCCGAGATGCGGCTCCACGGCCCACAGGCCCGGCACGGGCGCATGCTCGGAGCGGCGGTCGATCGACCACAGCGGCGACCAGCCCTGCTGCTTCGCCGCGCGGCCCTGGTCGAGCAGCAGGTTGCGCGTCGCGTTCAGCCCGAAGCGCGCGACGAAGCGCGGCTTCGACAGCTTGTGGATCTTCGCGACGCGATGCGCGAGCACCTTGAACGGATAGGCCTTGTGGCGCGGCTCGACGCCCTGGCGACGGCACAGCGCGTCGACCGCCTGCGCGACCTCGGCCATCGGGCGGCGCGCCTTCACGAGTTGCACGATCAGGTCGCGATGGTCCATCAGGTCGTCCTGCAGCTGTTCGAGGATCGGGTTCCGGCCGAGGCAGTGCGCGTAGCCGACGTCCGCGACGATCCCGTCGAGCACGGGCGCGACGTCGAGGATCACCGGCATGTCGGTTTCGAGCTGGCGGTTGCTCGGGAAGAACGCGAGGTTGAAGCCGCCCATGTGCTTCAGGCCCGAGAAGCCCTGGAAGGCGGTGCGGTCGCCGAACCACGCGAACGGCTTGTGCAGCCAGTCGTGCACGCCGTTGTCCTGCAGCCATTCGGTCAGCAGGCGCGCGGCTTCCTTCTCGGTGATGCCGGGGTAGAGCATCGCGCCGACGGTCTCGACGCAGCGGTACGCAAGCTGCTGGACCGCGCGGAATTGCGGCAGCTCGTCGAGGTGGACTTCCGGCAGCGGATGGTGGGCGGTCATGATGCGTCTCCATGTGTCGGCCCGCGTTTGCGCGTCGGCGCGACGCGGGTCCGGTGCAAGGCTGGGGCGCTGACCCGGAATGCATCCGCCGGTGATCCGGTGGCGGGTTATTCAGTCAGCATTTAATGTGTCATTGATCGATGTAAAGATCATAGCGGGTTCGACGTGGCGCGGAGGTGAGGATTTCTCCTAATGAAGGCCGAAATGGAGGGGAAGCTCTAGGTTTGCGGCGGTCGGGGCGGATGGCCGTCGCTGCGCACGCATCCCGAGCGGGGCAGCCGGCCGGGGAGCGCCACGCCAGGCCGCGGCGCGGGCCTGGCATGTCGCGCTGGATCAACTCCCTGTCGTGTCGCGGCGCGACGCTGTCAAATTGCCGAAATAATTTCGTCACATCATTCGCCCCCGATTCGAAGCCTTCGCGGCTTCGCGGGGCCGGTGTGCCGCGCGTCGCGCGGGGGCAGCGACCGAAGCCGATTCGACCTTCCTACGGAGACAGACCATGCAACGCCGCAAGTTCATGAACACCCTGGCCGCGGCGACCGCTGCGACGCCGCTGATGCTCAAGGCCGGCATTGCCGGCGCGAAGAGCGCGACCGCGCCGGACGCGCTGGACCCGGGCCGCTGGTCGCCGTTCAACGCCGCGCGCCTGCAGGCGGTGCTCGACCAGCACGGCGTCGCGAGTGCGCGCTACGACGGGAAGCGCCGCCCGTACGCGGTGTTCGACTGGGACAACACGTGCATCATGAACGACTGCGAAGAAGCGTTGCTGATGTACCAGATCAACCATCTGCAGTACAAGCTGACGCCGGACGAGTTCGTCGGCGTGATGTGGAAGGACGTGCCGAAGGGCGCGTTCATGAAGGACTACACGACCGTCGACGGCAAGCCGGTGACGATGGAGGATCTCGCCGCCGACGTCGAGTCCGACTACCGCTGGCTCTACGCGAACTACAAGGGTTTCGGCGGCGACAAGAGCCTCGACGAGATTCGCGAGACCGACCAGTTCAAGGATTTTCGCGCGAAGCTGTACTTCATGTACGACGCGATCTGCGATACGCATCCGCTCGAAGTCGGCTACAAGTGGATCATCTACTTCTACAAGAACATGACGACCGCCGAGCTGCAGGCGATGGCGGAAGCGTCGAACAACTACGGTATCGGCGACGCGCTGCGCAAGGTCCGCTACGAAAGCCCGAAGGCGCTGCCGGGCAAGGCCGGCGTGGTGGCCGACACGCATTTCCACGGCATCCGCATTCACGAGGAAATCCGCGCGGTGATGCATACGCTGCGTGCGAACGGCATCGACGTGTACGTGAGCACCGCGTCGCTCGACGACGTCGTGCGCGTATTCGCCGGCAATCCGAACTATGGCTACGGCGTGCCGCCCGAGAACGTGATCGGCCTGCGTCTCGACATGCAGGACGGCAAGTACACGAGCACCTATCCGGCCGGCTGGCATTTCAACTGGGGGCCCGGCAAGACGGTGGGCATCCGCAACGTCCTCGCGTCGAAGAAGGGTTACGGCCCGCTGCTGGTGTTCGGCGACAGCGACGGCGACGCATGGATGCTGCGCGACTTCAAGGACACCGCGGCCGGCGTGATCGTCAACCGGATGAAGAAGGGCGAGATCGGCGCGGACAGCAAGCTCGCGGCCGAGCAGATCGGCAAGCCGGACGCGCGCTTCCTGCTGCAGGGCCGCGACGAGCACACGGGCCTGATGATCCCGGACGAGAAGTCGATCAAGTACGGCAAGACCGACCGCAAGCTGCTGGCCTGACGCGGGCCGGGCGGCGGGCATCCGGCATCCGGCATCCGGCTTCCGGCTTCCGGCCGCGGCGGCCCCGCGCCCGAGCGTCGCCCGTCGGCATCGGCCGCGGCGTCGCTCGGGCCGGCGCCCGCGCGTCTCACTGCTCGCGCGGCGGCCTCAATCGCTCCAGCAACGCCCCCAGCAGATCCACCGGCAGCGGAAACACGATCGTCGAATTCTTGTCCGCCGCGATCGTCGTCAGCGTCTGCAGGTAGCGCAGCTGCATCGCCTGCGGCTGCAGCGCGAGCCGCTGCGCGGCCTGCAGCAGCTTCTCCGACGCCTGCAGTTCGCCTTCCGCATGGATCACCTTCGCGCGCCGCTCGCGTTCGGCCTCGGCCTGCCGCGCGATCGCGCGGATCATCGTCTCGTTCAGGTCGACGTGCTTGATCTCGACCGTCGACACCTTGATGCCCCACGCATCGGTCTGCGCGTCGAGCGTCTTCTGGATGTCGGCATTCAGCTGCTCGCGTTCGGCGAGCAACGCGTCGAGCTCGTGCTTGCCGAGCACCGCGCGCAGCGTCGTCTGCGCGAGCTGGCTCGTCGCCTCGAAGAAGCGCGCGACCTGGATCACGGCCTTCTCCGGATCGACGACGCGGAAATACACGACCGCATTGACCTTCACCGACACGTTGTCGCGCGTGATCACGTCCTGCGCGGGCACGTCGAACACGACGGTGCGCAGGTCGATCCGCACGACCTGCTGGACGATCGGGATGATCAGCACGAGCCCCGGCCCCTTCACCTTCCAGAACCGGCCGAGCATGAAGACGACGCCGCGCTCGTACTCGCGGAAGATGCGGATCGACGATGCGACGAGCACCACGATGAAGACGATCAGGACGCTGCTGAAGCCAAACGTGTAGCCCATCATGACGGTGCTCCCTGGTGTTGTTGTTCGTGTGCCGGCACGTCGTAGAGCGGCGCGACGGTGAGCGTCAGCCCGTGGCGGCCGGTCACGCGCACGCGGCAACCGGCGGCCAGCGGCGTGCTGCTCGCGACGCGCCAGCGCTCGCCGTGCACGCGCGCCCAGCCCGCCGCCGACGGTGCGGCGCCGGCCGCGCCCTGCGGCTGGTCGGCGTGCAGGCCGTCGTCGAGCACTTCGCCGATGCTGCCGACCATCGCCTCGGCGCCCGTCACCACCGGCCGCCGCCGCGCGCGCAGCGCGACGCTCGATACGACGGCGACGAGCAGCCCGCCACCGGCCGCGAGGCCCACGATCACCGGCCACGGAATGCCGTAGCCGGGCACGTCGGTATCGATCAGCATCAGCGCGCCGATCGTGAAGGCGACGATCCCGCCGAAACCGAGCACGCCGAAGGTCGGCAGGAACGCCTCGGCGACGAGGCAGCCGAGCCCGAGCAGCACGAGCCCGAGGCCCGCATAGCTGACCGGCAGCAACTGCATCGCGAACAGCCCGATCAGCAGGCAGATGGTGCCGGCGACGCCCGGCAGCACGAAGCCGGGATTCGCGAACTCGAAGAACAGCCCGTAGATGCCGATCGTCAGCAGGATCAGCGCGACGTTCGGATCGGTGATGATCGACAGGAAGCGGCTGCGCCAGTCGGGCGCCAGCACGACGAGCGGCGCATGCGCGGTCGCGAGGTGCAGCGTGCCGGCGGTCGTCGTCACGGTGCGGCCGTCGAGCTGGCGCGCGAGGTCGGCCGGGTCCTGCGCGACCAGGTCGACGACATGCTGCGCGCGCGCCTCCGTTGCCGACAGGCTCAACGCCTCGCGCACCGCGCGCTCGGCCCACTCGGCATTGCGTCCGCGCAACTGCGCGAGGCCGCGGATGTACGCGGCGGCATCCTGGGTCGCCTTGCGGATCTCGGTCGACTGCGTGTCGTTCGGCAACTCGGCCGGTGTCGCGGATGCGCCGGACGCGCCCGATGCGCCGGCCGGCGACGGCTTCGTCGCACCTGGCGCCCCAGGCGCTCCCGGCGCGCCGCCGCCGATGCCGAACTGCACCGGCGATGCCGCGCCGAGATTGGTGCCGGGCGCCATCGCGGCAATGTGGCTCGCGTAGACGATATAGGTACCGGCGCTCGCGGCCCGTGCGCCACCCGGCGCGACGAACGCGGCGACCGGCACCGGCGAGCCGAGGATCGCCTTGATGATCAGCCGCATCGACGTGTCGAGCCCGCCGGGCGTATCGAGTTGCAGGATCGCGAGCGGCGCGTGCTCGCGCGCCGCGCGGCCGAGCGAGCGGACGATGAAGTCGGCGCTGGCCGGCCCGATCGCGCCGTTGACCGGAATCACGACGACCGGCGGCGCGGCGACGGGTGCGGCGACGGGCTGGGTAGCGGGGGGCGGCGCGGCAACCGCCGCGCACACGACGAGCAGCGCCGCGAACAGCGCGGCGCGCGCGACCCGCGCGGACAGCGGGTGACGGGGGCGGGCGCCGGGCGATGCAGGTGCCGGCGGCGGCCCATGACGGTGAATGTGCATCGGGGCGTCCGGGCGGCGCGCGGCCGCACGCCGTCCGGCTCGCGGAAAGGGCGTTGGCCCGATATTTGAAGATTAGGCGGTTTCGGCGGAAAGCGCGAAGGCGGTGCCGCCGGCCGCGCACTCAGCCGGCGCCGCCGCCCCGCGCGAGCGCTTCTTCCCGGTACTCGGCCGGGCTGCGCCCGCTCCATTTGCGAAACGCGCGGTAGAACGCGCTCGGTTCCGCGAAACCGGCGGCGGCCGCGACGTCGGCGATGGTTCGCGCCGGATCGGCCAGCGCCTCGAACGCGAGGTCGCGCCGCAGCGTGTCCTTGATCGACTGGTACGCGTGGCCTTCCTGGTGCAGCTTGCGGCGCAGCGTCGCCTCGGCCACGTGCAGCCGCGCGGCCATCCCGCCGGCGCCGGGCCACGCGGCGGGCGGCATCCCGCGCAGCACCGTGCGCACGCGCTGCGCGAGCGCGTTCGGGTTGCGGTACTTGACGATGAAGCTGGCCGGCGCGTTGCGCAGGAAGGTCTTCAGCGTCTTCGCGTTCTGCACGACCGGCAGCGTCGCGAATTCGGGATCGAAATCGACATACGAATCGGGCTGGTTGAAGCGCATGTCGTCGCACAGCATCGACGGGTATTCGTGGTCGGCCGGCGGCGTGTCGCAGCGGAAGCTCGCGTGCAGCACCGGGATGCGGCGTCCGATCAGCCAGCAGGTGAGCCCGTACACGATGATGAAATAGGTCGCGTACGTAAACATCGCGGGCGCCGCGGCGCTGTTGCGGTGCACGAAGCGCAGCCGCACGCGCTGCGGGTTCGCGTCGAGCTCCGCGTGCAGGTCGTCGAGCACGCAGTGCATGAAATTCACCGCGCGCGCCATCGCGTGCAGCCCGTCCTGCGCGGATAGCGCGGCCTGGCTCATCGCAATGAAGCTGCCGCTGCGCATCGGGTGGCGATCCTGCCCGAAAAACTCGTCGTCGAGCGCGCGCGCAATCGCGTTCCACAGCGCGCCGTATTGCTGCGCCGACACCCGCGCGCGCGGCTGCGCGAGCAGCGCGGGCGCGATGCCGGCCTGCGCGAGCAGCGGCTCGGCCGCGACGCCGCGCCGGGTGGCGAGCGCGACGCTATAGGCGACGAGGCTGATCGCGACGGTTCCCTTCTCTTCCTGCTTCATCGAAGCCGCCGGTATGGCAAAAACGCTCAGTGTAAATGAGCGGCGCGAGCATCGAACAGTCGCGCGCGCTTGCCTACACTTGTTGCATCGAAACGAAAGGTCGGTCGCGGCACGCGGCCGCGGGAGACAGCAGCGCCATGGACGAGCTTTACACCGAAGACCAGCGGATGATCCGCGACGCCGCGCGCGCTTTTGCCACCGAGGTGCTGGCGCCGAACGCCGCGCAGTGGGACCACGACGCGCACCTGCCCGACGCCGTCGTCGCGCAGCTCGGCGAACTTGGCCTGCTCGGGATGATCGTGCCGCAGGAACTGGGCGGCGCGTATACGGATTACGTCGCCTATGCGCTGGCGATGGAAGAGATCGCGGCGGGCGACGCCGCTTGCGCGACGATGATGAGCGTGCACAACTCGGTCGGCTGCGGGCCGATCCTCGGCTTCGGCACGCCCGCGCAGAAGGATCGCTGGCTGGCCGAGATGGCGGCGGGCCGCATCATCGGCGCATTCTGCCTGACCGAGCCGCAGGCCGGCTCGGAGGCGCACAACCTGCGCACGCGGGCGGAGCTGCGCGACGGCAAGTGGGTGCTGAACGGCGCGAAGCAGTTCGTGACCAACGGCCAGCGCGCCGGCGTAGCGATCGTTTTTGCCATGACCGATCCGGAAGCCGGCAAGCGCGGCATTTCCGCGTTCCTGGTGCCGACCGACACGCCGGGCTTCATCGTCGGCAAGCCGGAGAAGAAAATGGGCATCCGCGCGTCCGACACGTGCCCGATCACGTTCGAGAACTGCGCGATTCCGGAAGAGAACCTGCTCGGCAATCGCGGCGAAGGGCTGAAGATCGCGCTGTCGAACCTGGAAGGCGGGCGCATCGGCATCGCCGCGCAGGCGCTCGGCATCGCGCGTGCCGCATTCGACAAGGCGCGCCGCTATGCGGGCGAGCGCGTGCAGTTCGGCAAGCCGCTCGCCGAGCACCAGGCGATCCAGCAGAAGCTCGCCGACATGGCCACCCAGATCAACGCGGCGCGCCTGCTCGTGCATCACGCGGCGAAGCTGCGCACGGCCGGGCTGCCGTGTCTGTCGGAAGCATCGCAGGCGAAGCTGTTCGCGTCCGAGATGGCCGAGCGCGTGTGCTCGGACGCGATCCAGATCCACGGCGGCTACGGCTACCTCGTCGATTACGAAGTCGAGCGTCACTATCGCGACGCGCGCATCACGCAGATTTACGAAGGCACCAGCGAAGTGCAGCGCATGGTGATCGCGCGACAGCTTTGAGTCGCGACGCGCGCTCCATCGACAACCACGCAAACAACCAGACAGGCAGGCAAACAGGCAGGGCACGAGGGCAGCGCGGCAAACGCGGCACGCAACGACGTGACCGTGCGCCGCGCGACACGGAACCGGGCATGCGCTGCAGCGCTTGCCCGGTTGACCGCTGGGCATGGAGACTCGCCAGGGCATGGGACGTGAGTAAGCGCTAAAGCGCTAACTCACGTCGACAGGAGACAGGAGACGACACGATGACGGTACAGGCATTCCTGGACGCACGCGACTTTCTGCTGCGCCATCGCACCGACTACGAAACCGCTTACCGCGATTTCGAATGGCCGGTGCTCGATGCGTTCAACTGGGCGCTCGACTACTTCGACCCGATGGCGCGCGGCAACGACAAGCCCGCGCTGTGGATCGTCGACGCGGCCACCGGCACGGGCGACCCGTATTCGTTCGCGCAGATGTCCGAGCGCTCGTCGCGGATCGCGAACTGGCTGCGCGGCATCGGCGTCGTGCGCGGCGACCGGATCCTGCTGATGCTGCCGAACCGTGTCGAGCTGTGGGACGCGATGCTCGCCGCGATGAAGCTCGGCGCGATCGTGCTGCCCGCGACCACGCAGCTGTCGTCCGACGACGTGCGCGATCGCGTGCAGATCGGCGGCGCGAAATACGCGATCGTCGACGAAAACGAAACCGCGAAGTTCGAACAGGCCGATCTCGGCCTCAAGCAGAAGATCGTCGCCGGCGCGCCGCGCGCGGGCTGGCTCGCGATGAACGACGGCTACGCGGCGAGCGCCGCGTTCGAGCCGGACGCCGTCACGCACGCGAGCGATCCGATGCTGCTGTACTTCACGTCGGGCACGACGTCGAAGCCGAAGCTCGTCGAGCACACGCATCGCACCTATCCGGTCGGGCACCTGTCGACGATGTACTGGGTCGGCCTGCAGCCGGGCGACATCCACTGGAACATCAGCTCGCCGGGCTGGGCGAAGCATGCATGGAGCTGCTTCTTCGCGCCGTGGAATGCGCAGGCGTGCGTGTTCGCGTTCAACTACGCGCGCTTCGAGCCGAAGGTCGTGCTCGATGCGCTCGTCAAATACCAGGTGACCACGCTGTGCGCGCCGCCGACCGTGTGGCGCATGCTCGTGCAGCAGCCGCTCGCGTCGTTCGACGTGAAGCTGCGCGAGATCGTCGGCGCGGGCGAGCCGCTCAATCCCGAGATCATCGAGCGCGTGAAGAAGGCGTGGGGCATCACGATTCGCGACGGCTACGGCCAGACCGAGACGACCTGCCTGATCGGCAACACGCCGGGCCAGCCGGTCGTCGCGGGCTCGATGGGGCGGCCGCTGCCCGGCTACCGGATCGCGCTGCTCGACCCGGACGGCGCGCCGCTGACCGAAGGCGAGGTCGCGCTGCCGATCGGCGCCGGCGTGACGCGCCCGGTCGGCCTGATGACCGGCTATGCGAACAATCCCGACGCGACTGCCCACGCGATGCGCGACGGCCATTACCGCACGTCGGACATCGCGATGCGCGGCGACGACGGCTACTACGTGTACATCGGCCGCGCGGACGACGTGTTCAAGTCGTCCGACTACCGGCTGAGCCCGTTCGAACTGGAAAGCGTGCTGATCGAGCATCCGGCGATCGCGGAAGCGGCCGTCGTGCCGAGCCCGGACCCGCTGCGGCTGTCGGTGCCGAAGACGTTCATCACGCTGCGCCAGGGCTACGAGGAAAGCCCCGCGCTCGCGCTGGAGATCTTCCGCTTCTCGCGCGAGAAGCTCGCGCCGTACAAGCGCATTCGCCGCCTGCAGTTCGCGGAGCTGCCGAAGACCATCTCGGGGAAGATCCGCCGCGTCGAGCTGCGCCGCCGCGAGATCGAGCGCGGCGACGATGCGGCCATGCGGATGCCCGGCGAATACTGGGAAGAAGATTTCGCCGCCGAACTGAAATGACCGGCCGCGGGCCGCGCGCGCCGCGTTTTGCCGTGCGTCGCCCGCCACCGGACTGAACCGAACCGGCCGCGCGTGGCATCACGCCATGCGGCCCACTGCAAGGAGAGTGCACTGATGAACGCGAATCCGACGCCCCGCACGGGGCAAGACGTGCCGACGGTCAAGCTGCTGATCGACGGCGCCTTCGTCGAGTCCACCACGAGCGAGTGGCGCGACATCGTCAACCCGGCGACGCAGCAGGTCCTCGCGCGCGTGCCGTTCGCGACCGTCGCCGAAGTCGACGCGGCCGTGCAGGCCGCGCATGCCGCGTTTGCGACGTGGAAGAACACGCCGATCGCCGCGCGCATGCGCATCATGCTGAAGTTCCAGGATCTGGTGCGCGCGAACCTGCAGCGCATCGCGAAGACGCTGACGGCCGAGCAGGGCAAGACGCTGCCCGATGCCGAAGGCGACATCTTCCGCGGCCTCGAAGTGGTCGAGCATGCGTGCTCGATCGGCACGCTGCAACTCGGCGAATTCGCGGAGAACGTCGCGGGCGGCGTCGACACCTACACGCTGCGCCAGCCGCTCGGCGTGTGCGCGGGCATCACGCCGTTCAACTTCCCCGCGATGATTCCGCTGTGGATGTTCCCGATGGCGATCGTGTGCGGCAACACGTTCGTGCTGAAGCCGTCCGAGCAGGATCCGATGTCGACGATGCAGCTCGTCGAACTCGCGATCGAGGCCGGCGTGCCGAAGGGCGTGCTGAACGTCGTGCACGGCGGCAAGGAAGTCGTCGACGCGATCTGCACGCATCCGCTCGTGAAGGCGATCTCGTTCGTCGGCTCGACGGCGGTCGGCACGCACGTGTACAACCTCGGCAGCCAGCATGGCAAGCGCGTGCAGTCGATGATGGGCGCGAAGAACCACGCGGTGGTGCTGCCCGATGCGAATCGCGAGCAGACCCTCAACGCGCTGGTCGGCGCGGGCTTCGGCGCGGCCGGGCAGCGCTGCATGGCGACGTCGGTCGCGGTGCTGGTCGGCGAGGCGCGCGACTGGCTGCCCGATCTCGTCGCGAAGGCGAAGCTGCTGAAGGTGAACGCGGGCGCGGAAGCCGGCACCGACGTCGGCCCGGTCGTGTCGCGCGGAGCGAAGGCGCGCATCCTGTCGCTGATCGACGCGGGCGTGAAGGAAGGCGCGAAGCTCGAGCTCGACGGCCGCGACGTGAAGGTGGCCGGTTACGAGGAGGGCAATTTCGTCGGCCCGACGATCTTCTCCGGCGTAAAGACCGACATGTCGATCTACACGCACGAGATCTTCGGTCCGGTGCTGGTCGTGCTCGAAGCCAACACGCTCGACGAAGCGATCGCGCTCGTCAACGCCAACCCGATGGGCAACGGCGTGGGCATCTTCACGCAGAGCGGCGCGGCGGCACGCAAGTTCCAGAGCGAGATCGACGTCGGCCAGGTCGGCATCAACATCCCGATCCCGGTGCCGGTGCCGTTCTTCAGCTTCACCGGTTCGCGCGGTTCGAAGCTCGGCGATCTCGGCCCGTACGGCAAGCAGGTCGTGCAGTTCTACACGCAGACCAAGACGGTCACCGCGCGCTGGTTCGACGACGACGCGACGGCCGGCCCGGTGAACACGACGATCCGGCTGCATTGAGCCGCGGAGGACACGAACATGAAGATCGGTTTTATCGGACTGGGCCACATGGGGGCGCCGATGGCGCTGAACCTGTTGAAGGCCGGCCATGAAGTGCATGCGTTCGACCTGAGCGCCGACGCATTGCGCGCGCTGCAGGACGCCGGCGCGCAGGTCGCCGCATCGCCGCGCGACGCGGCATCGGGCGCGGCCTTCGTGATCACGATGCTGCCGGCCGCGCCGCACGTGCGCTCGGTGCTCGCCGGCGAGAACGGCGTGCTGGCCGGCCTCGGCGCCGGCGCGACCGTGATCGATTCGAGCACGATCGACCCGGCGAGCGCACAGGCGTTCGGCGCGCTCGTGCGCGAGCACGGCGGCGCGTTCGTCGACGCACCGGTGTCGGGCGGCACCGGCGGCGCGGCGGCCGGCACCTTGACCTTCATGGTCGGCGGCAGCGATGTGGATTTCGAGCGCGTGAAGCCGGTGCTCGCCGGGATGGGCAAGAACATCGTCCACTGCGGGCCGACGGGGATGGGGCAGGTCGCGAAGGTCTGCAACAACCTCGTGCTCGGCATCTCGATGGCGGCCGTGTCGGAGGCGATGTCGCTCGGCGTCGCACTCGGCATCGACCCGAAGGTGCTGGCCGGCATCGTCAACACGTCGACGGGCCGCTGCTGGAGCTCGGACACCTACAACCCGTATCCGGGCGTGATCGACACCGCGCCGTCGTCGCGCGGCTACAGCGGCGGCTTCGGCACCGACCTGATGCTGAAGGATCTCGGCCTCGCGAACGACGCCGCGAAGCAGGCGCGCCAGCCCGTCTATCTCGGTGCGCTCGCGCAGCAGCTGTACCAGACGATGAGCAGCCGCGGCGACGGGCAGCTCGATTTCTCGGCGGTGATCCGCCTGTACCAACCGGCCACCAAGAAGGACGCCTCATGATCGAACTGGACTACGTCGACGACGGCGCGATCGCGTGCGCGACGCTCAAGCGTCCGCCCGCCAACGCCTTCACCGCCGACGGGCTGCAGCAGCTGCAGGCCACCGTCGCCGAATTGAATGCGAACCCGCGCGTGCGCGCGCTGGTGATCACCGGCGACGGCCCGAAGTTCTTCAGCGCGGGCGCGGACCTGAACACGTTCGCCGACGGCGATCGCGCGGTCGCGCGCGCGATGGCCGCGCGTTTCGGCGCGGCATTCGAGGCGCTGCACGACGCGCGCGTCGTGACGATCGCGGCGATCAACGGCTATGCGATGGGCGGCGGCCTCGAATGCGCGCTCGCGTGCGACCTGCGGATCGCCGAGACGCACGCGCAGATGGCGCTGCCCGAGCCGTCGGTCGGCCTGCTGCCGTGCGGGCTCGGCACACAGACGCTGCCCTGGCTCGTCGGTGAAGGCTGGGCGAAGAAGATCATCCTGGCCGGCACGCGCGTCGACGCGGCGACGGCCCTCAGGATCGGCCTCGTCGAGGACGTGGTCGAAAGCGGCGCGGCCCGCGATGCGGCGCTGGCGCTCGCGCGCAACGTCGCACGGCAGAGCCCGCATGCGGTCGCCTACAGCAAGGAGCTGATCGGCCTCGCGCGCCGCGGCGTGCCGCGCGGCGCGGCGCTCGCGGTCGAGCGCGAGCGCTTCGTCGACCTGTTCGACACGAACGATCCGCGCGAGGGCGTGGCCGCGTTTCTCGGCAAGCGCGCGCCGCAATGGCACACCGACGGGGAGCCGCAACGATGAGCACGCCGGTGACGACTCATGACAGCTTCGCGCAACCCGCGCCGGAGGTGCTGTTTCGCGTGGTGAACCGCGTGGCGCTCATTACGCTGAACCGGCCGGCCGCACTCAATGCGTTGTCCTATTCGATGATCGGCGAGCTGACGGCGCTGCTCGAACGTTGCCGCACCGACGACCAGATCGTCGCGGTCGTGTTGCGCGGAGCGGGCGAGAAGGGCTTCTGCGCGGGCGGCGACGTGCGAGCGCTGCACCGAATGGTCGCGCAGCGCGAGACCTGGCTGCCGTTCTTCGTCGACGAATACCGGCTCGACTACGCGATCCACACGTTCCCGAAGCCGGTGGTCGCGCTGATGGACGGCGTGACGATGGGCGGCGGAATGGGGCTCGCGCAAGGCGCGGCGCTGCGCGTCGCGACCGAGCGCAGCAAGATCGCGATGCCCGAGACGCGCATCGGCCTCGTGCCCGACGTCGGCGCGACGCATTTCCTGTCGCGCATGCCGGTCGAGCTCGAGCTGTACGTGGGGCTGACGGGCGCGATGCTGTCGGGTGCCGACGCGCTGAGCGCGAAGCTCGCGGATCTGTGCGTGCCGTCGGCGTGGCTCGATACGTTCGAGACGCGCATCGACAGCATCAAATGGGACGGCGACGTGCTGCCGGCGCTGCGCAAGGTGTTCGAGCCGCCGTGCAACGTCGTGCCGCATGCGGCGCTCGATACGCAGACGGCGTGGATCGTCCGGCACTTCGACAAGCGCTCGACCGTCGAGCGGATCGTCGCGACGCTCACGCAGGAGCTCGCGCGCGACGAGCTGTCGCGCGAGCATCGTCAATGGCTGCAGGCGACGCTCGATGCACTCGCCGGCCATTCGCCGACGATGCTGTGCGTGACGCGCGAAGCGCTGCTGCGCGGCCGCCAGATGACGCTCGCCGAATCGTTCCGGATGGAGCTCGGCATCGTCGCGCGCGCGATCGAGGAGGGCGACTTCTGCGAAGGCGTGCGCGCGCATCTCGTCGACAAGGATCGCAAGCCGCGCTGGGCGCCGGCGTCGCTCGTCGAGCTGCGCGCCGAGCGCGTGCGGCATTTCCTGACGTCGCCGTGGAAACTGTTCGCGCATCCGCTCGCCGATCTCGGCGCGGCGTGAGCGCCGCGTGACGGCCCGGCGCGCCCGTGCGGCGCGTCGGTTTCAACCGGTTTTCTTGAGGCTCGCGGGCTCCGGCCGCTCGATCATCGGCGGCACCGCCTGCACGAGCGCGTCGATCACGCAGCGCGTCTTGCGCGGCAGGTAGCGCGTTTTCGGCCAGATCGCGTGAATGTCGCCTTCGCATACGAAGCAGCGATCGAGCACGACGACCATCTCGCCGCGCTTCACGTAATGATCGAGCAGCCAGCTCGGCAGCCACGCGATCCCGAACCCCGATGCGCCGGCCGCCGCGATCGCCTGCACGTCGTCGAAGCTGAGCTGGTGCGGCATGTCGATGCGCACCGTCGAGCCGTCCGGCGCGCGCAGGTCCCACGGCTGCGCGACGCCCGAGCGTGAGTACGCGATCGTCCGGTGGTTCCTCAGATCGTCGAGCGATTGCGGCATCCCGTAGCGCGCGAGATACGACGGCGCGGCGCCGAGGCTCCCGTATTGCGTGCCCAGCCGCCGCACCGCGAGGCTCGTGCTGTCCGCCAGCGAACCGATCCGCACCGCGAGGTCGATGCCTTCCTCGACCAGGTCGACGAAGCGGTCGGTGATCGACACGTCGATCCGCAGGTGCGGATAGGTGCGCGCGAGATCGAGCACGATGGGCGTCACGCAGTGATGCCCGAACGCGAGCGGCACGCTCAGCCGCAGCTTGCCGCGCGCTTCGTTGCGGCCGCAATCGAGATCGGCTTCGGCCGCTTCCAGCTCCGCCAGCGCGCGCACGCAGCGGTCGTAGTACGCCTGGCCGTCGTCGGTCAGGCTCTGGCTGCGCGTCGTGCGCTGCAGCAGCCGCGCGCCGAGCCGCTTCTCGAGCCGCGCGATCGCCTTGCCGACCGCCGAGCGCGTCATGTCGAGCCGTTCCGCGGCGAGCGCGAAGCTGCCGGATTCCACCACCTGGACGAAGGTCGTTACGCCGTCGAGTTTGTCGGTCATGGCGGGGTGTGCTGGGGTTGCCCTGATTGCGTCCTGTGATTCCCGAGTCCGGGGAAATGGACGCATCAATGGGGAGGGAAATTCTCACTATAGTACCGATTCCCGCGCAGCGTGCGTTTCCGGCCGCACGCGGCGCATCCTTCTCACCTGGAGGCGCACGGCCTGTCGAGGGCCGTCGCGCAATACGCATGACCCTATCCGACTCCCGCAGGAATGCGGTCGCGCTGGCGGCCGTCTGTCTCACGTCGCTGATGTTCGGCCTCGAGATCTCGAGCGTGCCGGTGATCCTGCCGACGCTCGAACGCGTGCTGCACGGCGACTTCAACGGCATGCAGTGGATCATGAACGCGTACACGATCGCGTGCACGACGGTGCTGATGGCGGCCGGCACGCTCGCCGACCGGTTCGGCCGCAAGCGCGTGTACGTGATCGGCACCGTGCTGTTCGGCGCGACCTCGCTGCTGTGCGGGCTCGCGCCGAACGTGCCGGTGCTGGTCGCGGGCCGGCTGCTGCAGGGCGCGAGCGGCGGCGCGATGCTGATCTGCCAGATCGCGGTGCTGTCGCATCAGTTCCGCGAAGGGCGCGAGCGTGGCCGCGCGTTCGGGATCTGGGGCATCGTGTTCGGGATCGGCCTCGGCTTCGGGCCGATCGTCGGCGGCGCGATCGTCGCGGCGGCGAGCTGGCCGTGGGTGTTTCTCGTGCATGCGCCGCTCGCGGCCGTCGCGCTCGTGCTGATTTGCGGCGCGGTGCAGGAGTCGCGCGATCCGCATGCGGGCACGCTCGACGTCGCGGGCATCGTCACGCTGTCGCTCGCGGTGCTCGGTCTCGCGTTCTATATCACGCAGAGCGCGGAGCTGGGGCTCATGAGTGCGGCCGGCGTCGGCGTGCTCGGCGCGACCGTGCTCGCGCTGGCCGGCTTCTTCGTCGCGGAGCGTACGAGCGCGCGGCCGATGTTCGACTTCTCCGTGTTCCGGCTTCGCGCGTTCACCGGTGCGATCTTCGGCTCGATGGGGATGAACTTCAGCTTCTGGCCGTTCATGATCTACCTGCCGATCTGGTTCCAGGTCGCGCTCGGCTACGACAGCGTGACGGCCGGCCTCGCGCTGCTCGCGTACACGCTGCCGACGCTGGTCGCGCCGCCGTTCGGCGAGCGGCTCGCGCTGCGCTACGGGCCAGGCGTCGTGATTCCGGGCGGCCTGTTTACGATCGCGGCCGGCTTCGCGCTGATGCGGATCGGCAGCGGCGTCGAGCACGCGAGCTGGCTCACGATGCTGCCCGGCTGCGTGATCGCCGGCATCGGGCTCGGGCTCACCAACACGCCGGTCACGAACACGACGACGGGCGCGGTGCCGAGTTCGCGGGCCGGGATGGCGTCGGGCATCGACATGAGCGCGCGGATGATCTCGCTCGCGCTGAACATCGCGACGATGGGCTTCGTGCTGGTCGCGGGGATCGTCGCGAGCCTGAAGGCCGGCGTCGCGGGAGCGGTCGATGTGGAGGCGCTGCGCGCGCTGGCGCAGCAGATCGCGTCGGGCCGCACCGACGGGCTGCAGGCGATCGCGCCGGCGCTCGCCAAGGCCGACCCGAACGGTGCGGCGCTGCACGCGGCGCTCGTGCACGGCTTCGGCTGGGTGATGGTGTACGGCGCGGCCGGCGTGGCCGTGCTCGCGACGGCAAGCGCGGTGGCGTTCGCGCCGGCGCGGCGGGGGGTGACGGTGTGTGAATGACGCGTGCGCCGCGCGTCGGGTGACGCGTCGTTGCCGTGACGCGGCAACGAGCGCCATCATCGGCCGGTCGTGTTCCTCGCCGCGCGTGGGCATCGCGCCGATTCCCGTCCGTTCAGGTGCGTGCGCATCTTGTGCGATTGCCGCACGCGGTGTGGTGCGCGGCTGGTTCCGCGCGCTTACGCGCCGTCGCCGCGTGTGTCGATCCTGCGTTGCGTGTCCGCGTCGACGATCGCACGGATCGCGTTGAACAGCGGTGCCGCGTCGGTGTAGCGCCGGCCGTAGCCGAGATTGAACGCGTAGTCGAAGTCCGGCGGATTGCTGCCCTGGTTGTGCTGCAGGATCGTCTCGAGCTTGTCGAGTGCCTTCGCGGCGCGCGCTTCCGGTGATGCCGCCGCCTCGTATTCGTCCCACAGTGCGACGATCTCGTCGCGCAGCGCGCGATCGAGCCCGGCCGTCAGCGTCAGCAGGTCGTCGCGTTCGTGCGTGCTCTTGTCCGGATGCGCGGCCTGCTCGATCGCGGGGATGTCGCCGTGCAGCGCTTCGCCGAGATCGTGGACGACGCACAGTTTCAGCAGCTTCGTCGTGTCGACGTCGGGCAGCGCGTCGGCGAACACGAGCGCCATCAGGCACAGCCGCCAGCTGTGCTCGGCCGTGCTTTCGGCGCGCCCGCTGGACGTGTGGCCGCTGCGCAGCACGTCTTTCAGGCGTTCGGCTTCGCGCAGGAAATCGAGCCGCGCGTGGATCGTGTCGAGGTTCATGGCTGGTGGGAATGCTTGGATCGTGCCGTCAAGCGTACGCCGTGCGGCCGCGCTGCGTCCACGCATGAAATATGCGCGCCGCGCTCGTACCCCGCGACCGCCGCGCGTGCTATAGCGTTTCGACGAGGCGCGCGGCGGAGCCGTCCGACAGCGTCATCCGCGTCCATCGGCAGGTGCTGCCGCGGATCGGCACGACGCGCGACGCATTGGCGCCGGTTGCGAATTCGACGCTCGGCGGCCCCGCGTGATCGTGCCAGCCGAGCGGTTCGAGCGCGGCTTCCATGCGGACGATCTCCGGCGACGCATAGCGCCACAGCGACGTGCCGAGCAGCGTCGGCAGCGGCCGCGAGAACTCGGCCGCGCGCGACGGCGAGCACGCGAGCAGCCGGTGCGTGAGGTCGCACACGAGATGCATGCGCGCCGCGCTGCTCGCGATCAGCCGCGCGAGCGCGTGGTCGCCCGCCGAATCGAGACGCGCGGCAAGCAGCCGCTCGGCCGTCGCGCGCTCGTCCGGTGACATCTGCTGGATGCCGGCTTCCCAGCGCGAGATCGTCGATTGGGCGACGCCGAACAACTCGGCAGCGTGGCTCTGCTTCACGCGATGCAGCGTGCGCCAACGCTTGAGTTGCGGGCCGAGCGGCGGGGTGTGAAGCGGTGAGGCGGGCATGTTCGTATTCCGTTCGGGATGCGGGCCGCGCAGGCGCCGCGTTGCGCAATGGATGAATGGGGCCGTCATTTCCGGGATGCCTGGATTACGACGAACCCGATCGGAACGCGCGTCGTCCGCCAAGGGTGGGTGTGCCGTCGGCGGTGATCGGTGTGCGCTGCATCGTGAGATCCAGACCTGCGATCGCCATCGTGACATGCCGAGCTTAGATCGTGTACGGCTGGTCGAGCAACGGTGCGGCCATCCCGGACGGTACGTCGAAACCCTCGGCGGAATAGCAGCCGCAACTCCGCCAATCGCGCCGTCTCTATCGACACGCCGGGCGTCCGGCTCCGCCGGCAATGTTTTCGCCAGGCTTTCAACCGGCTCCGCCATATCTTATTATTCGGCGAAAGCGGAGCGCGCCGGCCGTCATTGGACATGTCGACGCATGACGCGCCGGTCAGCATTGCCACCGTCCGACTTCCGCATCGCACGATGCACGATCGGCACGACCGGAGGCGCGTGATCTGCGCGTATCCCGAAAAAATCAATACGAGGGCGCCATGGTACGACTGGTATTGCTGCTGCTGGGCATCGAATATCTGCGAACGCGCTGGCGTGGACTGACCGTGCTGGGCTGGCTGTGGGTCGTCGCGGGCGTCGGCATCTTCGTCGATGCACTAGACGGCGCGCTGCATTTTCCGATCGAACTGTTCGCGTGGCTGTTCCTGATCGAGGGGCTTGCGACGCTCGCGGTGGCCGGCAGCGGCGTCGGCGGGCAACGCATCCTGCGCTACGTGAAGGGCATCGCGGTCGTGGTGGCCGCCGCACTCGTGTTCGCGGGCCATCATCACGGACACTTCCTGCTGTCGATGATCTTCGGCACGCTGTTCCTCGTCGACGGGCTGCTGCAGTGCACGTCCGCGTGGATGGTGCGTTACCGGCGCTGGCACGTCGCATTCGCGTGGGGCGTCGTCGAGATCCTGCTCGCGATCTTCTTCTACCAGCCGTATCCGACTCACTATGTGGGCACCGTGCCGTACTGCCTCGGCCTGCTGCTGATGTTCGGCGGCATGCACATGCTGAGCCTCGCCGCGCGCGTGCGGCGGCTGACGCGCAACCCCGCGTTCGTCACGTCGCCGGCGCCGGCGATCGTCCCCGACATCGACACGGCTGCCGACCTCCCGCGCTTCACGCAATCCGAATGGGACGGGCCGCCGGCCGACCACGAGCACGCGCTGACCGTGCACGTGTGGACGCCGACCGGCACGTCGAAGGCCGAGGCGCAGCGCTATCCGGTGATCGACCGCTACATCGCGGCGGTGGACGTCAACGGGGTTATCTCCACCGGCCATGCGGCGCTGGAGTCGCCCGAGGGCATCTACATCAGCCTGTATCCGGCCGTCGAGATCGATCGTTCTCCCGATGAATTCACACGGATCCTGCGCGCGACGCGCGAGAACGACGTACCCGGGCCGTTCCAGCCCGACTATGCGACCGAGTCGAAGGCGTGGTGTCCGTCGACCGTGCGCGTGCGGATCCGCAACTACGATCCGGCGAAGCTGGCCGCGTTCTGGTCGTCGTATCGGCAGACGGTCACGTACAACCTCACGCACCGCAACTGTTCGAGCACCGTGTCGAACGCGCTCGAAGCGGCGCTCGACGGCGCGGTGTGGCGGCTCAAGGGCACGCGGGCCGGGTGGGGCGCATTCGTGCGGCTGCTGCTCACGCCCGAGCTGTGGGTCGCCGCGCAGATCCGCAAGCGCGCGGTGACGATGGCCTGGACGCCCGGGCTCACGCTCGACTATGCGCGCGCGCTCAGCATGCTCGCCGATCCGCGTCCGTTCGCGTGGTGGAAGGTCGCGCGCTCGGCCGTGCAGGCGATCATCGCGTCGCGCCGCGCGTGGCGCGAGCAGGACAGCGCGGCGATGTCGTCCGGCGGATCGGAGGCCGCGTCGGTGAAATGATCGCGTGGCGCCGGACGAGGGCCGGCGCGTGAGCATCGGCGTGTGACAGATTCTCGCGCTCGAAGGCGCGGATTCGGCCGCGCGTGCGCGCATGCAGCTTGGCAGCAGCGAGCCGTGAGCAGGGGCATGCTGTCCGCGAGTTCGATGCTTTGCCCGTTCCGATCGCGACGCGATAGGGCCTGCCCGGCCGGCAGGCCGTCATCGTGGGGATGCTCCGTTGCAGGGCGAGCCGGCGTCTCCGGCGGAGAAGGGCGCGTATTGGTACCGGTGCCGGCGCTGACAAGGGTGGCGTTCGACTACGAATTCCTTCGTCCACCTTCATATTGATGCCACGTTGCGCGAGCAACAATCGCGGGCAGACATTCGACAACCTTGTGGCGCATCCCGCGACCGCAAGCCTTTTCCGAGGAAACGCCATGCTCAAGACGCTCGCCCGCGCCGCGGCCGCAATCGCCGTCGCATCCGCCTCGCTGCACGCCGTCGCGCAGACCAGCTACGACTACCTGCTGCTCGCTGCTTCGTGGGAACCCGGCTTCTGCGCGTCGCACGACACGCCGGAGTGTACGAACCTCGCCGGCACGTACGCGGCGACGAGCCTGTCGCTGCATGGTCTCTGGCCGAACCGGTACGACGGCAACCAGCCGTTCTACTGCGGCGTGCCGCAGAGCGACGTCGATCTCGACAACGCGCACCAGTGGTGCAGCATGGATGCGTATCCGGTCAGCACCGCGACCCGCAGCACGCTGTCGACCTACATGCCGGGCGTGGCGTCGTGCCTCGACAAGCACGAATGGTTCAAGCACGGCACCTGCTCGAACTCGGCGTCGCCGGATGCGTACTGGAACCAGGCGGCCGGCATGATCAGCCGGCTCGGCAACACGTCGTTCAACGCGTTCCTGCAGGCCAACGCGGGCAAGACGGTGACGCGCAACCAGCTGCTGTCCGCGTTCGAAGGCGCGTTCGGCAGCAATACGCGCAGCGCGGTGTCGCTGAAGTGCACGAAGACCAATGGTGTCAGCTATTTCACGGAAGCGTGGATCGCGGTCAAGACGAACGCGACCACGCAGTTTCCGAGCGCGGCCTCGCTCGTGACGGACGGGAATACGCAGGGGACGTGCCCGACGTCGGGCGTGTATATCGCGAAGTAACGCGCGAAGTCGCGCACGGCGTGATGCGCGAGGCGCCGTCCGGAAGCGTTCCGGCCGGCGTGGCGCGGATATCGTGCGCCTAAGCGAGCAGCCGCAGCGCGTCCGCGAGCGACAGCACCGTCGTGCGCGTCTCGAACGCCGTCGCGAACAGATGCTCGTGCACGACTTCATCCGGGTCGTAGCAGCAGTCCTTCACCGTATACAGCCGGAAATCCGCGTCGCTGGCGTGTGCGACCGACGACAGCACGACGCCGGTCGACGCAATCCCGACCAGGATCAGCGTATCGATACCCCGCGCGATGAGCCGCGCCTGCAGGTCGGTGCGAAAGAACACGCTCGCGCGATGCGCGATAGTCAGCGGCTCGCTGTCTAGCCGGCCGAGCTCCGGGCACGGGCCGTCGTCGACGAACAGGCCGAGTTGCTTGATCCCTTGCCCGTTCTTGTTGCGGGGGCTGACTTCCGGATAGCCGGGGCTGAAGCGGAGATTCGCGAAGCAGACGTGGACACCGCTCGCCCGGGCTGCATCGCACAGCTTGCGCGTATTGACGAGCAGGGTGGGGGCGACTGACGGAAAGAGGCCGAGGATGTCGGTCTGGTAGTGCATCACGATCAGCGCGGTTTGTGCCGGAACGATCGAGGGTATCGGCGCGTGCGTGCTGCCTTTCGCGCCTGCATGGCGAGTCGTCGCGAGATCTGAAGCGTGTTCCGGTTGCATGACTGATGCTCTCCCATGAGTCACTTCGGTGTTTTCAGAAAATCGGCCGCTCCGTATACGTCGTCAACCATTCCGGCGCGAGCGTGTTGGAACTCCGGCAATATAAACCGACATTTCATCTTGGTGCAGACCGGCCGAGCTGGCGAGTGCGGTACCGCCCTGGACGACCGGGTTCGGTCAGCTCTGGACATCGGGTCGGCGATACTGAAATGCCGGCAATCTGGCAAACTTCGCGAAACACCGACATTTGGAGAACGGTGGTGTCCATCAATGTACGCGGCACGGAAGGCTACGCGGAGCATGCACATTCGCTCATCGAGCAATGGCAAGACATCTCGTTCGAGGAACATCATCGGCCCATCCTGCATCTCGTTCCCGCGCTCCCGTCTTGCATTCTCGATGTTGGAGCCGGTATCGGAACCGATGCGGCTGCATTCGCGGCGATGGGGCATTCGGTCGTAGCCGTCGAACCGGTGGATGCGTTACGCGTTGCGGGAATCAGGCGGCATTCGTCTCTTCGGATCGAATGGCTGGACGATAGCCTGCCAGATCTCGCGATTTTGCGTACGAGGCGAAAGGAATTTGACTTCGTGATGCTGTCGGCCGTCTGGATGCACCTTGATGAAGACGAACGTCGTCGGGCGATGCCGCACGTCAGCGCTCTCCTGTGCGACGGCGCGGTGCTGGTCGTGTCCTTGCGTTACGGGCCGGTTCCGGAAGGACGACGGATGTTCGACGTCTCGGCGGAAGAAACCATCCAGCTCGCACGTGCTCATGGCTTGCGCAATGTGCTGAATGTCCAGACCGAATCCGTGCAGTGTGGAAACCGGCGTGCGGGTGTGACGTGGAGCCGATTGGCATTCGTCAAAGGCGGCACGCGGGGTTAGATTCGGTCGAAGGTCGGGCCCGGGATGCTTCGGTAAGCGCGCGTATGGAGCGATCAGCGCCGGTTCTCGAAGAGAGCGGTGGCAGTAAGGGGTTGGTCTCTGCCTGATATGTGCGACTGCTGCAGAGACGCACGCGCTATCAAGATCCAACCTCGACGCTGAGGATTGCCCGACGACGTTCTGTCAAAATATCCGCCCAATCCTTCTGATCGATCGCGGAATGGAACTCAGACAACTACGCTATTTTCTCAGTGTCGTCGAACACGGAAGCATGGGCAAGGCAGCGCTGGAACTCGGCGTGGTGACCTCGGCATTGAGTCAGCAGATCAGCCGTCTCGAAGGCGAACTGTCCACGCGCTTGCTGCAACGCACCTCGGCGGGCGTCGTTCCGACCGACGCAGGTCTGGCGTTCTGGCGTCAGGCGCAACTCGCGCTGCGTCATATCGACGATGCCGCGCTTGCCGCACGCTCGGCCCGTCTGTCGGGCCATGTCAGCGTCGGCATGGCGCCGAGCACGGCGAGCGTGCTGGGTGTTGCATTCATGCAGGCCATGCGCTCGCGCTATCCCGATGTACGGTTGCACATGGTCGAAAGTCTCTCCGGCTATCTTGCGTCCATGTTGAGCGCGCGTCAGATCGATCTCGCCGTGCTGTTCCGTGAGGAGTCCGCGCAACGCTGGAGCGTGCTGCCGCTGCTGGACGAGCGGCTGTTCCTGATCGGCGCGGGCGATCTCGATGGCATGCCGACGAGCGCATCCGTCCGGCTGAAAAATCTTGGCAGGCTTCCGCTGATTCTCCCCAGCGGCACGCACGGGCTGCGTTCGCTGCTGTTATCGGCGTTCAGGCGTGCCGAGTACGAGCCGAACATCGTCGCCGAAGTCGACGGCCTTGCGCTCCTGATGGACTTCGTCCGCACCGGCATCGGCGCGACGATACAACCGGGCGCGGCGCTCGCCAGGCCCGAGAACGTGATACTGACGAGCGTGCCCGTCGCTGAAAAATACGCCACGCGGCCCAACATGCTCGCCAGCATCTCCGATGACGAACTGTCTCCCGCCGGTCTCGCTGCGCGCGTGGTGCTCGCCGATGTCGCCCGTCGACTGGTGCAGGAAGGCCGCTGGCCCGGTGCGCGGCTGCGGGAACCTCAGCCTTCACAAAAAGTGAAGACCCGTTGACGGCTGGCTGGTAGCGACGCGGGCACGAGACCTTTACGATTTGTCCAAAAGGAGGCAAGTCTGATGGTCGATGTGCTCGTAATCGGAGGAGGCAATGCCGCGCTGTGTGCCGCATTGATGGCGCGCGAAGCGGGCGCCTCGGTCCTGCTTCTCGAATCCGCGCCGCGCGAATGGCGCGGCGGCAACTCGCAACACACGCGCAATCTGCGCTGCATGCACGATGCGCCGCAAGACGTCCTCGTCGACGCCTATCCGGAAGAGGAATTCTGGCAGGACCTGTTGAAAGTCACCGGTGGCATCACGAACGAGCATCTCGCGCGGCTGACGATCCGCGCGTCGTCGTCGTGCCGGCCGTGGATGCAGAAGCATGGGGTGCGCTTCCAGCCGCCGCTGTCCGGTGCGCTGCACGTGGCACGCACCAACGCGTTCTTCATGGGCGGCGGCAAGGCGCTCGTCAACGCGTATTACCGCAGCGCCGAAGCGCTCGGCGTCGATATCCGCTATGAAACGCCCGTTGATTCGCTTGAACTCGACGGCAGTCTCTTCATCGCGGCGCGCAGCGGCAGCCAGCGCTTCGAGGCGCGCGCTTGCGTGCTGGCGGCAGGCGGTTTTGAATCGAATCGCGAATGGCTGCGCGAAGCGTGGGGGCAAAACGAGCGCGGCGAATGGCCCGCCGACAACTTCCTGATTCGCGGCACGCGCTTCAACAAGGGCGTGCTCATCAAGCATATGGCCGACGCTGGCGCGGACATGATTGGCGACCCGTCCCAGTCGCATTGCGTCGCCATCGATGCGCGCGCGCCGCTGTATGACGGCGGCATCTGCACACGCATCGACTGCGTGTCGCTGGGCGTCGTGGTGAATCGTGACGCCGAGCGCTTCTACGACGAAGGCGAGGATTTCTGGCCGAAGCGCTATGCAATCTGGGGACGGCTCGTTGCGCATCAGCCGGGGCAGATCGGCTATTCGATCATCGACTCGAAAGCAATCGGCCGCTTCATGCCGCCGGTGTTTCCGGGCGAACAGGCCGACACGCTGCCGGAACTTGCGCGCAAGCTCGGGCTGCCGGAAGCGCGCTTCATGGAAACGCTCACGCGCTACAACGATGCGTGCCGCGACGGCACCTTCGACCACACCGCACTCGACGACTGCCACACCGAAGGCCTCGCGCCGCCCAAGACACACTGGGCGCGCCGCATCGAGACACCGCCGTTCTACGGTTATGCGTTACGGCCAGGCATCACGTTCACGTATCTCGGACTCAAGACCAATGACCGCGCGCAGGTTCACTTCGGCGGCAAAGCCAGTGAAAACCTGTTCGTCGCCGGCGAAATGATGGCCGGCAACGTGCTCGGCAAGGGCTATACGGCGGGCGTCGGCATGTCGATCGGCACGGCCTTCGGGCGCATTGCCGGGACGCAGGCCGCACGCGCCGCGCTCAAGACAACGGAGGCAACCAGTGCAGCAGTCTGACCCGCTCGCGCCCGAACGCACGCGCACGGCGTGCTCGGTCGATACGAAAAAAACTCCACACGGCAGCACGGCGCGCGTGATCCCCATCGTGCAGATGAGCGCCGCCGAAACCGAAGTGGCACGGCAGATGCAGATCTGCAACGCCTGCCGCTATTGCGAAGGCTTCTGCGCCGTGTTCCCGGCCATGACGCGCCGCCTGGAATTCGGCAAGGCGGACGTCAACTATCTGGCGAATCTCTGCCACAACTGCGGCGCGTGCTATCACGCGTGCCAATACGCGCCGCCGCACGAATTCGGCGTGAACGTGCCGAAAGCGATGGCCGAAGTCCGGCTCGAAACCTACACCGAATACGCGTTTCCTGCGTCGTTCGGCGCGCTGTACAAGCGAAACGGCCTGACTTTGTCGGTTGCATTGGCGGCCGGAATCGCGCTGTTTCTGCTGCTCGGTACGGCATTGCGCGGCGGCTTGTCGGGCGATGTCGCGCCAGCGAACTTCTACGCGATCTTCCCGCACGGCCTGCTCGCGGCGATGTTCGGCATCGTTTTCCTGTTCGCCATTCTTGCGCTCGGTCTCGGCGTCACGCGCTTCTGGCGCGACGTGTCGGCAGGAACGGCGAGCGCGAGCGCGCCAGCCGTCGCGGAAGCGGCCAGGAACGCGCTGACGCTCAAGTACCTGGACGGCGGCCACGGCGACGGCTGCAACGAAGAGGACGATGCCTTCACGCTGGCGCGGCGTCGTTTCCATCACCTGACGTTCTACGGCTTCATGCTGTGCTTTGCGGCAACCGCGGTCGCGACGCTCTATCACTATGCATTCGGTCTGGAAGCGCCGTATCCGCTTCTGAGCGTGCCGGTGCTGATGGGAACGGCGGGCGGCATCGGACTGATTGCAGGGCCGGCGGGACTGCTGTGGCTGAACCTGAAACGCGTTCCGGAGCGGGGCGATGCCCGTCAGCGTCCGATGGATCGCGGCTTCATCGCACTCCTGCTTCTGACGAGCGCATCCGGTCTCGCGCTACTCGCGCTCCGCACGACCTCGGCGATGCCGTTGCTGCTCGCGATTCATCTCGGCATCGTGATGGCGCTGTTCGCCACGCTGCCTTACGGCAAGTTCGCGCACGGCATCTTCCGCTCGGCGGCATTGCTCAAATCGTCGATAGAGAAGCGGCAACGCAACACGCTGAGCCTCGGTTCGGATTAGCAAGTCACTAGGGTGCGCCTTGGGCGCCCATCACCATAGACAAGAAGCAGGAGACGCAATGAACCGCACAGAATCGATCGCCGCCACGTCCGGCGTTTCGCCCATGACGAGGGCCGCCGCCGTGTTGCGCGTGACCAGCGGCAATTTCATCGAACAGTTCGATTTCTTTCTGTTCGGCTTCTATGCGACATCGATCGCGAAGATCTTTTTCCCGTCCACCAGCGAGTTCGCGTCGCTGATGCTCACCTTCGCCGTGTTCGGCGCGGGCTTCCTGATGCGTCCGCTCGGCGCGATCTTTCTCGGCGCGTATATCGACAAGGTCGGGCGGCGCACCGGGCTGATCGTTACGCTGTCGATCATGGCGAGCGGCACCGTTCTGATTGCCTGCGTGCCGGGGTACGCGACCATCGGCCTGGTCGCGCCGGCACTCGTGCTGCTCGGGCGTCTGTTGCAGGGCTTCTCGGCGGGCGCGGAACTGGGCGGCGTGTCGGTCTATCTCGCGGAAATGGCGACGCCCGGCAACAAGGGTTTTTACACGAGTTGGCAGTCGGCGAGCCAGCAGGTCGCCATCGTCGTGGCGGCGGCCATCGGTTACGGATTGAACCAGTGGCTGTCCGCGCAGCAGATCGCTGCATGGGGGTGGCGCGTGCCGTTCTTCATCGGTTGCGCGATCGTGCCGTTCCTGTTCGTGCTGCGCCGCTCGCTGCAGGAGACCGCGGCGTTCGAAGCGCGGCGGCATCATCCGCAGGCGCGCGAGATTTTTGCGATGCTGCTCGGCAATTGGCGCACCGTCATCGGCGGCATGCTGCTGACGGCGATGACTACCACCACCTTCTACCTCATCACCGTGTATACGCCGACCTTCGGGAAGTCGGTGCTGAAGCTGTCCACCTCCGACAGCCTGATGGTGACGCTGCTCGTGGCTGCGTCGAATTTTGTCTGGTTGCCGATCGGCGGCGCGATCTCCGACCGCATTGGCCGCAAACCGCTGTTGCTCGCCATTTCTGCGCTGACGATCTTCACGGCTTATCCGGCGCTGTCCTGGCTCGCCGATGCACCGAGCTTCGCGCGCATGCTGATCGTGCTGCTGTGGTTCTCGTTCTTCTTCGGCATGTATAACGGCGCGATGGTCGCCGCGCTCACCGAAGTGATGCCGGTCGAAGTGCGCGTCGCGGGCTTCTCGCTGGCGTTCAGTCTCGCGACGGCGCTGTTCGGCGGCTTTACGCCGGCCGTGTCGACGTATCTGATTCAGGTCTTGCATGACAAGGCCGCACCCGGCTACTGGCTGAGCTTCGCCGCGCTCTGCGGCTTTTGCGCGACGCTCGGGCTGTACCGTCGCCGCGCAGGCGGCAACGCGTCGGCGGCATCGTCGGCCTGAGGGCGATTACAGCGGCGTTTCCGTCACCCCGGCTTCGCGCCGGGCTTGCGCTTTTTCAGCGGCGACAAGAGGGGCGATGCGGTCCGACTTGCGCAGCAGCGCAGGCCACTCCGCTTTGCCGCAGGAGCGGCGGGTCTGTGGTTGACAGGCTCGTGTGTCCGGCGCGCAGATCATGGGCCGAAGGCTATTCGACTGACCGACGAGTGGGCTTTTCGGCAAGGGGAGCGGATTCAACCGGCAACGGACCGCCGGGGAGGTATCCAACGGCGTTCGATTCGGCCATTACGAGTCATGCACGACCGGCACCCGCATTGGCGCTTGAGTACCGGAGTGACGCCTGCGGCGATACGCTCGAAACTTGTTCCGCGATTTGCCGCGCCCGGTTGCTTTCTTCACTGTGCTCGCAATGCGGCAAAATGAGTGTCCTGTTGCCGGGCGGCCCCGATGAGTGGCGCACTGGAAGGCGTGCCCCCCGTTCACGGCGCCTTTGCTCCGGTCGACTGGTGGCGCGAGGCGGTGTGTTGCACCGTCCGGAATCGCGGCACCGGCCCGGGTGCGGCCCGTGCGATGATGTGCCCTGACCGACATGAGAGATGGAATGACGACTACCTTCGACGAGGCGACAACGGCGGCAATCGCCGCGTTTGCGCAATTGGATTTCTACACGGCTGTGCAAGCGATGCGCGCCGAGGCTGATTACGACCGCGAACTGGACCAATGGATCTCGCGCTATATCGACGAGCGCGGCGGCGGCGCGGACGATGCCGCATACGACGCCCTGCACGCGCAGGCGCAGGCAACCCCGGAATATGCGCAGTTCGTCGATGCGGTTCGCCGGGAAATCCTGGAATACTTCGGCGTGACCGACGATCAACTGGACTGGATGGTCGTGCTGCGCAATGACGACAGCGATGAGCTTTGGGCGGAAGTCAACCGGCAGCGCAGCGCGCTGGGAACCGGTGAAGTGCGCGGAGATCTCTGATCATTGCTTGCCGTTGGGGGCGCAGGTCGGGCTGGGTGCCCGGCTGGAGGTGATGCAATGCGTTCTTCGTGTTCCCGTCACGGTTCGAACGCTTCGATGATGGCTTGTCCATGCACCGCGATTCGTCCATCGAGCACCGACCAGGTCCCGATCCACTCCCTGTAGCTCGCGGAATGAAACGTCACTGCGTCGCCCGCAACTGCTTCTGCAAAGCTGGCAATTTCATCCCGGTGCCGGGCGAGGTTGTCCGGGGCGATGACATGGCCGGCTCGCGCCGCCGGTTCGGCGAAAATATAAAACAATGCGGGTGCGCGGTTGCGCCGGGCGCCTTCGGTCACCAAACCGAACGCGTGCTTGACCAGTTGCGCGGCATCGAGATGAACGTACCTCACGTCTCCTGAGCGCAATCGGTCGCGCATCCTTTCGTAACCCTTCATATTGGCGCCCCACACCGGACGGTCATAGGCGGCTGACAGGCTGACCGATTTCACGTCCCGGAAAGGCTCGAAACGCTTGCTCTCGATTCCGATGAGGCACCTGGGCGTCTGCACGATGGCGTCGAGCCAGGGATGCCGCCCGCCAGCCCATGGAAATCGCGCGCAGAATTCGATGTCTACCAGTTCCGGAACGCCTGCGTCCTCGAGGCCTTTCAGTGGCGGCAGTTGGCAAGGGCGTTCGATGAACCAGCCAAAGCAATTGACCGCGAGTGCCGCCGAGCTTTCAGGGCTCGAAAACTTGCCGGATTCAATCTCTTTGCCTCCGGCTTTCGCGAGGCGATCAAGCACGTGATCGACGGGAATCCCGGATAGAAATGGTTGGCCGCTCACACGTCCCCCCGCATCGGATCAATGAACATGCCGACCGGCGGAGCCAGCAAGGCGCTCGCGAGTCGGTCCAGCCGGATGTACCGTTCGACGCCCCACACTCGGTCACTGAGCGGGACGATGAAAGATGTCAACTCGGTTTGCCATGCCGAAACCCGCGGCCCACGTCGTCGACATGTCGGAAGATGCTACATAGGGAGCGAATCGATCGCAATGATCATTGCATCCCGGACGTGGTCGCCGTAGCCGTGGAGGCGCGAATGACGACAGCTCGGCTGGAGTCGCGAGAAAAGGCGGTATATATCAGGAAATAATCGCACGGCGAGGATGATCGTTCGCTATGCTGCCTGCGACAACGCACCTACTCCAGCCGATATACATGAGCACGACTGCGCGGACCATTCTCAAAGCCATTCTGAGCATCCCCATTGCCTTTGGGCTCGCCTATCCCCTTATCTATCCCGCTGAAGGCGGAGGCGTTCTCGGCGAAATGGAGATGCTTGGGCCGATCGGTGGCATCGTCGTCATCGCGGTTTTCCTGGCGCTGGTCTATGCCTACGCGAGCGACCTCAGGACCACCCTGAAATCGGTCAACCGAGGATCGCGTGCGGCCGAACCCAACAGCGTCTGGCTCATGTTCCTCTTGCCATACAACTTCATCGAGGACTTCTTCATTATTTCCAACGTCGCGAAGTCCCTGGAAGCGGAGTCTCGTATCAATCCGGCTCTGTCGGGTTTACGCTCGTTCGGCCGGATCAGCGGCATCGGGTGGTGTCTTGCCCAGGTTCTTTCGCTAATACCCAATACCGTTGGCTCCATCGCGGGCGGCGTTGCGGTTCTCCTCTGGATTTGGCACTGGGTGTTTGTGCGCCGAGCCAACAGGATGCTCGCCGGCAGTCAGGTCTCCGTGGCTGCTCTACCTGGACGAACAGAATCGTAGCCCTCGTTGGAAGCCGGATCGCGTACCGCACCGCTTTCGGCGAATAGGATGGGCGGGAGTCGTGGTGCACGGCGGGGAGTTACGAAGCAAACCCGCTCCCGAGAACAAGAGTTATGCATCTTTCAAACTTGCGCGAAATCGCAAGATGTCCGACAGGCCACAGCTCGGATACGTCGTGGCGTGGCCCCTGGTTACTTACGTCGTGTTGACCACAGTCTGGCTGAGGCGCGCGCCTTCAAGGCCGGAGTCTGCCGGATCAAAACCTGTCAACGTCGATCACTGCCTGCGCAAACGCCGAGTTGCTGTCCTAATGACCGAGTGTGGCCATCATTCCGGACGAATAGCGCTCGCCAGCTGCAGCGCCGAACGGAGCGGCCGCATCCAGGGCGTTCATCTCGTCCTGGGTCAGCGTGATATCGACGGCGGCGACGTTCTCTTCGAGATACCTGATGCGTCGCGTTCCCGGAATGGGCACCGTTCCGGTACTCGTCACCCATGCAAGGGCGAGCTGAGACGGCATGACGCCCTTTGCTTCAGCGATCTCGGTGATGCGGTCGACCAACAGTAGATTGGACTGGAGGTTCTCTCCCAGGAAGCGCGGATCGAACCGGCGGAAGTCGGTCGGATGCAGGTTATCCAGATGTTTCAGCGCACCGGTCAAGAAGCCCCGGCCGAGCGGCGAGTAGGAGACAAAACCGATTCCCAGCTCTCGGACGGTCGCCAGCACATCGTTGTGCTCGACGCCACGCTCGAACAGCGAATATTCCATTTGGACGGCCGTGAGCGGATGAACCGCGTGGGCTTTCCGGATCGTCTTTGCCGATGCCTCGGAAAGGCCGAGGTAGCGGATCTTGCCTTCGTGCACGAGGTCGGCTAGCGCGCCGATCGTCACTTCGATCGGCGTTGCCGGATCGATGCGATGCAGGTAGACGAGGTCGATGACGTCGGTCCTCAGGCGTCGCAGCGATCCTTCGACCGACTTTCGGATATGCGACGGATCGCCCGTGACCAAGGGCTTCTCACCTTCCATGGCGAGCTTGCCGTGCTCGGTGTAGCGAAATCCTGCCTTGGTCGACAGGATGACCTTGTCGCGCTTGCCTATGAAGGCCTTGCCGAGAAGCTCCTCGTTCATGAATGGGCCGTAGACCTCCGCCGTATCAAAGAACGTCACACCGAGGTCGAGGGCGCGCATGAGGGTTGCAAGGCTTTCGTGCTCGTCGCTGGGCCCGTAGGTAGTGCTCATACCCATGCACCCAAGGCCTTGCGCGCTGACCGCCATGCCTTGGCTCCCGAGTGATACCGTTCGCATGTTTTTTCTCCTGGCTACGTTGCCATAGTGGTTGGTGATAAGGCGCGACTGGTTGTCCCGAGTCGCATCGAATTTGCTCAATCCAGCGTCACGCCCGTCAGTTGTTCGCTGAGCTGCCACAAACGGCCGGCGGAGACGGGGTCGATGGCACGGGGCCTGACGCCGTGCATTTCAGGGCTCCCGTCGCTGGGAAGCGCGATGGCGATGTCGCAATCGGCGCAGTAGACGCCGCCCATGCCGGCTAGTTGAGGGCTCGTCGCGCACCACACGGAGGTGGCCGCCCCCTGTTCGGGCGTCTTCTTGTTGTTTTCCGGATCAATGACCGGCTTGCCCTCGGCATCGAAGATCCGGCTCGCTTCGATCTCGGAGGGCAGCATGTGGCGCGCTAGCGGGGTGGCAATGCCACCGGGATGGACGGCGAATGCGCGCACGTTCCAGTGCCGGCCGATTGAATCCAGCGCGACGGCGAACAAGGCGTTCGCGGTTTTGGCCTGGCCGTAGGCTATCCATCGGTCGTACTCACGACGCTCGAAATGAGGGTCGCGAAAATCGATGCCGGCGCGGCGATGTCCGTAGGAGCTGAGCGCTACGACGCGAGCCCCCTCCGCGCGCACGAGTGCGGGCCATAGCCGGCAGGTGAGTTGGAAATGGCCGAGGTGGTTGGCCGCGAACTGCATTTCGTAGCCGCGCGCATCGCGTGTCAGCGGTGCGGCCATGACTCCAGCGTTGTTGACAAGAATGTCCAGCGTGTCCGTCAGCGACAGTACGCGACTGGCGAATCTGTCTATCGCTGCAGGCTCCAGCAAGTCCATCGCTTCCACGATGACGTCAGGCATGGTCGCGAGGGCTGCTTTGGCCTGGGCTGTATCGCGGGCCGGCACGATGACCCTGGCGCCTGCGGAACGAAATGCACGGACGGTCTCGATTCCGATACCTGAAGCGCCGCCGGTTACCACGACGGTCTTGCCCGTAAGATTGATGCCACGGATCACCTCGTCGGCGGTCGAGGCGGGGCCGAAGCCTGAACCGATTGGTTTTTGAGGCGTGTGCGTCATACGGTTTCCTCGTTCAATTCTGCGTTTGGGACGCTCCATTGAATCGCAGCGACCGTTCGCGGCGGTAGCGCAATGCCGCCAATCTCTTGCACAATCCTGTCAATTGATGTTTCCGTAGCGGGTGCAATGCCCTGAGGTGTTTGGAGGCAGGCTTGGACCACTTGTACGAACTTCGCGCGCTGGTCGAGCGCCATGGCGGGGAAGGCCCGACTGAAACCGCCGTTGGCGGGCTGACGCTTTATGTCGAGACGGATCTTTCGGTGGTCACCTATGTGGTCCACCGGCCGGTTTTGGCCCTAATCCTCGGAGGGGCAAAGCGGACGGTGCTCGGAGGCCGGCTATTCGACATCGTGCCGGGCGACTACGTAGCCGTGTCCGTGGACCTGCCTGCGACAGGGCAGGTCACCCAGGCGCCATACTCCGCCGTCACGCTGGACCTGGACTTGGGCATGCTCGCGAGCTTGATCGCCGAGCCAATGGCGCCACAGGGCGGCGCCGCCGGCGTGGAGGTCAACCACGCCGGGCCCGATTTGCTTGATGCGATGTGGAGATTGGTCAGGTTGCTCGACCGGCCGGAGGACATTGCAGTCCTTGCGCCCATGATCCGGCGCGAGGTGTTCTGGCGGATTCTGCAAAGCCCGTGTGGCCCCATGGTCCGCCAGATTGCCATGGCGGACAGCCGCCTCTCGCAGGTGAGTCGTGCCATCACGTGGCTGCGCACCAATTTTTCGGAGTCGGTGCGGGTCGAACGCCTGGCCGCGTTGGCAGGGATGAGCCCAGTATCTTTCCACCGCCATTTCAAGGCGGCAACCGCCATGAGCCCGCTTCAATATCAAAAGCAAATCCGCCTCCAGACCGCTCGCGCCCGGCTTTTAGCGCAACAAGGAGATGTCGCAGGCGTCGGCTTTAGCGTGGGCTATGAAAGCCCGAGTCAATTCAGCCGTGAATATGCACGCCAATTCGGAGTGTCTCCCGCGCGTGACATGGCCCGTTTCCACGAGGCAGGAGCGCGCGCCCATTGCGTTGCAGACTAGCGATGCCGTTTCTCTCGTTCGACTTTCCCCCACGGGGCGTGCGGCCCGCAACGGATACCCGTCAATAATCAAATTTGCAACGTATGGAATGACGGTCCGCGGATTCCAACAATGCGGCGCGACCTTCGCCGTCGGACCGGGTTCGGCCAGTCGTGGATGTCGGCGGGTTCTATCGCATCGACATTCGAATGTCGCCTGCGCCGAGGTGACGGGCCGTCGCGCGAATGCCGTGTCCGGAGATGCTGAAATTTCCAGACAGTCGCCGACCGTGGTCAAAGGCTGGCCGGGGCCGTCATCCGGATGTCAGCGCGCCAGAGCACGGAACGATCGCGCTCCCGCAGCCTGAATGCCCGAACATGGCGGACGCATGTTCGGGATGCGCCTTCAACGCATCGCCGGCGTGGCGCCTGCCCGATTTCCGTCCTCCCGGTCCCACGGCGGCACGCCACCGAACGCATCGACCAGGAAATCGATCATGACGCGCACTCTGGCGCTCAAGTGTCGGCGGCTCGGGTAGACAGCAAGTATGTCGATCTCGGGTAGACGATACTCAGGCAACACGTGAACGAGTTTGCCTGCACGCAGATCGTCGTTGATCAGGAACGTGGGTTGCCAGATCAGCCCTTGCCCGGCGAGCGCTGCCGAGCGCGCCGTATCGCCGTTATTGGTATGCATATGGCAGTCGACCCTCACAGGATGGGTCTTGCCGTTACCATCGATCAGTTCCCATTCGTCGCCAGTGGCCGCATATGTGTACCCGATGCAGCGATGCTCGACCAGGTCCGTCAGCGCGGTCGGATGTCCGAAGCGGGCCAGATAGGCCGGCGACGCACACAAGATGTTTTGCGATGTCGCCAGCTTGCGTGCCGCGTGGTTGGTCGAGCCGGCGCGCGAGATGCGAATGGCGAGATCGTAGCCCTCGTCGACGATATCGACGACGCGGTCGATCAGCCCGATGTCGAGTTCGATTCGCGGATATTTCTGCATGAAGCCGGGCCATAGCGGCGCCAGATACAGAATGCCGAAGCTCACGGGCGCATTGATGCGCAGTCGTCCACGTGGTTCGACCGACGCGGATGACACAAGCCCCTCCGTCTCCGCAACCTCGTCGAGGATGGACTTGCAGCGGGCGTAGAGGGTCTCGCCGCCCTCGGTAAGGGACAGCGTGCGTGACGTGCGATTCAGGAGGCGCGTGCCGAGGTGCGCTTCCAGTTCATGCACGTACCGCGTGACGTTGGCCGGCGACGTGCCGAGCGCTTCCGCCGCGCGCGCGAAGCCGCCACGGCTCACCACCGTCACGAAAACCTCGAAGGCGCGAAGGCGATCCATACCAATCCTCGATCATTCACAAAAACTTAATGATAGGACCATTTTTTATGCCTTTCTGCAATCAAGACTGAAGCCTATATTGCTCTCACGGGCCAACGCATCGGGCGCTGGCCGACGCAGCGGATCAGGAGATTGGAAATGCAACGTTTGACAGGAAAAGTCGCCATCGTGACGGGTGCCAGCGCAGGTATTGGCCGCGCTACTGCGAAGCTGTTCGCGAAGGAAGGCGCCAAGGTAGTCATTGCGGCGCGGCGCGCGGCGGAACTCGAAGCGCTCGCGGCGGAGATCGCCAGCGAAGGCGGCGAAGCCGCGTATCTGGCCGGCGACGTGCAGTCGGAGGACTTCGCGAAAGCGCTGGTCGCGCTTGCAGTGAGCCGCTTCGGCCGTCTGGACATCGCCTATAACAACGCAGGTACGCTCGGCGAGATGGGCCCGACCACCGGTATTTCCGAAGCAGGCTGGAACGCCGCGCTGGCGACCAATCTGACCAGTGCCTTCCTGGGCGCGAAGCACCAGATTCCCGAAATGCTGAAGCAGGGCGGCGGATCGATCATCTTCACATCGACGTTTGTCGGTTACTCGTTCGCGTTTCCCGGCACGGCGGCCTACGCGGCGAGCAAGGCCGGGCTGATCGGCTTGACGCAGGCACTCGCCGCGGAGTACGGCGCGCAAGGCGTGCGGGTCAACGCGGTGTTGCCGGGTGCCGTGGACACGGAGATGTATCGAGGCATGAACGACACTCAAGAATCGCAGGCGTTCGTGACCGGGCTGCATGCGCTCAAGCGCGTGGCAAAGCCGGAAGAACTGGCGCGTTCAGTGCTTTATCTCGCATCCGACGATTCGTCCTTTGTCACCGGCACTGCCTCGCTGGTCGATGGCGGCGCATCGATTACGCGTACGTAAACCTGTTGGCGACATCCAGTCGTTCGAGACTCGATGTCGTCACGTCTGCTTTGTCCACGGAAAAAAGGAATCACTCATGAACCTGAATCTGACAGGCAAACTCGCACTGGTGAGCGGCAGCACAGCCGGCATTGGCCTCGCTATCGCCAGCACGCTGGCCCAGGAAGGCGCTCGTGTGATCGTGAACGGACGCTCCCGGTCATCTGTCGATGACGTCGTCGCGCAACTGAAAGCGGATACCGGCGGCGATGTGGCTGGATTTGCGGGCGACCTGAGTACGGCCGAAGCGGCCGACGAACTGGCGCAACGCTATCCGGGTGTGGAAATCCTGATCAATAACCTCGGCATCTTCGAGCCCAAGCCATTCGAAGAGATTCCTGACGCGGACTGGAAGCGCTTCTTCGAGGTCAACGTCCTGAGTGGCGTACGCCTCGCCCGGCTGTTTCTGCCGGCGATGAAGCAGGCCGACTGGGGGCGCATCATTTTCATTTCGAGCGAAAGCGGGGTGCAGATTCCGGCCGAAATGATCCACTACGGGGTGACGAAGACCGCGCAGATCGCAGTTGCGCGCGGGCTGGCCGAAGCCGTTGCCGGCACGGGCATCACGGTCAACAGCATCCTGCCGGGGCCGACGAAATCGCGCGGCGTGGGCGAATTCGTCGAGACGCTCGCGAAGGCCGACGGCAAATCGTTCGAAGCGTTCGAGAAGGAATTCTTCGAGAAGGTCCGTCCCACATCGCTCATCAAGCGATTCGGTTCGCCGCAGGAAGTGGCGTCCCTCGTCGCTTATATCGCCAGCCCGCTTTCGTCGGCGACGACCGGCGCTGCGTTGCGAGCCGACGGGGGCGTGATAAAGAGCGCCTTCTAGCTGCGTGGCCGGACTTGCGCCGGCCTATCCGAATCTTGCTCGCTCAATGTTCCGATGCGATCGGTTGTCGCGCTCGATTCATGACGAGTGCGACGTCCGGTTTCGGGCGTTGCGAGCGTGTCCTCCGGGTCGATTGCTGCCCGAGAACGAATTCCCGATTCAACGTGCCGGTGCGTGCCGAATCGATCGTCACATTGCGAAGAATGCGTTGCGCGTGCATTCTGTGCGTCAAAAAATCGACCGCCCCGTATAAGTCGTCAACCATTCCAGCGCCAACGTCCCCGCCAGCGAGTTCCCGTTCGCATCGAGCCCCGGCGCCCACACGCACACGGCCATCTCCCCCGGCAGCACCGCGACGATCCCGCCGCCGACACCGCTCTTGGCAGGCAAGCCGACGCGATATACGAAGTCGCCCGCCGCGTCGTAGGTGCCGCAGGTCAGCATCAGCGCCGACAGCCGCTTTGCCGAACTCGCGTCGACGACCCGCTCGCCGGTAACCGGCGCGACGCCCCCGTTCGCAAGAAACAGCGCGGCCTGCGCGAGCTCGACGCAGTTCATCGTGATCGCGCACTGGCGGCAATACGCGTCGACCACCGTATCGGGCGGCATCTGCATGTTGCCGAAGCTCGCCATGAAATGCGCCATCGCGCGGTTGCGTTCCGCGTGCTGCAGCTCCGACAGCGCGACGCGCGAATCGTAGTCGAGATCGGTCGCGCCGATCAGCCGCCGCACGAACTCGACGAGCGCCGTCTCGGCCCTGACGAAGCGGCGGCACAGCACGTCGGTGACGACCAGCGCGCCGGCGTTGATGAACGGGTTGCGCGGCTTGCCGCGCTCGCTTTCGAGTTGAACGAGCGAATTGAACGCGGTGCCGGACGGCTCGCGGCCGACCCGTTCCCACAGCGCGTCGCCCAGCAACTGGAACGCGAGCGTGCACGCGAACAGCTTCGAGATGCTCTGGATCGAGAAGCGCTCCCGCGCGTCGCCGACCGTGTAAACGTTTCCGTCCAGCGTCACGACGGCCATCCCGAACTTGTCGGCGGGCACCTTCGCGAGCTCGGGAATGTAGTCGGCGACGCGTCCCTGGCCGATCCAGGGGGCGAGTTCGGTATGGATGCGTTCGAGGATCGGCTGATAGTTCATCGCGTGCGAGGCAGGGCGGGCGGCCCGGTTTCCAAAGAGCCCGTATGGAACCGTTTCGGCGCCGGTTCGTCAAGCGCGGCGCCAATCGCGCCCTTATTTTTCGGATCTGCAAACAGGCAGGCGGCGGGCGCAGTATCATGCGGTACGTTTCGACCGATGGCCGGCAGCCGGTGCAAGCCTGCCGCCGCCGCGGTCTCCCCGTACGATCCGACCGTTGCCCATGCCTTTTCGCATCCTGCTCGTCGAAGACGACACCCGCCTGTCCACGCTGATCGCCGGCTACCTGCGCAAGAACGACTATGAAGTCGACACTGTGCTGCATGGTGACGCCGCCGTGCCGGCGATCCTGTCTACGCGCCCGGATCTCGTCATTCTCGACGTGAACCTGCCGGGCAAGGACGGGTTCGAGATCTGCCGCGAGGCACGCAAGCAGTACGACGGCGTGATCATCATGGTGACGGCGCGCGACGAGCCGTTCGACGAACTGCTCGGCCTCGAATTCGGCGCCGACGACTACGTGCACAAGCCGGTCGAGCCGCGCATCCTGCTCGCGCGGATCAAGGCGCAGCTGCGCCGCGTGCCCGCGCGCGCGGCCGAGGGCGCCGCGTCGCAGCCGGAGCGCTACACGTTCGGCCAGTTCTCGATCGACCGCACCGACCGCTCGGTCGTGCTGCCCGGCGGCGGCTCGCCCGACCTCACGTCGGCCGAGTTCGACCTGCTGTGGGTGCTGGTGTGCCGTGCGGGGGAGGTCGTCAGCCGCGACGACCTGATGCTGCAGCTGCGCGGGGTCGAATTCGACGGCCTCGACCGCACGATCGACGGGCGCATCTCGAAGCTGCGCCGCAAACTGCACGACGATGCAGGCAACCCGCAGCGGATCAAGACGATCCGCAGCAAGGGTTACCAGTTCAGCAAGCATGCGTGGGAATGACGCCACCCTGGCGCGACGCCGTCGGCCGCCGCGTCCCCGCATCGCACGATAGCCGGAAGCCGCGATGATCCGACGCACCCGTTCGCACCCCGACGCAGCGCCGCTTTCCGCGCTGCGCTATGTCAAATGGCGCTGGCTGCATTTCCGCCGCGCGTGGACCGACACGCGCGCCGACCGCATTCCGAGCTGGTCGCGCCTGTACGTGCGCACCTACCTGCACCTGCTCGGCCTCGTGCTGCTGACCGCGCTGGTGCCGGCGCTCGCGCTGTGCGTGGTGTTGTCGCCGGAAGTCGTGTGGCATGCGTTCGACGCGCTGCCGGGCGATATCTGGATCGTGCTCGCGTTCGTGTTCGCCGCGCCCGCGCTCGCCGCGTATCGGTGGATGCGGCCGGTCTGGTCGGATCTCGTGATGGTGCGCGAGCGCGCGATCGATTTCACCGGCGGGCGCTTCAACACGCGCGCACGCGAGTCGCACAGCGTGATCATCGGCCCGCTCGCGCGCACGCTGAATGCGCTCGCGATGCGCATGGAGCGGCTGATCGCCGCGCAGCGCGACCTGACGAACGGGATCTCGCACGAGCTGCGCACGCCGCTCGCGCGCGTGCGCTTCGCGCTCGAGATGCTGCGCGAACCGGGCTCGGCCGCCGAATACCACGGTGCGCTGGAGAGCATCGCGCAGGACGTGACGGAACTCGAGGAACTGATCGACATGAGCCTCACGTACGCGCGGCTCGAATACAGCTCGCTGCAGTCGAACCTCGAGCTGACCGCGCCGGTCGCGTGGTTCGAGCACCAGGTCAGCGACGCGCAGCTGCTGTATCCGGAGCGCGCGATCGAGTCGCGCATCGCGATCGCGTCGGACCTGCGCGTGAAGATGGACCGGCGGCTGATGTCGTACGCGATGCGCAACCTGCTGCGCAATGCGAGCAAATATGCGGCGTCGCGGATCGTCGTCGGGATCGCGATCGAACACGGCAACATCGCGATCTATGTCGAAGACGACGGGCCGGGCGTGCCGGAGAGCGAACGCGAGCGGATCTTCGACGCGTTCGTGCGGCTCGACCGCCGCACCGGCGGCTACGGGCTCGGCCTCGCGATCACGCGGCAGGTGCTCCACGCGCACAACGGCCGGATCGCGGTCGTCGATCCGGCCGAACTCGGCGGCGCGCGCTTCGAGATCAGCTGGCCGATCTAGCCGGCGTCCGGCTGCGCAAGGCGCGGGCGGTGACGCGGCGGATGCCCGCCGCCGCCATCCGCGCGCCCCCATCAGTATGTGCGGCCGAGCTGCAGGTAGATGTTGCGCCGGCCGCCCGGCGCGAGCGCGATACCCATGTACAGCGGACCGAATGAGGTCGACAGGCTCGTGAAGAACGTATAGCTCTGCTTGAGCGTGCCGCCGCCGACCTTCACGCCGCTCGACCACACGTTGCCGAGTTCCGCGCTGGCGCCGACCGACAGCGCCTTGATCGGGGACGCGTTGAACGTCATCAGCTGGTTCATGTAGGTCACGTTGCCGTACGCGAGTTCGTTGCCCGTCAGCTGGTCGGCCGCATACGCGGCCAGATGCTGGAACCCGCCGAGCGTGAAGTTGAACGCGTTGATCAGGTTGGTGCCGCCGATGCTCTTGCCGCCCTCGATCGTTGCACTGACGCTGTGCCGGCCGAACTGCTGCGCGATCATCGCCTTGGCGTAGAGCTCGGTGTAAGGCGTGTTGGATGTATCGGCGAGGTCCTCCGCGGACTGGCTGTTGTGCGACCACAGCGACCGTTCGACACGGAATTCGCCGTAGTAGCCGCGGCGCGGGAACATCGGATCGTCGAGCTGATCGATGACGAGCCGCGCACGCGCGGTCAGCGCCTGCGACGTGAAGCTCGGCCAGATCAGCGTCGAGCTGCCGTCATCGAACGGGAACGGCAGGTTGTAGTTCGGCGAGCCGTGCCCGGTCGCATAGCCGATACCCATCCGGAAGTCGCCGAGCCGCGCGATCGGCAGGCCGAAGTCGAGCCCGGTGCGCGCCGTCTGCATCAAGTACTGGTTCAGCTTCACTTCGCCGCTGTTGTCGTACAGGTTCACGTAGCGACGCTGGTATTCCGCATAGGGCGAAATGTACAAGCCGTATGCGGCCGGCAACGGCTGGCGCAATTCGACGCGCGCCGACTGCAGGTCGCTGCCGATCGTCGTGTCCGCGCGGAACTCGAGGCCCGATTCGGTGAGCCACGGCCGCCGGTAGCCGACGTGCAGGCGGAAGCCGCCTTCGTCGGTCGAGCTGCTCGACATCCCGACGCCGAACAGCAGGAAATTCGGCCCCCAGTATTTCTCCCGCGCATCGATCTCGAGCACGTTCTCGTCGCCGTGGCTCACGATCTGCTGCGTCACGCTCTCGAAATTGCCGCCGGTCGTCAGTCCGAGCAGGTCCTGGCTGACGGTCGCCGGATCGTAGGTGTCGCCCGGTCTCACGTGCAGCGCGTCGGCGACGACACGCTTGGGCACGCCGCCGGTCGTCTTGATCTCGACCCGCGTGATGCGGATCGGCGGCGGCAGCGGCTGCGCATGCGCGGACCGGTAGGCCGCGTACTGTTCCGGCGTGAGCGCGAGGTGCCTGAGCCGCGGCAGCGCCGCGGTCGCGGCGGCCGCGCCGGCGGCGATCGCCTGCTTCGCGTTCTGGAAATCGGTGAACGCGAGCGCGCCGAGGTCGGGCGTGAGCAGCACGTCCTGCGCGGCGAGCTGCTTGCGCTGCGACGTCACGTTCTGGCGGATCAGGATGCCGACCATCTGCTGCATCACGTCCGCCGGCGACGCGAGCGCGTCGAGCGGACGCAGCTGCGAGCCGATGTCGACGGCGATCACGACCTTCGCACCCATCTGCCGCGCGGTGTCGACCGGCAGGTTGCTGACGAGCCCGCCGTCGACGAGCGCGCGGCCGTTGATCTCGGCCGGCGCGAACAGGCCGGGCATCGCCATGCTCGCGCGGATCGCGAGCGGCAGCGAGCCGCGGTCCAGCACGACCATCTGGCCGGTCTGCAGGTCGGTCGCGACCGCGCGATACGGGATCGGCAACTGGTCGAACGGCTGGTTGGTCGGTACGGCGGCGGTCCAGTTCGCGAGCAGCGCCTGCAGCCGGTTGCCCTGCACGAGGCCGACCGGCGCCTTCACGCCTTTCTTGCCGAAGCCCAGCGTCAGGCTGTTGATGTACAGGCGCTCGTCCTCGCGGCTGGTTTGCGGCAGGTCGGCGCGGTCGGTCACGTCGAACGCGATGTCGGCCAGGTTCACCTCCGACAGTTGCTTCTGCATCTCGTCGGCGGCCATCCCGCTCGCATACAGGCCGCCGACCACGGCGCCCATGCTCGTGCCGGCGATGCAGTCGATCGGAATGCGGTTCTCCTCGAGCACCTTCAGCACGCCCAGGTGCGCGTAACCGCGCGCGCCGCCGCCGGACAGCACGAGGCCGACCGGCGGCCGGCCGGCCGGGCCGCCGTCGGCGTTGCAGGTCGATGCGGGCGTGGCGGCGGGGGCGGCCGCCGTGGCAGGGGCGGCCGGTGCGGCGGGAGTAGCCGCCGGCGCGGTGCGCGCGGCGGTGTCGGCGGCCGGCAAGGGCTGCGCGGCAACGGTGCAGCACCACAGCGCAACGAGCGTGGCGCCGAGCCGGCGCACCCCGAGCCAGCGGAGAGAGGCGGTCGCTGTCATGGTGGAATACCTGGCGTGATCGGGCGTCGGGCGCCTGCCGGGAGCAGGCAAGACCGAGAGATTACCGTGTTTTACAAGCGCAACGCGAGCGGCCGATGCGTAGCCGCGGGCCTGCCGAAACGCGGTTTCGGCAATTTCGTCGCGAAATAATCATTGGAATTGCTTAAAGTATCGGCACGATTTGCCGCTAAGACCTCAATGGGGCGGCGAAGGTGCGCCGCGGGGATGCGGCCTGGCCGCTTCGGCCGTTTGTTCAACAAAAGGGTAACCATGTCGACACCGCTGTTCGGAAAGTTGTTTGCGCAACCCGTTGCGATCGACCCTGGAACGGCGAGTACGCGGATCTATACGCACGAGCGCGGCGTGGTGCTGGATCAGCCGTCGGTCGTGTGCTTTCGCAAGGGCGTTGCGTCCGACGCGCGACCGACGCTCGAGGCGGTCGGCGAACTCGCGAAGGCGCTGCTCGGCCGCGAGCCGGGGCATCTCGAGGCCGTGCGGCCCATGCGGCACGGTGTGATCGCCGATGCGCACGCCGCCGAGCAGATGTTTCGCCGCTTCATCGACATGTCGCGCACGCGCTCGCGCTTCAGCCGCCGCGTCGAGGTCACGCTGTGCGTGCCGTCGGATGCGACGGCGGTCGAGCGTCGCGCGATGCGCGAGGCGGCGTTCGCGGCCGGTGTATCGGACGTCGAACTGATCGAGGAAGCGCTCGCCGCCGCACTCGGCGCGGGCCTGCCGGTGACCGAGCCGGTCGGCTCGATGGTCGTCGACATCGGCGCCGGGACGACCGAAGTCGCGGTGATCGCGCTCGGCGGTGTCGTCTATCGCGAGGCGATCCGGGTCGGCGGCAACCAGTTCGACGCGGCGATCGTCAATCACGTGCGCAACCTGTACGGCGTGCTGCTCGGCGAGCAGACCGCCGAGCGCGTGAAGGAGACGATCGGCTCGGCCACCAGCGCCGTGCCGCGCGCGTCGACGCGCGCGATCGGGCGCAGCGTCAAGGACGGCCTGCCGCGTTCGATCGAGCTGTCCAACCACGATGTGGCGGACGCGCTGGCCGCGCCGCTCAAGCAGGTGATCGGCGCGGTGAAGTCGGTGCTGGAAAACGCGCCGGCCGAACTCGTGACCGACATCGCACATCGCGGCATGATGCTGACGGGCGGCGGCGCGCTGCTCGCGGATCTCGAGCGCCTGCTGCGCGACGAGACCGGGCTGAGCGCGCGGATCGCCGACGAGCCGGCCACCTGCGCGGTGCGCGGCGCCGGGGAGGCGATGGGGCGGCTCGCGATGTGTCCGGTGGATTGACGCCGGCCGGGCAGGCGCGTTGGCGTTCGTTGCCGTTCTTCGAACCGTGATCCTCCAGTGTGGCGAACGTCGTCCGGTTTCTCCGGACCCGCTTGACACGTGGTGTCGACCACGATGCCCGGACATGCGCGAGCGGGCCGTGGCCGCGCGCCGTGCAAGCTGGCGGCCTGCTTCTCCAGGCGTCCGACACCTTTGAGCCGGCATTTCGGGCGGGGCGGGAGGCGCGTCTTTTTCGGCGCTGCGCGCGTCCCCCGTTCTGGCCTATCCTGTGCGAAACACGCGACGCGCGCCGCGCGTTGCGCCTCGACACAGGAGCATCGATGCCGAATCACGCCGAAGCCACCACGACGCAGGCGCCGCAAGTCGCGCCCGTCCCCCCGACCCAGGCGACAGGCCCCGCATTCATCGCGCCCGAAGCCGATCCGCAGGCGCTCGCACGCAACAACCAGTACGTCCTGAAATCTGGCGACGCGTTCGTCGTCAGCGACGCGCTCGGTGACGTCGGCGGCCATGACGACGGCCTGTTCGTCGACGACATGCGCGTGCTGTCGACCTGGCGCCTGACGTTCGGCGGCCGCGCGCCGTCGCTGCTGTCGGGCGCGACGAGCGCGGACAACGCGTCGTTCACCGCGCACCTGACGAACCGCCCGCTGCCGCCGCTCGGCGGTCGCGAGACGCCCGAGGGCGTGATCCACATCGAACGGATGCGCGTGCTCGCGGGCGACGTGCTGTACGAAGCGCTGACGCTGACCAACTATGGCGCGAGCGAGGCCGAGGTGCCGCTGTCGCTGTCGTTCGCGGCGGATTTCAAGGACATGTTCGAAGTGCGCGGCACGCAGCGCCCGAAGCGCGGCACGGTGGTTGCGCCGCGCGTCGACGGCGGTGCGGTGCGGCTGCGCTACGACGGCCTCGACAAGGTCGAACGCAACGTGACCGTGCATTTCTCGCCGGCGCCCGACGCGTTGTCGGTCGATCGTGCCGATTACACGCTGACGATCGCCGCGCAGGCGTGCGTGTCGATCTACCTGACCGTCGACGCGACGCTCGGCCGCGCGCACGACGGTGAAGGCCCGGGATGCGGGCGCGTCGCGCTGCGCACCGCGCTCGTCGGCGTGCATCGCGAGATGCGCTCGCGCCGCGAGTCGATGGCGCGCGTGAACACCGGCAATCCGCTGTTCGATGCATGGCTCGACCGCTCGCTCGCGGATCTCGGGCTGCTCACGACGCAGCTCGATACCGGGCCGTATCCGTATGCGGGCATTCCGTGGTTCTCGACGCCGTTCGGCCGCGACGCGGTGATCACGTCGCTGCAGATGCTGTGGCTGCAGCCGTCGCTCGCGCGCGGCGTGCTGCGCTTTCTGGCGGAGCACCAGGCGCGCGAGACGTCCGCGTTTCGCGATGCGGAGCCCGGCAAGATCATGCACGAATTCCGCCGCAGCGAAATGGCCGCGACGGGAGAGGTGCCGTTCGCGCTCTATTACGGCGGCGTCGACACGACCCCGCTGTTCATCGTGCTCGCGGGCGCGTACGTCGAACACACCGGCGACGATGCGCTGATCGACGAGCTGTGGCCCGCGCTCGAGCGCGCCGCGCAGTGGGTGATCGACAAGTGCGACCGCAATCCGTACGGGCTGCTCGACTACCAGCGCACGTCGGAGCGCGGTCTCGCGAACCAGGGCTGGAAGGACAGCCACGATTCGGTGTTTCATGCGGACGGCCGTTTTCCCGACGGCCCGATCGCGCTCGTCGAAGTGCAGGCGTATGCGTGCGCGGCGCTCGATGCGATGTCGATGTGCTCGCACCGGCGCGGCCACGCGGCCGACGCGACACGCTATGCGCTGCGCGCGAAGGCGCTGCGTGACCAGGTCGAGACGCTGTTCTGGATGCCGGAAGGCCAGTTCTACGGGATCGCGCTCGACGGTCACGGCGACCTGTGCCGCGTGCTGGCGTCGAACGCGGGCCATCTGCTCGCGTTCGGCCTGCCCGACGCCGAGCGCGGCGCGGCGGTCGCCGGCGTGCTCGGCTCGACGCTGTTCCAGACGGGCTGGGGCGTGCGCACGCTCGCGGCCGGCCAGCCGCGCTTCAACCCGATGGCCTATCACAACGGCTCGGTGTGGCCGCACGACAATGCGCTGATCGCGCGCGGGCTTGCGCGCTACGGCGACAAGACGGCCGCGGTGAACCTGCTGCGCGCGCTGTTCGAAGCCGCGGTCAGCTTCGAGATGCGGCTGCCGGAGCTGTTCTGCGGGTTCCCGCGCCGGCGCGGCGAGCCGCCGACCGCCTATCCGGTCGCGTGCCTGCCGCAGGCGTGGGCGGCCGGTGCGCCGTTCATGATGCTGCAGGCGTGTCTCGGCGTGAGCGTCGACGCGGCGCGCCACGAGGTGCGGGTCGAGCGCCCGGCGCTGCCCGAAGGTGTCGACTGGCTGCGCATCGACGAACTGCGCGTGGGCGACGAAACGGTATCGCTGACGTTCCGGCGCGTCGACGGCCAGGTGATCGCGTCGGCGGAGCAGCCGGGGCGGGTGAAGGTGGTCGCGGTGCTGTAGCGCATGCGGCTGCACGGACGTTGCGCGATGTCGTGCCACGTCCGCACGCAGCGGCATAGAATCGTGACATGACCCTTGAACGATGGCGGAGGCACCTACGATGACGACCGACAACCGGCCCGACGACGGCGAGCAGAAGAAGCTCGAGAACCTGGAAGCGGCGGTCGACCACCTGCACAAGTCGATCGAGTCGCAGAGCATCGCGGCTGGCGCGGCGAAGGGCATCCTGTTCAGCCTGATCGAAACGCTCGGCGCGCTGATCGGCGATCCCGACCTGCCCGAACATGCGCGCTCCGGGTACGAGGCGCTGCGCGACAAGGCGAGCGAATTGCGCCGCGGGCTCGACCGGCATTGACGAAGCGGCAGCCGGCGTCGGCCGCCTGGCCCGCGTCGGCGCTGCCCAATCCTGCACGGCGCGCACAAAACCCCGTGTGCTCAATGAGTTAGCCGGCCGGTGCGCAGGATATCCACAAGCTTGCCAACACAATCTGTGGAGAACCGGCCGGCCCCCGACCGGCCGCGCAAGCGCCGCCGCGAGGCCCCACACGATGACGCGTCATTGACCTGTCTGGCCCGATCTACTGAATCCCCTTTTGTATCAGGATGTTACGCGTCACATTGGTGGAATATCCACAGGCTTGCCAACAAAATCTGTGGATAAGTCTGACGTGATTGCTTCCTGATGGTTGACGATCCGGCGCGCGGCGGCCGCGGCGTCGAAGCCTTTGCGCACGGGCTGCCCGCTGCGTGCGTCGGCGCGATAATTCGTGCGCGATCAACGGGTTAGACCTCGGGTACCCAGGATATCCACATCCTTGCCAACACAATCTGTGGACAAGCCGGGCCGCATCATTCGAGCGGCGCGGTATCGGCCGCCTCCGCGACGATCCAGTCGCGAAACAGCGTCATCGCCGGCGAGAGCGGCTTCGACTTCAGCGACGTGAGCCAGTAGCCGCCCGCGCGCACGTCGATGTCGAACGGCCGCGCGAGCAGGCCGAGCTGCAGTTCGCGCGCGAACATGCAGGCTGGCGCGAGCGCGATGCCGGCGCCCTGCATCGCGGCCTCGACCATCAGCCGCGACGAATCGAACACGGGCCCGTTCACTGCCCACGGTTCGAGCGGCGCGGCATCGAACCAGCCGAGCCATTCGTCGGTGCGGTACGAGCGCAGCAGCGTTTCGTTCGCGAGATCGGCCGGCCGCGCGAGGCGCCGCGCGATCTCCGGCGCGCACAGCGCGGTGAGTGGGGCGTCGAGCAGCCGCTCGTTGCGCGTCGCCGGCCAGTTGCCTTCCCCGAAGCGGATCGCGAAATCGAGACCCTCGGCCGCGAGGTCGACGACGTTGTTGTGGGTCCGCAGCCGCAGCTCGACGAACGGGTGCGTGTCGCCGAAGCGCTTCAGTCGTGGCATTAGCCAGCCTATGGCAAAGGTGCCGACCGCGCCGAGCGTCAGCACTTCGTGGAAGCGCCCGCCGTCGAACTGCTTGAGCACGGTTTCGATCCGGCTGAATGCGTCGCTGAGCACCGGCAACAGCGCGCGCCCTTCGTCGGTGAGCCCGAGGCCGCGCGGCAACCGGGTGAACAGCGCACAGCCGAGCCGCTCCTCGAGCGAGCGCACCTGTTGGCTCACGGCCGCCTGGGTCACGCTCAGCTCGAGGCCGGCGCGCGTGAAGTTCAGGTGGCGCGCCGACGATTCGAACGCGCGCAACGCATTGAGCGGAAGGTGAGGGCGGAGCTTCGTCATAAGAATTTCTTTTGTCAGCGCTCAATTATCGTTGCTTGTCAGGCAACCGTAAAGTCACGATAGTGCTGTCTCGCCGGCCGGCCGTTCTGCATCCATTCCACCACGAGAGACACCCCATGACCTACTCATCGCAACGTCGAACCCTGCTGCTGGCCGCCGCGACGGCGCCGCTCGTCCTGACCGTCAGCGCGTGCGCGTCGCCGCCGGCTGCCGGGCAGGACGTTTCGTCCGCGACGTCGTTTGCCGCGCTCGAGCGCGCGGCGGGCGGCCGCCTCGGCGTGTGCGCGATCGACACCGCGGGCGGCCGGCGCGTGCAGCATCGCGCGGACGAGCGCTTCCCGTTCTGCAGCACGTTCAAGGCGATGCTGAGTGCGGCGGTGCTCGCGCAGAGCGTCGAGCGTCCGGGGCTGCTGCAGCAGCGCGTGGCCGTTGCGCAGTCCGATCTCGTGAACTACTCGCCGGTGTCGGGCAAGCATGTCGGCGCCGGGATGACCGTCGCCGAGTTGTGCGAGGCGGCGATCCAGTACAGCGACAACTCGGCCGCGAACCTGGCGATGAAGCTGATCGGCGGGCCGGCGGCGGTGACCGCGTTTGCACGTTCGATCGGCGACGACACGTTCCGGCTCGATCGCTGGGAGACCGAACTGAACACCGCGTTGCCGGGCGACCCGCGCGACACCACGACGCCGGCCGCGATGGCTGCGAGCCTGCGCGTGCTCACGCTCGGCGACGCGCTGCCGCCCGCGCAGCGTGCGCAGCTCGTCGCCTGGCTGCGCGGCAACAAGGTCGGCGACAAGCGGATTCGCGCGGGCGTGCCGGCCGGGTGGCAGGTGGCCGACAAGACCGGCACCGGCGACTACGGGACGACGAACGACGCGGGCGTGATCTGGCCGCCGTCGCGCGCACCGATCGTGCTCGCCGTGTATTACACGCAGACGCGTGCCGATGCGAAGGCGAAGGACGACGTGATCGCGGCCGCCGCGCGTATCGCGGTCGCGACGTTCGCGTGAGCGGGCGGCGCGGCGTGCGTTCATCGATGAATGCACGCCGTGCCGCAGTCGTGACCGGCATGTCGAAACGTTGTGCGATCAACGACTTAGATGACGCATGCTCAGGATATCCACATCCTTGCCAACAAAAATTGTGGACAAGCCCGCGCGCGGCCGCGTTCATCGCGCAGCGGGCGCGGCGCCGGCGTGCGTGAGGCTTGCCTGCCCGGTTCGAAGCGGCACGGACAAAACCTTTCGGATCAAGCGCTTGTGCGTGGTATGCGCAGGCTATCCACACGCTTGCCAACAAAATCTGTGGACAAGCGGCGTGGCGCGCGCGACATGCGGTCCGTCGCGTCGCGTGACGATGCGCGAACGGCACATCGCGTGACCGCGTGCCCGATTCGAAGCGGCGCGGACAAAGTCTTACGGATCAAGCGCTTGATCGCGGTATGCGCAGGCTATCCACATGCTTGCCAACACAATCTGTGGACAAGCCCGCCCGATGTTCAGCCATGCCGATCGTCGACCGAGGGCCAGCGCGCGAACGCGAACACCCACAACATGATGAAGTTCAGGACCGGGACGAACATCGTCAGGATCCACCAGCCTGAATGCCCGGTACGCCGAACGATGCGGACATACGGATAGACGACGATCGCGACGAGCACGAGCGAGACGATCAACTGCCCTGCGGTGAAGTGTTCCATGGTCTTCCTCGGAATGATGTGTCGTTGTCCGATGCGGGCGCAACGGCCGGCACCGTGGTGCCGCTGCGTGAAGTCTCGCGATGCGTGGCGCGTGCGGCTCGTGTGATCGTGACGCGTGGCAGGTGCGGGCGTCAAGCGGCGGGCAGGGTGCCGCTGTTGCGCCGGATCGTCCGTCTGCGCGCGCGGGCGAACCGCGTGCTGCCGCAACGGTGACGCGGCGCATGAATCATTGGCCGATCAACGGGTTAGCCGATGCGTGCGCAGGATATCCACAAGCTTGCCAACAAAATCTGTGGGTAAGTGCTGCGACGATCGCATCGCACATCATTGGGGCATCGACGTGGCATCGTGATGCGAAGTGCGGCGAACCGGCGCGTGTGACGGCCCGGCGCGCGCCGCGTCTGCATCACGCGTGCCAAAGTCCGTCGGATCAACGGCTTAGCGTTGCGGTGCGCAGGATATCCACAAGCTTGCCAACATTTTCTGTGGAGAAGTCCGCGTGGCGATCGCGCGGCGCGGCACATCGTGCAAACCGCCTCGTCCGCCGGATCCACCGTGAAGATGTTGAGGAGCACGACGGGTTGCGCGTCGACGCCGAACTGTTGCCGGATCGGGAAGTTCGGGTCCATCGATTTGAAATGTGGCATTGGGCGCCCCTGCAAGTAGTGCGGCGACGACTCGGAGGGAAGGGATCGGTACGCGATGTCGCGTCGAGGCGAGCGCCTGCTCGACGCGAGTTGGCGCATTCGCTGCGCACGAGCGCCAAACCCTTTCGGATCAATGGTTTGCTGCCGTTGGCGGCCGGTTGTCCACAAGCTTGCCAACACAATCTGTGGAAAAGCCGCCCGTCGGGCGTGTGTCAGGCCGGCACCGGAAAGCGCACCGTCACGGTCAGCCCGCGCCCGCCTTGCGTCGTGCCGAGCGCGACGGTTGCGCGATGCTGTTCGGCGATCCGCTTGACGATCGACAGCCCGAGCCCGCTGCCCGACGACGTGACCGCCTGCGCGCCTTCGCCGCGATAGAAGCGCTCCCATACGTCCGTGCGCTCGGCTTCCGGAATGCCGGGGCCGTCGTCGGCGACTTCGAGCACGGGCGTCGCGCCATCGAGACGCGCGGACACGTCGACGCGCGCGCCGACGCCCGCGTAGCGGATCGCGTTGTCGACGAGGTTGTTCAGCAGCACGCGCAACGTGTCGATGTTGCCGGCGGCCATCACCGGCGACGACACGATCGCGCCGAGGTCGATGCGGTGCGCATCCGCGACGCGCGTGCGATCGGCGACCACCGAGCGGCACAGCGCGGCGAGATCGACGGGCGCGGAGGCCGCGGCGGACGCCTGCGCGTCGGGTTCGAGGCGCGCGAGCGTCAGCAATTGTTCGGCGAGGTGGCCGAGGCGTGTCGTGCCCGCATGGATCTGCGCGAGGATCTGCTCGCGTTCGTCGGCCGTCGACGCGCGCCGCAGCAATTGCGACTGGATCGACAGCCCCATGATCGGCGTGCGCAACTCGTGCGCGGCATCGGCGATGAAGTGCCGCTGCAGCGTGAACGAACGGTCGAGCCGCGCGAGCAGGTCGTTGATCGCTTCGGCGAGCGGGCGGACTTCGTTCGGCATCGACGCGACGTCGACCGGCTCGAGATTGTTCGCATTCCTGCGCTTCAGGCCGGCCGCGATCGTGCGCAGCGGCCGCAGCCCCGCGCCGATGCCGAACCACAGCCCGATCGCGAGCACCGGCAGCATCGAGAACACCGGCCACAGCAGGTGCACCGCGATGCCCGCGATCGCTTCCCAGCGCGCATGGCGCGCCTGCGCGAGCCGGATCGTCGTGCCGCCGCGTTCGGTCACGTAGGTGCGCCACGGCTGGCCGCCGACGTCGACGCTGCCGATGCCCGTCTGCGCGGGCGGCGGCAGCGCGGACTTGCGATCGGTCGAATACACCAGCGTGCCGTTGCGCCAGACCTGCAGCAGCACGGCGTCGGGGTCGCCTGCCTCGAATTCGTGCTTGCCGTCGCGATGGTTGCGGAACGACAGTTCGCCGTTCGGGCCGACGACGATCTGCTTCGACATGCTGCGCATCTGGTCGTCGAGGAGATCGTCGAGTTCGCGCAGCGCGCCCCAGTAGGTGCCCGCGCTTGCGACCAGCCCGATCACGCACGCGGCCGGCAGCAGCCACGTCAACAGGCGCCGCCGCAGCGATGCGCTGCGCCAGCGCGCGATCGCGTGTTGCAGACGCATCATGCGGCATCACCGATCCGGTAGCCGACGCCGCGCACCGTGCGGATCATGTCGTGGCCGAGTTTCTTGCGCAGGTTGTGGATGTGTACCTGCACCGCGTTGCTCTCGATTTCCTCGCCCCAGCTGTACAGCCGTTCCTCGAACTGTTCGCGCGAGATCACGGCGCCGGGGTCGCGCATCAGTTCGTGCAGCAGCACGAACTCCTTCGGCGACAGCGTGACTTCTTCGTCGTTGAGCCAGACCAGGTGCTTGACCGGATCGAGCCGCAGCGGGCCGATCGCGAGCGTCGTCTGCGCGCGCCCTGCGTGGCGGCGGTTGACCGCACGAATGCGGGCGAGCAGTTCCTCGAGCACGAACGGCTTGACGAGGTAGTCGTCGGCACCGCTGTCGAGGCCGGCGATGCGGTCCGGCACGCCGTCGCGCGCGGTGATGATGATCGCCGGCAGGGTTTCGTCGCGGCGGCGCAGCGACGCGAGCACCGACAGGCCGTCGCGGTTCGGCAGCCCGAGGTCGAGCAGCAGCAGGCCGTAGCCGGTCGAGCGCAGCGCGAGCGTCGCGGCGTCGCCGTCCTTGACCCAGTCGACCGCGAAGCCTTCCTGTTTGAGGCCCTGTTCGAGCCCGCTGCCGATCAGCGGATCGTCCTCGACGAGCAGTACGCGCATGGATTCGTGTCTGTTGGCGGGCGCGGGCGCCCGGGGTTCCCATGATAAGCGCAGGTGTCTTAGGCCGAGCTTAAACACGGGCGCCTGCGTGCGTTCGCGCACTGGAACGTTGCGACGGCATGCCGCGGCGCACGGTCTTCAGCTTTGCTTAATCTTACGGTCCGTAATCTGGGGCCGTCGCGTTCAACGGAGCGCGACGCACTCGAAAAAATGGAGGAACGAGATCATGAAACACCTGACGAGAATCCTGGCGGTCGCGCTTGCGGTGCTGCCCGCCGCCGTCTACGCGCAATACACGGGGCCGTCCGCGCTGACCACGACGACCGTGAAGGAACTGCTCGCGAACGGCAAGGACGACCAGCACGTGCAGTTGCAGGGGCGCATCGTCAAGCATGCCGGCGGCGAGGACTACGAGTTCGCCGATGCGACGGGCACGATCCGCGTCGAAATCGACCACAAGCTGTGGGCGGCCGGCCAGCCCGTCAGCGACAAGAACGAAGTGAAGCTGACCGGCGAGTTCGAGCGCAAGTGGTCGGGCAAGGTGAAGGTCGACGCCGATCACGTGGAAGTGCTGCGCTGACCGGTGCACCGGTGCATACGGGGCCGGTGATACCATGGACGACCGGTTCCCGTTCTCACCAAGATGGCTGCCAATTTCGATGAACTCGCGTCCCGGATCCGGGCGCAATTTTCCGAACTGAGCCCGCAATTCCAGGCGGGCGCTGCATTTCTGCTCGATCATCCCGACGAGGTCGCCACCTCGTCGATGCGCAAGGTCGCGCAGCGCGCGCAGGTTCAACCCGCATCGCTCGTGCGGCTCGCGCAGCAATTCGGTTTCCCCGGCTGGAACGAGCTGCGCGACCTGTGCGTCGCGCGCGTGCGCACGCGTCCCGAGCCGCTCACGCAGCGTGCGCGTTCGCTCGTGCGGCCCGACGCGAAGGCGTCGCTCGCGCACGACCTGCTCGCCGCACAGCAGCACAATCTTGCCGCCACCGCCGCACAGAACGGGCACGCGCTCGCGGACGCCGCGAAGCTGATCCGCAAGGCGTCGCACGTGCATGTCGCGGGGTTCCGGTCGTGCTATCCGGTGGCGTTCGGTTTCGTGTACGGCTACCGGCTGTTCCGGCCGACCGTGTCGTTGCTCAACGGTGTCGCCGGCTCGCTCGAGATGGAGTTGCGCACGATCGCGAAGCAGAGCGTGACCGTGATCATCAGTTTCGCGCCGTATTCGGCGGAAGCGACGCGCGTCGCGCAGGCGGCGAAAGCGCAGGGCAGCAGGATCGTCGCGATCACCGACAGCGCGGTGTCGCCGATCGCGCTGCATGCGGACGCGCAGCTGATCTTCACGCACGACAGCCCGTCGTTCTTTCCGTCGCTGGTCGCCGCGCATGCGATGGCCGAGGCGCTGGTCGCGCAGTTGCTGGCGCTCGAAGGCAGCGATGCGATCACGGCGCTCGAGCGCACGGAAGCGGAACTGCATGCGAAGGGCGCGTATGTCGTGTAGCCGCACGCGCGGCTTCGACTGTCTTCCCTCCCGTTTTTCTCCTTGATCCGACGTAACCGATGACGTTCACCTACGACGTGACCGACGCCGGCGATGCGGACGTCCGCAAGCAGATCGCGGCGCCGCTCGTCCGGTTCAACGAAAGCCGGGCCGGCCCGGCCGACTTCCGGCCGCACACCGCGCCGCGCGCCGGGCCCTGACATCCGCATCGATATTTCATCGCGACCTGAACCGTCGCGGTACCGCGCGCGCGTATGCTGACGTCTCCATTCCGAGGAGACGTCAATGTCCGATTCCAACGTGCAGTTCCGTCAGGCCGAAACCTTCCGCGCGCTGCACACGCGCCCCGGCGCCTTCATCATCCCGAACCCGTGGGATGCCGGGTCTGCCCGGCTGCTCGCGATGGCCGGCTTCGAAGCGCTCGCCACCACGAGTGCCGGTTTCGCGTTTTCGAGAGGGCGGCCCGACAACGCGATCGGCCGTGACGAAATGCTCGCCCACATCTCGGAGATCGTCGCGGCGGGCGGCCTGCCGGTCAGCGCCGATCTCGAGAACGGCTTCGGCGACGCGCCCGACACGGTCGCCGAGACGATCCGCCTGGCGGCCGGCGCCGGCGCGGTGGGCGGCTCGATCGAGGATGCGACCGGCCGCGCCGATGCACCGATCTATCCGTACGACGCGGCGGTCGAGCGCATCGCGGCGGCGGTCGACGCGGCGCGCGCGCTGCCGTTTCCGTTCACGCTGACCGCGCGTTGCGAAAACTACCTGCACGGCCGCCACGACCTCGCCGACACGATCGCGCGGCTGGTCGCGTACCGTGACGCGGGCGCCGACGTGCTGTACGCACCGGGCGTGACCGATCCCGACGAGATCGCGGCGCTCACGCGCGCGGTCGGCGCGCCGGTCAACGTCGTGATGGGGCTGCAGGGCGGGTTGCTGAGCCTCGAGACGCTCGCGGCGCTCGGCGTGAAGCGCGTCAGCGTCGGCGGCGCGCTGGCGCGGGCCGCATTCGGCGCGTTCCTGCGCGCCGCGACGGAAATGGCGCGCGACGGCACGTTCACGTTCACGCAGGCGGCGGTGCCGGGCCGCGACCTCAATCGCTGGTTTTCGGCGCCAGACAATTCGCCCGTTCAGTTCGAACAATAAGGGCCGGTGAAACGTGGGAACGTTTCCAACCGAAAGCTGATTGACGGTAATCAATCGAAACTGCTGCCGATTTGAAGTTCGATGACGGCGCGAAAACCATCGATTATTCTCCGTATTCCGGCGGTGCGACCGTAACCGGCACGCAAGCCACGCCGGTTCTGGTGTCAGCCGCCCGCCACGCGAACCGGTGCCGCATATTGTTGCGATTTTCCGGTCGCTGTTTTTTTCGTATTCGGGAGTTGCCGGTTATTTATCGGATTGGTAATCTCCCGGATATCCGAATGACCTGCCAGCGGGCCGCCGGAAAATGAATATATAAAAAATCGAGAGAGCGATGACAATCCGAGAAAATCACCGCAGTGGCGTTCGCGTCGGCGATGTCGTGACGCTGAAAACCGGCGGGCCGCGCATGACCGTCACCTACGCGGGGCCGGTCGTGTTCGACGATGCCGACTGGCTGATCTGCCAGTGGTTCGACGACAGCGGCCACTTCCGGCAGGAAATGTTTCATCACGAAACGGTAGTGCCCGAACCGCGCGCGATTTCCGCCGGGCGCGTCCGCGTGCGCATGCAGGGGCACCGCTACCGGTCGGCAGCCTGACGACGCGCCCGTCGCGGCACCGCGCCGCTTGCCGGCCGCAGGTTGCCGCATCGCCGTGGCCCGCCGTGCCGGCATGCCGACGACATCCACGACATTTCACGTCAACCCGAAACATGCGGCGGCCCGGCGCGCCGATACTGCACGCATGAACCCGACCCATCCGATTGCCGCGGTCACGCACCGCGATCCCTACCCGTATTACGCGACGCTCATCGACGGGCCGCCGCTTGCGTTCGACGCCTCGCTCGGCCTGTGGGTCGCGAGCCGGGCGGCGAGCGTGACGGCCGTGCTCGGCCACCCGGCGTGCCGCGTCAGGCCGCTCGATGCGCCGGTACCGCCCGCGTTGCGCGGGTCGATGGCAGGTGCGCTGTTCGGCGAACTGGTGCGCATGAACGACGGCGCATTGCGGCACGACGTGCCGAAGCAGGCGCTGCGCGCGGCGTTCGCGCCGATCGATGCGAACGCGTTGCGCGAACGGGCCGCCCAACTCGCCGGCAGCCGGCTGCGCGCGCCGTATGACGCCGATGCATTGAACGCGTGGTGCCTGACGGTGCCCGTTTGCGCGGTCGCCGATCTGCTCGGCTTCGACAGCGCGCAACTCGACGATGTCGCCGCGCTGGTCGTCGACTTCGTCGCCGCGCTGTCGCCGCTGTCGGACGACGCCGCGCTGGCCCGCGCGAGCGAAGCCGCGCGGCAACTGCTCGACCGCATGACGGAACGCGTCGCGCGCACGCATGCGCAGGACGGTTCACTCGTCGCCGCGGTTCAGCAGGCGGCCGGCGCCGCGGGCTGGCACGCGAGCGGCGCGCTGGTCGCGAACCTCGTCGGGTTGCTGTCGCAGACGTGCGAGGCGACGGCCGCGTGGCTCGGCAACGTGCTGGTCGCATGGGATGGCACGGACGGCGAACGCGCGATGCCGGATACGGCCGCCCTCGACGCATTCGTCGCCGAGGTCGGCCGATTCGATGCGCCGGTGCAGAACACGCGCCGCTTCGTCGCGTCGCGCACGACGATCGACGGCGTGACCGTCGATGCCGGTGCGGCCATCCTGGTCGTGCTTGCGGCGGCGAACCGCGATCCGGCCGTGCATCGCGAGCCGCACCGACTGCTGCCGGGCCGCGCGCCGGGGCCGAACTTCGGGTTCGGCACGGGGCCGCACGGCTGTCCGGGCGAGCGGATCGCGCGGGCGGTCACGGCGGGGGCGTTCGGGGCGTGGTTGCGCGCGGGCGGTGACGCGCCGCGCGACAGGCTGGTGTGGGACTACCGGGCCTCGACCAATGTCAGGATGCCGAAGTTCGGCACGGCGAGGTAAGCGGAAAGGCGGGACTGCCTAGCGGCAACCTTGCTTCTCGGCCCATTGTTGCTGGGCGGCGACGCGGCGTTGCACGCGTTCAACGAGACCGGTCGAGAAGGTCCGCATGCTGATGCCGCGGCGCTTCGCGAGGATGGTTTGCGCGACGTCGGTCTGCGGGTTCGGCTGGCATGCCCAGTACAGCGTCATCAGCCAGCCGATGCCCGTCCACGCGAACAGCGCGTTGAACATCGCGATCGTCAGCTTGTCGTGCCGGCTGCGCCGATCGGCGACGATGGCCGGAAGAAAATAGAGCGCGATCGCTGCGACCGAACCGGCCACCTGAATCAGGACTGTGTGTTCCATGTTGCTGCTCCGTCCGAACTGCAATGAGGCTGATTGTCGCGCTTTTTCCGTTCGTGTGCCGGCAATTGATTGTTGCGTTTTCAATAACGATCAGCGCATGGCGACGCCCTCAGGCTGCACTTCGTTGCTCAACGCGAAACCTTCGTCGAGCCAGCCCGTGACGCCGCCGATCATCAGCTTCACCGGGCGGCCGAGGCGCGCGAGCCGGATCGCCGCGCGCGCGGCGCCGTTGCAGTGCGGGCCCGCGCAGTAGACGACGAACAGCGTGTCGGCCGGATGGTCGGCGAGCTTGCCGGCGACGATCTTGCGGTGCGGCAGGTTGCGCGCGCCGGGCACGTGGCCGGCGGCAAACTGCTCCGGCCCCCGGACGTCGAGCAGCACGAAATCCGGCGCGCCGGACGCAAGCGCATCGTGTACGTCCCAGCAATCGGTCTCGAAGCGCAGCGATGCTTCGAAGTGCGCAAGGGCGGCGGCGCTGTCGGCGGCGGGGACGTCGGTGACGTATGACATGAAAGGCGCTCCTGAAGGACGGCGCGGAATGCGCCGGAATGAAGGGCAGTATCGCGGTTCGGCGGCCGTCGCGGCAGTGGCGCGATCGACAAGTTCCGGTAACATCGCGCCATGCACAATCATCTCGTCGTCGCGCTCGCCTACGATCGCCTCTGCACCTTCGAGTTCGGCTGCGTGGTCGAACTGTTCGCGCTCGAACGCCCGGAACTCGGCGTCGACTGGTATCGCTTCGCGGTCTGCGCGAGCGAGCCCGGGCCCGTGCGCGCGGCGGGCGGCATCACGGTCGCCGCGCCGTACCGGCTCGCGATGCTCGATCGCGCGGACACCATCGTGATTCCCGGCTGGCGCGATCCGGACGAGCTGCCGCCGGAGCCGCTGCTGAAGAAGCTGCGTGCCGCGCATCGCCGCGGCGCGCGGCTCTGTTCGATCTGCTCGGGCGTGTTCGTGCTCGCGGCGGCCGGCGTGCTCGACGGGCTCACCGTGACCACGCACTGGCGCTACGCCGAGCGCCTGCAGGCGCGCTATCCGGCGCTGCGCGTGAATCCCGACGCGCTGTATGTTGACGAAGGGCAGATCGTCACGTCGGCCGGCTCGGCGGCGGGGCTCGACATGCTGCTGCATCTCGTGCGCCGCGATCACGGCGGTGCGATCGCGAACCGCGTCGCGCAGCGCCTCGTGCTGCCGCCGCATCGCGACGGCGGCCAGGCGCAGTTCGTGCCGCGCCCGGTCGCGCCGGGCGGCAGCGACCGGCTCGCTAAGCTGATCGACTGGATGCGCGCGCACGCGGCCGAGCCGCACACGCTCGCGTCGCTGGCCGCGCAGGCCGCGATGAGCACGCGCACGCTGCAGCGGCAGTTCGCGGATGCAACCGGGATGTCGCCGCTCGCGTGGCTGATCCGCGAGCGCGTGAACGTCGCGAAGGACATGCTCGAAGCGCATCCCGGGCTGTCGCTCGCGCAGATTGCCGCGCGCGCGGGGTTCGGTTCCGAGGAGTCGTTGCGCCGGCATTTCCGGCGCGTCGCGGCGACGAGCCCGGCTGCGTACCGGCGCGGGATGGATCGCGGCGTGAGGTCCACGGACGCGTGAGTGGTGCGTCTTTCCGCGCAGCGGCGGAACGAGTCCGTCGTTTGCTTCTTGTCGACTTCGAGCACGCGTAAGATGGCGATCGCCGTGCGGCGACCGTAGATGCGGCGCCGCCATTCCCGCTCGCAACGACAACGACAAGGACAATCATCATGGGCCTGCTGGGCAAGCTGTTCGGAAAGAAAACGCGTGACGAAGCGGCAGCGCCCGCGCGTTCCGCGCACGACGCAGGCGGAGCGTCGGAAGCAACGGAAGGATCCGACGATACGAACGAACAAGGCGGCCCCGACATCGCGCCGGAACTCGCGCCCGCGCTGAGGGCATTCCAGGCCGGCCGGCACGAGGCCGCGATCGCGGCCGCCGCGCCGCACGCGGAGCGGCTGGCCGATGCGGCGCGCCTCTGCGCGCTTTCATACTCGGCGATGAAGCGTTACCCGGAAGCGTTTCCGTACTGGCTCGCGCTGTTCGACCATGAGCCGAGCGCGCACAACGCGGTGCAGCTCGCGACGACGTCGGTGATGTGCGACGAAGTGGAGCGCGGCGAAGCGTGGATGCAGAAGGCCGCCGAGGTCAATCACGATACGCACGAGCAGTCCGACGTCGCGGCGCGCGTGAACTTCATTTCGGCGCTGATGCAAGGCGGCCACCTGCGCGAGGCGCTGCCGCATCTCGCGTGGGTGCGCGACGTGTACGGCCACGTGCGGATCACCGATTCGACCTTCCTCTACATGCGCGGCATTCCGTTCTTTTCGTCGTTCCTCGAGAACAGTCTCGAGATCCTGAAGGCCACGCAGCCGGCCGACGCGATCGCGCCGTGGTACGGGGAACTGAAGGGCAAGCTCGACGAAGAAGGCGAAGCGCAGCTTGCCGCGTGGGTTAATCAGTTGCCGGCATGACCGGCCGGTTCATCGCGCGTCGCGACGCCTGCCGCATCCTGCCGGCGCGGCGTCGCGGCGCGCATGCTCAGCGCGTGTTGGTATTGCGGGTATCGCGCGCGGTTTGCTTGATGCACGCGATCCGGTACACGCCGTCTTCGACTTCGACGCCATGCGTGTCGTGCGTGAAGCCGGGGAAGCGCAGGTCGTACTGCTCGAGCGCCTTCAGGTAGCCGAGCAGCGGGCCGTCGGCCGGCCCCGCGTTCTCGCCGGGCATCAGCAGCGGAATGCCGGGCGGATAGGGCACCACGCCCGTCGCGACGGTGCGGCCCGCCATCTCGGCGAGTTCCAGCATCTCGATGTCGTTGTGCACGAGATGCTCGTACGCCTCGGCCGGGCTGAAGTCGGGCTGCGGCAGCGTCGAGAAGCCGCGCGACATCATCTCGGTCGTCTTCAGGTCGCTCATCGCGCTGAACATCAGGTCGCACAGGTCGCGCAGGCCGAGCGTGCCGTAGCGGTCCGGATAGCGCGCGACGAGTTCCGGGAGCGCCTGCTCGAGCGGCGCGTTCGCATCGTAGTCGCGCTTGAAGTCGAGCAGCGTGTTGACGAGCGTGCCCCACTTGCCCTTCGTCACGCCGAGCGAGAACAGGAACAGGATCGTGAAGTCGGTCGTCTTCTCGACGACGATCCCGTGCCGGTCCAGGTACGCGGTGACGACCGACGCCGGAATGCCGACCGGCATCAGCCCGCCGTGCGGCGCGACGCCCGGCGTGACGATCGACACCTTGATCGGATCGAGCATGCAGTAATCGTCCTCGATCTCGCCGAAGCCGTGCCATGTGTCGCCCGGATGCAGTACCCAGCATGACGGATCGGTGGCGAGCAGCGTTTCGTCCGCTTCATGGAAGCGCACGCGCCGGCCCGTCTTGCGATCGACCACGGTGTCCGGCTGCCAGCCGTTGAAGAACCAGTCGTCGTTCTCCTCGCATTCCGCATGCAGCCGCGCGAGCATCCGGCGGAACGACACGGCCTCGCGGATCGCGTCGGTGGTCAGCGCCTCGCCGCCGGGGCCGTCCATCATCGCGGCGCTCACGTCGTTCGACGCGATGATCGCGTAGTTCGGCGACGTCGATGCATGCATCATGTACGCCTCGTTGAAGCGCGCGTGCTCGATCGGGTTGCGGCCGTTGCGGACATGGATGAACGACGCCTGCGACAGCGCGGCGAGCAGCTTGTGCGTCGACTGTGTCGCGAACACGGTCGGCTTGCTCGCGTCGTGCTGCGACGGATCGCCGTGCATCGCGTGGCGATCGCGGTAGATCGGGTTGAAGCGCGCGTAGCCGTACCATGCCTCGTCGAAATGCAACCGGTCGACGCTCTGGCCGAGCAGTTCCTCGATGCGCGTGACGTTGTAGCAGAGGCCGTCGTACGTCGAGTTCGTGATCAGCGCATGCACGGGCGTCGGGTCGATGCCGTCGCGGCCGCGCACGAGCGGGTTCGCGTCGATCGCGAGACGCACGGCGGCGGCCGTGAGCCGTTCCGGCATGATCGGCCCGATGATCCCGTAATGGTTGCGCGACGGAATCAGGTAGGTCGGAATCGCGCCCGACATCGTCATCGCATGCTCGGCCGACTTGTGGCAGTTGCGATCGCACAGCGCGACCTGGTTGCGCGTGACGCTCGCCATCAGGATCACGCGGTTCGACATCGACGAGCCGTTCGTCACGTGATACGTGCGGTGCGCACCGAACACGCGCGCCGCGTAGCGTTCGCTTTCGCCGATCGGGCCCGAGTGGTCGAGCAGCGAGCCGAGTTCGCCGACCGAGATCGACAGGTCCGAGCGGAACAGCGCTTCGCCGAAGAATTCGAAGTACGCGCGGCCGACCGGCGATTTCAGGAACGCGGTGCCGCCCGTGTGGCCCGGCGTGTGCCACGAGTATTCGTACACGCGCGAGAACTGCGCGAGCGCGCGGAACATCGGCGGCAGCACGGTTTCGCGGTAGCGTTCGATCGCGGCGACGATCCGCCCGCCGATGAACGCGGTCGTGTCCTCCAGCATCCAGATGAAGTCGTCGGCCTTGCGCATCGCGTCGACGGGAATCGCCGCCGCGCTCGCGCGGCTCGCGAGCAGGAACACCGGCACCGTCGCATTGCGCGCACGCATCGCGTCGAGCACGGCCTGCGCCGGCGCATGGCCGGGATCGTTGCCGAGCTCCCAGTTGAGCAGCAGGCACTGGATCGCGGGATCGGCGTCGACCACCGCGCGTGCGTCTTCGGCTGAGGTCGCGATCACGACGTCGACGAGCCGCGTGCGCAATTCTTCGACGAGCGCGGTGGCCGCGCGTCCGGTGGCCGTGCGTTCGTCGATGTCGTGCTGCACGAGCAGCGCCTTCATGCCGAGGCGGCGGAACGCCGGTTGGGTCAAGGAAGCGGTCATGGGTCATTCCCCCGTTTGTTGAGTTGCCGGGATGCCTGCTGCGGCGGCCGGCGAGCGTGCGTGAAGGCGGGCGGCCTCGTGTTGGCCGACGGAGATCCAGAAGGCCGCGACGAGCGCGACGATGGTCACGCCGAGCGCGAGGTAGCGCACCCAGCGCGGCGAGCGGCCGCCCGGATGGACATGGGTTTCCTCGATTTCGCGCTGGCGGTTGATCGACAGCTCGTAGAACACGATCGTCGCGATCACGAAGATCAGCGACCAGCGCGTCTGCTGGCCGTCGGAGCCGACCATCGCCCACAGCGCGTAGACGGCGCCGATCAGGCCGACGATCGTGTAGAAGGTGAACTGGTGCGACGGCATCTTGCCGTAGCCGAGCACCTTGATCGCGATGCACGAGTAGATGTACGGCAGCAGCGTCATGATCACGGCGATCGACGCGATCTTGCCGAACTGCTCGCTCGCGCTCGGCGACATCGTCGCGAGCACCTGCACCGACATGATGACCGCGACGATCGCGAGGCCGGCCGACGGCACGTTCTTCGAGTTGACGCGGGCGAACACGCCGGCGAACAGGCCGTCGTCGGCCGCGGCCTTCGCGGTCTGGCCGACCAGCAGCGTCCAGCCCGCGAGCGAGCCGAGGCAGCCGAGCGCCGCGCAGATCGCGACCGCGTTCGCGGCGGTGTCGCCGAGCGCGAGGCGCGCGGCATCCGCGAACGGCGCGCTCGACGCGAGCAGCGCCTTGTTCGGGATCATCCCCATGATCACGGTCGAGCTGAGCACGTAGCAGACGGCCGCAAGCACGACGCCGCCGACGGTCGCGATCGGCACGTTGCGCGACGGGTTCTCGACGACGCCGGCCGACACCGACGCGCTCTCGACGCCGATGAACGCCCACAGCGTGAAGTTCAGCGTCGCGCCGATCGCGCTGAAGCTGCTCGCGCCCGACACGTTCCAGCCGGCGAAGTACACGTCCTTGCTGAACCAGAACCAGCCGAACACGGCCATCCCGAGGATCGGCACGAGCGCGAAGATCGTCGTGACCGACTGCACGCGGCCGACCACGTTCGGCCCGAGGATGTTCGCGTAGGTGAACAGCCAGATCACGAAGATCTGCGCGAGCGCGAACACGAGCGGGTCGTGCAGGACCGGGAAGAAGTGCGTGAGATAGCCGAGGCCGGCGACCGCGAGGCCGACGTTGCCGAGCACGTTCGCGAGCCAGTAGATCAGGTTGGTCTGGTAGCCGATGTACGGGCCGAAGGCCTTGCGCGCATACGCATACGGGCCGCCGGCGGCCGGGTCGATCGCCGCGAGCTTCGCGAACACCAGCGCGAGCGACACGGCGCCGACCACGGTGATCAGCCAGCCGAAGATCGCGATGCCGCCGGTGGCGGCGAGGTTCGCGGGCAGCATGAAGACGCCGGAGCCCATCATGTTGCCCGCGACCATCAGCGTGGCGGGGATGACGCCGATTTTCGGCGCGGCGGTCGCGGCTGGCGCGGCGGCGGAACGGGAGGAGGACGAGCTGGCATCGGACATGCGAGGCTCCTTGAATGGTCGTGATGCGGTTGAGGTGGCGCGGCCCGGCGCCGGTCGACGATTCCGGAATGGATCGTCGTTTTATTGAACGACAGCATCTTATATCTTAATTAGGTTTGAATAAGGGTAAGCGATACAATTTAATATCTTGAATATTGATGTCGATCATTGAAAAGGGTGAAACGCTTTGGTGCGGATGACGGTGGCTGCACCGGGGCGAATGGCCTGTCTGGGCCGTCCGGACGGTGGTTCCGGGGTGAAGGTGAGATGCGGGTCAGGTTGAACGGATAATCGATTTTTGCCGAACCGGTTAATTCAATTTGCGGGCTGAATGAGTCGGCAAACCCTGATTGAGTTAGTCGGTTATTATCGAGCGCTCGAAATGCGCTCGCCCGCGCCATTGATTACGTCTACCGAACGGTGATTCCGATGACGATGCTGCCTTCCCGCCTGCCGCTGATCCAGGCTCCGATGGTCGGTTCCCTGAGCCCGCTGACGATTGCGGTCTGCGAGGCGGGCGGGCTCGGCTCGCTCGCATGCGCGGCACTCGGCCCGCAGCAGTTGCGCGACGAAATCGCGGCGATCCACGCACGCACGCCGGCGCCGTTCAACGTCAACTTCTTCTGTCATGCGCCGCCCGCGCCCGATGCCGAGGTCGACGCGCGCTGGCGCGCGGCGCTGGCCGGCTACTACGCGGAAGCCGGGCTCGATGCGGCCGCCGTGAAGGGCGGCCCCGGTCGGGCGCCGTTCGACGACGCGATGTGCGCGGTCGTCGAGGAACTGCGCCCGGCCGTCGTGAGCTTCCATTTCGGTTTGCCGGACGAAGCACTGCTCGAACGGGTGCGGCGCACGGGCGCGTTGATCGTCTCGTCCGCGACGACCGTCGAGGAAGCGCGCTGGCTCGATGCGCGCGGCGTCGATGCGATCGTCGCGCAGGGCGCCGAGGCGGGCGGGCATCGCGGGATGTTCCTGACCGACGACATCCACGCGCAGCCGGGCCTGTTCGCGCTGCTGCCGCAGATCGTCGATGCGGTGCGCGCGCCGGTGATCGCCGCCGGCGCGATCGCCGATGGCCGCGGCATCGCGGCCGCGTTCGCGCTCGGCGCACGCGCGGTGCAGATCGGCACCGGCTACCTGCTGACGCCGCAAGCCGGCCGCTCGACGCAGCACCGCGCGGCGCTGCGGGCCGCACGCGACGACGGCACGCGCGTGACCAACCTCTACACGGGCCGCCCCGGACGCGGCCTGCTGACGCGCTTCATGCGCGAGCAGGGGCCGATGAGCGCGCTTGCGCCCGCGTTCCCGCTCGCGACGGCGGCAGTCGATCCGCTGCGCGGCGCGTTCGAGCGGCAGGGGCGCGACGATTTCTCGCTGCTGTGGTCGGGCGAGGCCGCGGCACTCGCGCGGGAAGAGGATGCCGGGGTGCTGACCCGGCGGCTGTGGGACGACGCGATCGCGTGCGCGGCGGGGTTGCGCGACGCATTCCCGCAGGCCGTTTGAGCGGGGGCGCGACGCGCTGCGGGAAACGGGCCCGAACGGGCCCTGAATACGGCCACGGAAAGCGCCCCGGGGCGGGGGCATCGGCGTATCATCCGGTTTTTCGTCAGCCCTATCCAGGCACCCCACCATGACCTCCGTCGACACTACCCCCGTCCTCGACCATGACAAGCTCGTTACCTTCGTCGAGCGCAAGTGGAACGATGAAATCCTCCACGCACTGACCGACTACATCGCGATTCCCGCGAAGAGCCCCGCCTTCGACCCCGACTGGGCGAAGCGCGGCTATCTCGAACGGGTCGTCACCGATGCCGCGCAGTGGGCCGAACGCCAGCCGGTGAAAGGCCTGAAGCTCGAGATCGTGCGCTTGCCCGGCCGCACGCCGGTGATCTTCTTCGAAACCCCCGCAACCCGCTCGGGCAGCACCGACACGATCCTGCTGTACGGCCACCTCGACAAGCAGCCCGAATTCGACGGCTGGCGCGCGGACCTCGGCCCGTGGACGCCGAAGTTCGAGAACGGCAAGCTGTACGGCCGCGGCGGCGCGGACGACGGCTACGCGATCTACGCGAGCCTCGCCGCGCTCGGTGCGCTCGACGAGCAGGGCGTCGAACGCCCGCGCTGCGTCGGCCTGATCGAGACCTGCGAGGAGTCGGGCAGCTACGACCTGCTGCCGTACGTCGATGCGCTGCGCGACCGGCTCGGCCAGGTGTCGCTCGTCGTGTGCCTCGATTCGGGCGCCGGCAACTACGACCAGATGTGGCTCACGACGTCGCTGCGCGGGCTGGTGTCCGGCGACCTGCAGGTCGAGGTGCTCGAGGAGGGTGTTCACTCGGGCGTGTTCGGCGGCATCGCGCCGTCGAGCTTCCGCGTGATGCGCCAGCTGTTCGAGCGCCTGGAAGACGCGAAGAACGGCAACCTGCTGCCGGGCGTGTTCCATTGCGAGATTCCCGACAGCCGCGTGCGCGAGGCCGACGCGGCCGCCGCGATCCTCGGCGACGCCGTGTGGAAGGGGCTGCCGTGGGCATGCGGCGCGGACGGCAAGCCGGTGCTGCCGACCACCACCGATCCGCGCGAGGCGCTGTTGAACTCGACGTGGCGTCCGTCGCTGTCGGTGACGGGCGCGGCCGGCCTGCCGGCGCTCGCCGACGCGGGCAACGTGCTGCGTCCGCGCACCGCGTTCAAGCTGTCGCTGCGCCTGCCGCCGCTGGTCGATGCCGCTCAGGCCGTGCAGCAGCTGAAGGAACTGCTCGAACTCGATCCGCCGTACAACGCGAAGGTCACGTTCAAGCCGGATGCGGGCGCCGCGACCGGCTGGAGCGCGCCGGATCTCGCGCCGTGGCTCGCGTCGTCGCTCGACGCCGCGTCGCGCCGCCACTTCGGCGCGGACTGCGCGTACATGGGCCTCGGCGGCACGATCCCGCTGATGAACGTGCTGCAGGCCGGCTTCCCGTCCGCGCAGTTCATGGTGTGCGGCGTGCTCGGGCCGAAGTCGAATGCGCACGGCCCGAACGAGTTCCTGCACGTGCCGTACGCGAAGAAGCTGACCGCGGCGGTGGCGGACGTGATCGCGTCCGCGCGCTGAGCGTTCGCGCCGTCTGTCCCGACCCGACCGGATCCAACCCGACCTGACGGAGCCTTGCCGATGACCGCGCTGCCGACCCCCGATACCGACCCGCTGCGCATGCGCGCCGAACCGCTGCACGCGTTCGTCGCGGCACTCTGGGAGCGGGTCGGCAGCAGCGAGCGCGAGGCGCGGCTCGTCGCCGATCACCTGGTCGGCGCGAATCTGGCCGGGCACGATTCGCACGGGATCGGGATGATCCCGAACTACGTCGCCTCGTGGCGGGAAGGGCAGCTGCAATTGAACGGGCACGCGTCGATCGTCCGCGACGGCGGCGCGGTGCTCACCATCGACGGCGGACGCGGCTTCGGCCAGGTGATCGCATTCGAGGCGATGGTCGAAGGCATCGAGCGCGCGCGACGCATGGGCATCTGTGCGATCGGGCTGCGCGACGTCCATCACCTCGGCCGCATCGGGCACTGGGCCGAGCAGTGCGCGCGCTCGGGGCTCGTGTCGTTCCATTTCGTCAACGTGCCGGGCGACTTGCTCGTCGCGCCGCTGCACGGCACCGATCCGCGCTTCGGCACGAATCCGTTCTGCGCCGCGTATCCGCGCGCGGGGCGGCCGCCGCTGCTGCTCGATTTCGCGACGAGCGCGATCGCGTACGGCAAGACGCGGGTCGCGTACAACCAGGGCAAGCGCGTGCCGGCCGGGTCGCTGATCGACCATCGCGGCCAGCCGACCGACGATCCGGCCGTCATGCACGAGCAGCCGTTCGGCGCACTGCTGCCGTTCGGGCTGCACAAGGGGTATGCGCTGGCCGCGATGTGCGAGATCTTCGGTGGCGCGCTGGTCGGCGGGCATACGACCTACGGCGGCACGCTGCAGAAGACGAGCGCGATCGTCAACGGGATGCTGTCGGTGCTGATCGATCCTGACGCGTTCGATGCGGCCGATGCGCAGCGCGAAGCCGATGCGTTCGTCGAATGGGCGAAGGCGTCGCCGCAGGCGGGCGATGCGCCGGTGCGGATGCCCGGCGAGCCGGAGGAGGCGAGCCGCGCCGCACGCGGCGTGGACGGCATTCCGGTCGATCGTGCGACGTGGCGGCAGATCCGCGAGAGCGCGGCGGCCGTCGGCTTCGACGACGCGGAACTCGACGTGTGGACACGGCGCTGCACGGAGCCCGCATGAGCTGGCAATCGGAGAAGGCGCACGGCGAGGAGATCGCGTACCGGCTCGCGCCGCTCGGCAAGGTAGAGGTCGTGCGGTTCTTCAGCGGCGCCGCGATGCGGCTCGACGGTGTGATGTTCGGCTTCATGTCGCGCGGGTCGCTGTTCCTGCGCGTCGACGACGTGAACCGTCCCGCGTTCGTGGCGGCGGGGATGGGGCCGTTCTCGTATGAGCGCCCTACGCGCACCGTTGCGCTCGAGGGTTATTACGAAACGCCGGCCGACGTGCTCGAGGATGCGGGCGCGCTGTTCGACTGGTGCCGCGGCGCGTATCGGGCGGCGTTGCTGGCGGGGGCGCCGAAGCGCAAGGCGAAGGGGAAGGCGGCACCGAAGCCGCCTGCGGAGCCGAAGACGGCAGCTGCGTCGACGCCGGCGGCGAAACGGAGTGTGAAGCTGGCTGCGAAAGCGTCCGCGAATCCGTCGGGGAAAGCGCCCGCGAAACCGTCCGCGAAAGCGGCGCCGAAACCCGTTTCGAAACCGGCCGCGAAATCCGTGGCGAAGCGCAAGCAACCGTAGCGTCGGCCGCCCATCGTCGTTGCGCGACGATTTACGTTGTCCTGAGTTTGCGACTCGCGAAGCGCGGGGAGATGCGCCAGATTCCTGCCAACTGCACGGGATGTACGAAAGCATCAACCTTGCCGAACCGTGCGTGCGTCATGCTTCACAACGACGGCTACGGCGTTTATGATCGGCGCGGATCGCGTCCGCGTCTGGCGCGACCCGCGCCGGCCGTGTCGCCGGCCTCGCGAACGGCGCATCGAAAGCCGCGCGAATGATTCCCCACTCATCGTTCCAGACGGAGACAACCGATGCTCGTCCTGATTCTCGGTTTAGCGATCTTCCTCGGTGTGCATTCGATTCGGATCGTCGCGGACGGCTGGCGATCCGCGGCCATCGAGCGGATCGGCGAGAAACGCTGGAAGGGCCCCTATGCGATCGCGTCGATCGTCGGCTTCGTGCTGATCATCTGGGGTTACGGGATCGCGCGCCAGGGCGGGACGCTGCTGTGGGTGTCGCCCGTCGGCGTTCGCCATCTCACCGGCATGCTGACCGCGATCGCGTTCGTGCTGATTGCCGCGTCCTACGTGCCGCGCAACCGCATCAAGACGCTCGTCGGCCATCCGATGGTGGCCGGCGTGATGGTATGGGCGATCGCGCACCTGCTCGCGAACGGCACGCTGCACGCGGTCGTGCTGTTCGGCGCATTCTTCGTGTGGTCGCTGGTCGATTTCGTCGTGTGGCGCGCGCGCGATCGCCGCAACGGCGTCCGCTATCCGGCCGGCAGCCTGTCGGGCGATGCAGTGGCGATCGTCGCCGGGCTCGTCGTATGGGCCGTCTTCGCTTGGTTCCTGCACGGCCCGCTGATCGGCGTGCGGCCGTTCGGTTGAACGCGCGCGCCTGCAAGCATTGACGAGCGGGGCGCGCAGGCCGCCCGCCGCGCCCGCGAATCCGCCGCGACATCGAGGCGGGCGCATTGCCCGCCATCGCTCGGCGCACGGGGCGCCTGCCGATCGATGGCGAGTGCGTCGCGACCGACGGCATGCGTGCCGTCGGCGCGATCGGGGCGCGCGCGTCAGATCGGCTTGACGAACAGCCCCACGGTCAGCGCGGCGCCGATGCAGACGATCGCAATCCGCAGCACGCGCTCGTTCACGCGGTGCAGCGCCCACGCGCCGAGCAGGCCGCCGACGATCGCGCCGCCGCCGAGCGCGATCGCCGCCTGCCAGTGGAGGTGCGGCGAGGTCAGGAACAGCACGACCGCCGACGCGTTCATCACGCCCGCGAGTGCGTTCTTGGTCGACATCGCGTGACGCGGCGACAGGCCGGCCATCGTCAGCGCGGCCATCATCAGGAAGCCGATGCCGCCGCCGAAGTAGCCGCCGTAGATCGCGATCAGGAACTGCGAGATCGCGGCCGTGACGGGGCCGACATGCTGCGTGCCGGCGCCGGTCTTGCGGAAGAAGCTGCCCCATGCGAACACGACCGTCGCGAACAGCACGAGCCACGGCACGAGGTGCGAGAAGATCGACGACGGGGTTTTCAGCAGCAGCAGGCCGCCGAGCGCGCCGCCGACCACGCTGATCGCGAACAGCGCGCGAAACGACAGCTTGCCCGCGCCGCGCACCATGTTCCGGCTGGCCCAGCCCGTCGTGACCTGGCCGGGAAACAGCGCGACCGTCGACGTGATGTTCGCCGCGAGCGGCGACATTCCCGACACGATCAGCGCGGGCAGCGTGACGAACGAGCCGCCGCCCGCGAGGGCGTTTTGCAGGCCGGCCCACAGGCCGGCGACGATGATGAGGGCGAGCATTGGTGCGGAAGCGAAGAGGTGGCAGGGGGCGCGGGGGAACGCGCGATGGTCGCCCGATGGTAATGCAGGATCGCGGCGGCGCAAAGCGGGCCGGCGCGCGGCGTTGCGGGGGCGCGGGAGCGCGGGCGATCGACGTGGGGCGTTGCGTCGGGCATGACGCTTTCGCGCCATTTCGCGTTTCGCCCGCGCCGTCACGCACCCGACCGGTGTCGCGTCACGCGTTCGGCTGCGTGTCGGCGTTTCCGCTGGCGCATCGCCTTCGACGTCCGGATAGACGATCGTACCGTCGTCCCGGATCACCGCGCCGGCAGTACGACGCACGGGCTCCACGCGGTTCTTGCCCATGATGTGCAGCACCGTTTCGCCGCGCGCGATCAGGTAGTCGGACACGATGCGCCGATGACAGCGCCACGACATGGCTTCCGAACGCATGATCGTGCAAAGCTGCCGGTGCCCTTGCGCGATCAGCTGTCGAGGCCCGCTCGAAACTCGGGCGACAGCGCGTAATCGGCGTAGCGATGGAAACTGCGGTTCGTCCGGAAGTCGTTGACGTCGTCGGGCACGCCGAGCGACTTGCCTCGCAGGCCGCCGAGTGCGGCGATGTGCTCGTAGGCGATGGCGGCCGCGGCCAGCTCGCCGGGAAGCGTTGCTTCGTTGAACTGCGGATTCGTGCGCGAACGCGTCATCTTCCGGATATCGGCGAGCAGCGCGATGTCGGACGCGTCGAGCATCTCGATGAACGCGTCGAGCGTGCGGTTCGAATGGCCGATCGTGTAGAACGGGAGCGCCACGAATCGTCCTTGCCGGCAACGCGTTCGAGCACGTGCCCGCGGTGCGCGGCGATGTGGTCGGTGCGGTCGCTCCTGATCTCGTATTGCGGATCGTCGGGCGATGCGTGTTCGCGATGACCCTTGTAGTCGAAATCCTGCGTGTGGATCGCGATGGTCGTGCCGGTCACGTAACCGGCTTCGGAATTCCAGCGGACGTGGTCGTCCGGCTTGAATGGCGTCGTCATGCGGGGAGCCTCGTTGCATCGGTGCGGTGTCGTCGGTCGTTGCCGTACGCGTTATCGGCGCTCGCCGGGCATGGAAAAAGATACGGGCGGCGGGGGCGTGCCGGGCTGCGGACGCAAGCGTCGTGCCGGCGCCCTGCGAGCCTTCATTTTCCCAACGACGACGATCCCATCCTCCCGCTTGCCTCCGTGAAATTGACGTGCTAATTTTTCATGAAATTGGACGACTGAAATTTCACGGGAGCCCGCATGTTCGTGCAGTCCGACCGTCACGTCGCAAGCTACTACGCCGGCACCTACCCGGCGCCGATCCCGCGGCGTCCCGAACTGGACGAACGCATCGACGCCGACGTGCTGGTCGTCGGCGCGGGCTTCAGCGGGCTGCACACGGCGTTGCGCCTGGCGCTCGCGGGCAAGCGCGTCGTCGTGCTCGAAGCGAGCCGCGTCGCGTGGGCCGCATCGGGCCGCAACGGCGGACAGGCGCTGCTCGGCTGGTCGTGCGACATGCAGCCGCTCGAGGATTCGCTCGGCCGCGACGGCGCGCGCATGCTGTGGGACAGCATGCGCTGGGCCGCGGCCGAAGTGCGCGAACTGCCCGCGCGGCACGGCTTCGACATCGACTATCGGCCCGGCAGCCTGTGGGCCGCGGTGCGGCCGCGTCGCGTTGCGTTGCTCGCACAGGCCCGCGACGAAGCCGCGCAGCGCTGGGGCTACGACCGGCTGCGCGTGATCGGGCAGGACGAGATGCCCGAATGGATCGGCAGCGCGCGCTATCTCGCCGCGCTCTACGATCCCGAGGCCGGCCATCTGAATCCGCTGAAGCTCGCGCTCGGTCTTGCGCAGACGATCGAACGGGCCGGCGGCCGCATCTTCGAGCAAAGCCGCGTGCTCGACTGTCGCGAGACGGCCGGCGGTCACGTCGCACGCACCGCGCACGGCGAAGTGCGCGCGGACGTGCTGGTGCTCGCGTGCAACGCGTACGTCGACCGGCTCGATCCCGAGCTGTCGCGCCGGTTGCTGCCGGTCGGCACCTACCAGGTCGCGACCGCGCCGCTTTCGGCGGACGTCGCCCGCTCGCTGCTGCCGCAGAACAGCTGTGTGATCGACAACCAGTTCGTGCCCGACTACTTCCGCCTGAGCCCCGACAACCGTCTGCTGTTCGGCGGCGGCTGCACGTATCTCGGCGGGATTCCGGCCGACATCGCGGCCGCGACGCGCCCGCATCTAGAACGCGTGTTCCCGCAACTGGCCGGCGTGCCGCTCGACTACGTATGGGGCGGTCACATCGACATCAGCATGCGCCGCACGCCCGACATCGGCCGCCGCGGCCAGCGTTTATGGCTGCAGGGCTTCTCGGGGCACGGCGTGCTGCCGACGCTCGCCGGCGCGCGCGCGGTCGCCGATGCCGTGCTTGGCGACGATCACCTGCTCGCGCAGTACCAGCGCATCCGCAACCCGCGCTTTCCCGGCGGCGACCGCCTCGCCGCGCCGCTGGAAGCGATCGGCAAGGCCTGGTACCGTTTGCGCGATACCGTCTGACGTACCGGAACTCATCATGAACGAACAGGAAGAGATAGAAAGTCTGGCGATCCTGATCCGCGACCTGCGCAAGCATCGCAAGGTCACGCTCAACGATCTCGCGGAACGGATCGGCCGCTCGGTCGGCTTTCTGTCGCAGGTCGAGCGCGGGCTGTCGCGCCCGACGGTCGCGGATCTCACCGCGATCGGCGAGGCGCTCGGCGTGCCGACCACGTATTTCTACAGCCTGAGCAAGCCGCGCAGCGTGCCGTGGGTCACGCGGCCCGACGAGCGGCGCACCGTGTATTACGCGGCCGGCATCACGGACATCCTCGTGTCGCCGAACATGCGCTCGCGCTTCTCGATCCTCGAGAGCCATCTCGCGCCCGGCGCGAGCAGCGGCGAGCGCTCCGTCGACGACAGCGACGAGCAGGGCGGCTTCGTGCTCGAAGGCGAGCTGACGATCTGGATCGACGGCGACGACACGCCCGTCACGCTCGGCCCGAACGACGCATTCCAGCTTCCCGCGCACAAGCGGTTTCGTTACGCGAACCTGGGCGACGCGCCGGCGCGCGTGATCTGGGTGTTCACCTGAGTTCGCCGGCGGGCGGTCCGGCGGATCGTCGCGCCGTGCTGCTGGTTTGCAGTACTGATCGACATCGGGTATGGGGCGTGCCGCATGCCGATGAGTCCGGTTCGCCGCGCTGCGGCACCGTCATACAAGACATGGAAAGGATGAGACATGGCAGACGTCGTTCCCGTGCTGGTCGATGAAGTCCGCGCATTCCGGCAGGCGCATCCCGAGATCCGTTATGTCGACCTGATCTGTCTCGACCTGCCGGGCCATTTCTACGGCAAGCGTTATCCGATCGATGCGCTCGAGAAGGTCGCGTCGGGCTCGCTGCTGAAGCTGCCGCAGAACTGCGTGCTGCTCGGCACGCAGGGCGGCCTCTACAAGATCGGCGATTACTGCTTCAACGACGGCGACCCCGACGCGCCGCGCCGCCTGATTCCCGGCACGCTGAAGCCGGTGCGCTGGGAGCGGCAGCCGCTCGCGCAGATGCTGATCAGCTCCGACGGCACGGACGCGCCGATCGAGTTCGAGCCGCGCGAGGTGCTGGCGCGCGTGCTGCGGCGGTTCGCGGCGCGCGGCATCCGGCCGGTCGTCGCGTTCGAGCTCGAGTTCTACCTGTTCGCCGCGCAACTCGCGGACGGGCTGCCGCAGTATCCGCGCGACCGCTTGAGCGACGATCGCGACGACCAGCCGAACATGCACATCGAACGCCTGTCGCGGTTTTCCGATGTGCTGCACGAGATGGTCGAGGCCGCGCGCGAGCAGGGCGTCGACGCGACGGTGATCACGGCCGAGCTCGGGCCCGGCCAGTTCGAGATCAACTTCGGCCATACCGACGACGCGCTGCGCGCGGCCGACTGGTCGGCGCTGTTCTGCCGCAGCACGCGCGGCGTCGCGCTGCAGCACGGCTATCGTGCGAGCTTCATGGGCAAGCCGTACCTGCATGCGCCGGGCAGCGGGATGCACGTGCACGTGAGCCTGTATGACGACGCGGGCCGCAACCTGCTCGCCGCGGACGCGCAGCGGCCGCTGCGGCATGCGGTGGCCGGCTGCCTCGCGCTGCTGCCGCACTGCATGCCGGTATTCGCGCCGAACCACAATGCGTTCCGCCGCTACGGCTCGATGGTGAATGCGGCGAGCCGTGCAAGCTGGGGCTTCGAGGATCGCGACGCGTGCATCCGGATTCCGGAATCGGATGCGCGCAATCTGCGCATCGAGCATCGGCTCGCGAGCGCGGACGCGAATCCGTACCTGGTGCTCGCGGCGATCCTGTCCGGGATGGAGCATGGGCTCGACGCACGGATCGAGCCGATCGCGCCGCTCAACGACGATCGCGGCAGCGGGATCGATTTCCCGAAGGAGATGCTGTCGGCCGTCGCGGCGATGCAGGATCACGCGGCCGTGCGCGACGGGCTCGGCAGTGAATTCGTGATGGTGTATTGCGAGAACAAGCGGCAGGAGGAACTGGATTTTCGCAACGAGATCGGGGCGCGCGAGTATCGGTGGTTTCTTTGACGTGCTGCGCCGACCGGCGCGGACTATGGAAGTGCGCGCCAGTAGCGCACTTCGTCGATCGACGTCCCGTCGATGTCGAACGTCTTGATGTCGCTTTCGGCGACGAAGCCTTCACGTTCGTAGAACGCTCGCGCGCGGCGGTTCTGGACGATTGCCCAGAGCGACACCCATGCATGCCCCCCGTCGTGCAGCGACCGGCAAGCATGCCGGACCAGCGCCGTGCCGATTCCTTTGCCGCAATGCAGCGGATGCAGATAGATCGCGTGGATTTCACCCCACGCGCGATCCTTGTCGGCGTCGCGCGTCGTGCCGTACGCGACCCAGCCCGTCACGCCGTCTGCGTCGAATGCGACCGTGACGCGCGTTTCGCCTGCCGCGAGCGCGCGGTGCCAGAAGTCGGTACGTTGTTCGACCGACAAACCTGCAAGGAACGACGCCGGCATGATGCCGTCGTAGGTGGCCCGCCACGATGCGACGTGGATCGCGGCGATGGCTGCGGCATCGGCCGGCGTGGCTGTGCGGATGGCGATCGTGGTCGTGTTCGAGGGCATGCGTGCGTGGTTTGACCGGTTGCGGGATACAACGATGAAGCAGCCCCGTTCAACGCCGTGAATCGGGCGTGCATGCAGGTGCGGTGTCGCGCCGCACCTGCACCGTCCTTACTCGCCGAGCTTCGCCGTCACGCACCCCGTGCTCGAGCATTCGCGCTCGCGTTCGCGCAGGAACGACAGGCGCGATTGCGTGAAGTCGATCGCGCATTGCAGGTTCACGAGATAGCCGTCGTCGCGCGTTTCGCTGCAGCGGTCGTCGCGCCGCTTCATCCACGCGAGCTGGCCGGTCTTCAGCTTCGCCTGCTGGTCGCCGCTCAGTTGCTTGCGCACGCGGCCGTACTCGTCGTTCAGTTCGCGGTCGACCTGCGAGAACTCGTTGCTGCTGCAGTACACCTGGTCGAACGCACTGCGCGGTTTGCCGCAGCCGGCCGCCTGCGCGGAGAACGGCACGGCAAGCGCGAGCAGCGCGCAGGAAACGAGCAGATTCTTCTTCATCATTGTGGTGCTCCTCACTGGGTGAAAACTGTTGAAACCGACCGGCGCCGCCTTTACCTGGCCGCCGTACATGCGTCGATCCCGCCCGCGATCGCGGTGGCGAGGCGCTGGATCGTCTCGCGCTGCGCGAGCCGTTTTTCCTCGTCGGGATTGACGATCACGCCCGCCTCGACCAGAACGGCCGGGATCGGCGCGGTACGCAGCACGACGAGATCGTCGAAGCGGTGGATGCCGAGTTGCGGATCGATCAGCGGGCGGTTCTCGCCCTTGATCGGCTGCGCGTGATACAGCGACGGCCGTTCGCCGGCCGCGACCAGGCGTTCGGCGATCGCTTTCGCGCAACGCAGGCTTTCCGTGTAGTGCGGATTGCGCTCGGACACGAACACGGCGAAACCGCGGAATTCGCGCTGCCGGCCCGCGTCGATGAACTGCTGCTGCATCGAATCGTGATGGATCGACACGAACAGATTTGCGTCCGACGCCTGCGTCGAGCGCTGGTCGAGCGCGATCTCGCGGCCGTCGGCCGACGTGCGCAGCACGCGATCGCCGTGCGCGGCGAGTGTCTCCGCGACGGCGGTGGACAGGTCGAGGTTGTACCGGTATTCGACGCGGCCGCTTGCGCCGGTGGCACCCGGGTGGGCCGGCGTATGGCCGGTGTCGACGACGACGTAGCGGCCGGAGGCCGGCTGTGCGTCCGGACCTGCCGCATCGGCCGCATGCAGCGCGAGCGGCGCGCCGAGCAGCGGGCCGCATGCGAGCAGGCGCGCGGCGGCGCGCACGAACGGACGAAGGCGTCGAAGGGTTCGGTTTGTCATTGTTGTTGTCGAGGAGGGCATGCGGCGCGTCGTATGGCGCGCACCGTCGGCCTGCTCAATGCAGTCGGAATGTCGCGCGATTATAGCGGTTGCCGGCGGCGCCGCAATGACGGAATGCGCTGCGTCTCGCGCGCCGGAAACCGGCGCTCAGGCGAGCACGCGCCGGGCCGCGAGCATGCCCCAGTACGATGCTTCCTCGAACAGCGACAGCCCGGACAGGTCCGCATGCGCGAACACGACGGGGCCGTCGGCCTCGCGGAGCGCGAGCAGCCCCGGCCGGCTCAGGAAGCCGACGTCGGGCGTCGCCATCGCGTGGCCGCGCACGGTGATCTCGAGCGCCGTCGCGTGCTTCCACAGTTCGCGTCCGTAGACGGCCTGCAGGTCGATCGCGGCCTGTTCGCGCAGCGCGTCGGGCTGCGCCTGCGCGAGCCAGCGGCGCGTATCGTCCGGCGTTTGCGTATTCAACGCCTGATAGGCGGAGAACACGGAGCGGGTCGGCGGCGACATCCGGATCAGCTGGTGCGTCGACACGACATAGCCGAGCCCCGCGCCGTCGTAGACGACGTTGTCCCACGCGAGCGGCACGCCGGCTGCCTCGGCCGGCATCCCGTCGAGCAGGAAATTGGACACGAGCCACGGCGCGCGCGGCGGCAGGTCGCGCGCGGGATCGAAGCCGTACGCGCGCAACTGCGGAAACACGCGAGCCGCGACGAACAGCGGCATGGCGCTGACGACGCGCCGCGCCTTCAGCGTGAACGTCGACAGCGTGCCGTCGTCGGCGATGCGCGCACACAGCACGTCGACGCCGCCCGCGCGCTCGGTCGCGCGAACGGCGAAGCCGCGCCGCGACCACGCGTTCGAGCCGGTGCGCGCGGCGATCGAGTCGCTCAGCTTCGTCACCATCGTATGCAGCCCGTCGGGCCAGGTCAGCACGGCGCCGTCGCCCGCGTCGCTCGCGTGGCCGCCGCGCGACGAGAAATAGTGCAGGCCGGCCCACGCGGACACGTGCTCGTAACCCGCACCGTAGTCGTCGCGGCAGCAGTAGTTCAGGTACCAGTGCAGCGCGGTCGCGGTGTAGCCCTCGTCGAGCAGCCACTGCCTGAACGAGCGCCGGTCGAGCGCGCGCCAGCGCGGGTCGCGCGACGATTCCGCGAGCGGGATGCAGAACACCTTGCGGCCGTCCGCGCCGCGCGCGGAGCGCAGGCTGTCGGTGTAGGCGAAGAAGCGCGTTTGCTGCGCGAGCGCATCGGCGTCGAGGCCGGCCGTCGGCACGATGCCGTCCTGCCACTGGCCTCCGATGAACAGCCGTTCGTCGGGGGCGTGCACGAGCGCGCGTTCGTCGTACGCGGGTTGCGCGGAGAACGGCGCCGCTTCGATCACGCCGAGATCGGCGAGCATGTCGCGCAGATGTGCGGATTCGAGCGACGGCAGCGGCAGGTAGTGTGCGCCCTTCGGATAGCCGAGTTCGCCGAAGCGGCCGCCGGCCGCATTGCCGCCGAATTCGGGACCGGCGAGCACGACGAAGCGTGTGTGCCCCGCGCGCGCGAGCTGCCACGCGCACGACAACCCGGCCGCGCCCGAGCCGAGGACCGCGACGTCGGTCTCGATCGTGCCGGACGGCGGCGGCAGCGCCGCGTGGTCGCGCAGCGCATGGCCTTCGCGCATGCCGGGGTAGCCGACGCGCGGCGTCGTCTCGATCCAGCCGGTGCGGCCGCACGCGGCGAGCGACGCCGCCGCGGACGCGACGAGGAACGTGCGGCGATCCATCAGCGCAGCACGTGCTTCCAGTCGTCGTCGAAGCGGCGCACGAGCGGCTGGTCGTTGAGTTCATTCGGCGACATCGGCAGCGCCGGCATGTCGGCCGGGAAGTGGAACATCTCGGCGGCCGTCTGCGCGTCGAGCCAGCGCGTCGGCACCGAATAGCGTGTCGGCACGGTGAAGTCGCGACGCTTGCCGGCGATCACAAACCCCCAGTCGCCGAACGACGGCACGTAGCAGTGGTACGGCCAGGTGTTGAGCCCGGCTTCGCGCAGCGTCGCGATGATCGTCCAGTACGCGTGCGGCGCGAAGTACGGCGACGTCGACTGGATCACCGCGTAGCCGTTCTCGGACAGGTGGCGCGCGAGCAGCCGGAACACCGGCACCGAATACAGCCGGCCGAGCCCGAAGTTGGTCGGATCGGGGAAGTCGACGACGATCGCGTCATACACGTCGGCGTTCGATTCGAGCCAGCGCACCGCATCGTCGTTGATCATCTGCACGCGCGGGTCCTTCAGCGAACCCTGGTTCAGCTTCACGAGCGGCGCCGAAGTCGAGAACAGCTTCGTCATCGCGGGGTCGAGATCGACGAGCGTGATCCGTTCGAGATTGCGGTGCTTGAGCAGTTCGCGCACCGCGAGGCCGTCGCCGCCGCCGAGCACGAGCACGCGCTTCGCCCACGGCAGCGCCTCGATCGTCGGATGGATCAGCGCCTCGTGATAGCGATGCTCGTCGCGCGACGAGAACTGCAGGTTGCCGTTCAGGTACAGCCGCATGTCGTCGTGCCACTGCGTGAGCACGATGCGCTGGTACGGCGTCGTTTCCGAATAGATCGTCTCGTCGCCGTACACGCCGTGCTCGGCCCAGTGCGTGATGCGGTCCGACAGCGCGAAGCCGGCGACGAGCAGCCCGATCACGAGCGACGCGCGCATCAGCTTGCCGCGCACGTTGCGGATCTCGGCGCGGAACAGGTGCGTGGTCCACAGCGCGACGAACGCGTTCAGCAGCCCGAACAGGAAGCTCGTGCGCAACAGGCCGAGACGCGGCGCGAGCACGAGGGGGAAGATCAGCGACACGGCGAGCGAGCCGAGATAGTCGAAGGTCAGCACTTCGCTGACGGTATGGCGGAACGCCTGGCGGCGCTGCTGGAACGCGCGCATCACGAGCGGGATCTCCATCCCGATCAGCAGGCCGAGCGCGAGCACGAGCGCGTAGAGCGCCGCGCGGAACGGCGCGGCCAGCCACGCGAACACCGCGAACAGCAGCGCTGCCGACACGCCGCCGAGCAGGCCGACGAGCAGCTCGATGTCGACGAAGCGGTCGAGCACGTCGTCGTCCTCGACGAACTTCGCGAGCCACGAGCCGATCCCCATCGCGAACAGGTAGCAGCCGATCACCGACGAGAACTGCAGGATCGAATCGCCGAGCAGGTAGCTCGACAGCGCGCTGCTGATCAGTTCGTAGCCGAGCCCGCACGACGCGAGCACGAGGATCGACAGGACGAGCGCGCGCTTATGCAGCATGGCGCGTCCGTTGTGCAGTGCTCGTCAATGTGGATATACTGGCGCGGATTTTCGTGGGGTGGCCCGCCATGGGCCGGCCTGAGACGGGGCGGCGAACCGAGCACAAAATCCGAGGAAAAGAATGAATAGTGCCTATCTTTATGCGGTTCATTTGCTGTCGGCGTTCGTGCTGCTTTTCGTGTTCGCGGCAGTGTACCTGAAGGTCACCCCGTTCGACGAACTGGCCCTGATCCGCGACGGCAACGCGGCCGCGACGCTGTCGTTCGGCGGCGCGCTGGTCGGCTTCTGCCTGACGCTCGCGTCCAGCATCGCGCACAACTCGACGCTCGGCGAAGTCGTGCTGTGGGCCGTCGGCGCAATGGCCGTGCAGCTCGTCACCTACGCGGTGCTGACCCGCCTGATTCCCGGCATGAACCATGCGATCGAGGATCGCAACGTCGCGATGGGTGGCCTGATGGGCACCGCGTCGCTCGTCGTCGGCATCATCAATGCCGCCTGCCTGACCTGACACGCCACGCGTCCTGGGAGACCGACATGAGTCTGGGTTCGTTTATCCGCAAGCAGTTCATCGACGTCCTGCAATGGACGGAAGACACCGACGGCGTGCTGGCCTGGCGCTATCCGATGGAAGACCAGGAGATCCAGTACGGCGGCCAGCTGACCGTGCGCGAAACGCAGGTCGCGATCTTCGTCAACGAAGGCAAGGTCGCCGACGTGTTCCAGCCCGGGCTGTACAAGCTGGAAACGCGCACGCTGCCGGTGCTCACGTACCTGAAGAACTGGGACAAGTTCTTTCAATCTCCTTTCAAGTCGGACGTCTACTTCTTCAGCACGCGGCTGCAGCTCGGCCGGCGCTGGGGCACCGCGCAGCCGGTGACGATCCGCGATCGCGAATTCGGCTTCGTGCAGCTGCGCGCGTTCGGCATCTACTCGTACCGGATCGTCGATGCGGCCGCGTTCCACCGCGAGGTGAGCGGCACGCGCGCGCAGTACTCGGTCGACGATCTCGAGCAGCAGCTGCGCAACCTGGTCGTCACCGCGATGAGCACGACGTTCGGTTCCGCCGACGTGCCGTTCGTCGACATGGCCGCGAACCAGACGCTGCTGTCGCAACGCGTCGCCGAGGCGCTGGTGCCGGTGTTTACGCGCTACGGCCTCGCGCTCGATGCGTTCGCGGTCGAAAGCGTGTCGCTGCCGGCCGAGTTGCAGAAGGCGCTCGACCTGCGGATCGGCGCGGGGATGGCCGGCGATCTCGCCCGCGCGACGCAATACCAGACGGCGCAGGCGATTCCGCTGGCCGCGCAGAACCCGGGCGGCATCGCGGGTGTCGGCGCGGGGCTCGCGGCCGGCGCGGCGATCGGGCAGGCGATGGCCGGCCAGATCGCGGGCGCCGCGCAACCGGCGCCGGCCGCACCGCCCGCGCCCGTCGCGGCACCGGTTGCCGCCGCGCAGCCGGCCGCACCGGCCGAAGGGACCGATTACGTGCAACGCCTCGAACAGCTGAAGGCGCTGCTCGACAAGGGCCTCGTCACCGAAGAGGACTATGCGCGCGCGAAGGCGGACATCCTCGCGAAGCTCACCCGGTAAGCGTCGCGCATGTTCAGTACTTCGTGCCCCCAGTGCGGCGCGCCGGTCGAGTTTCGCTCGGCGGCGGCGGTGATGGCCGTCTGCGCGTTCTGTCGCAGCACGCTGCTCAAGCGCGGTGCCGACGTCGAGCGCATCGGCGAGCTGGCCACGGTGCTCGACGACGCGTCGCCGATCCAGATCGGCACGGCCGGGCGCTACGGCAAGCGCACGTTCACGGTGCTCGGCCGCATCCAGATGACCTACGACGCCGGCGTGTGGAGCGAGTGGTACGTCGTGTTCGACGACGGCGCGTTCGGCTGGCTGTCGGATGCGTCGGGCCAGTATGCGGTCACGGTGCGCGAGCCCGACGATGCGTCGGGCGGCGCGTGGCCCGCGTTCGGCACGCTCGAACCGGGCATGCGGATCGACCACGGCGGCCGCGCCTATCTCGTGTCCGACGTGCGTACCGCGCGCTGCACGGGCGGCGACGGCGAGTTGCCGTTCCGCATCGATGCGGGCTGGGAAGCGCGCGTCGTCGACCTGCGCACCGGCAATGCATTCGCGACTTACGACTATTCCGACGCCGACGCGAACGGCGGGAGCCCGGCCGTCTACAGCGGCGAAGCGATGGAATTCGACGCGCTCGCATTCACGGGGCTGCGCGATACCGACAACGACACGCGGGAGAAACGGGGCGCGCAGATGGTGCCGTTCGCGTGCCCGAGCTGCGGCGCGCCGCTGTCGTATGCACCGAACCTCGCCGACTACGTCGTGTGCGGCAGCTGCCACGCGGGCGTGCAGTGCACGGCCGAGCAGCAGACCGTGTTCGCCGCGCAGCGCAAGCTAGATGCGGTGAAGGGCGCGCTTGAGCTCGGTGCGACCGGCACGTTCGACGGCGTGAAGTACACGGTGATCGGCATGATGCGTTGCCGCGTGCCGGGCGACGACGAGACGTGGGACGAATACCTGCTGCTGAACCCGAAGCGCGGCTTCCTGTGGCTCGTGCAGAGCGAAGGGCGCTGGGAACGCGTGCAGGTGCTCGATCACTGGCCGACGATCGGCGGCGAGTCCGACGTCACCGACGAAGGCAAGACCTATCGACTGCGCGAGACGTACGACTCGGAAGTCGTGTACGTGGTCGGCGCGTTCAACTGGCGCGTGCAGATCGGCGACCGCACGTCGATCGCCGACTACGGCTGGCAGAAGGACAAGCTCACGCGCGAGCGCAGCGCCGCGGAAATCGTCTGGTCGCGTGCGCGGCCGTTGTCGGCCGGCGCACTGGCCGAACGCTTCGCGACGCCGGCGCTCGCGACGGCAGTGGTTGCGTCCGCAACGGGTTCCGCCGGGACGTCGACGGGCCTGTTCGGCGCGAAGCAGCCGCATAGCTTCGCACCGCTGCCGATCGTGTTCAGCGCGATGCTCGTGATCTTCAACCTGGGTTCGCTGTTCTCGTTCAGCGGCCGCTCCGTCTACGTGCTGATCGGCCTGCTCGTGCTGTGGCTGCCGGAATGGCTGTGGAAGGGCTTCGCGTCCGACGGGGGCAACTCGTAATGCGTTACATCCTCTACGGACTTTACGGGCTGATCGTCGTCACGCTGTTCAGCTGCGCGTCGCTCGGCGGCAGCGGTTCGGGCGGCAGCGGCTGGGGCAGTTCGTCGGCGCGCAGCGGCTATTCGTCGTACGGGTCGCACAAATGACGGCACGAGACGGTATCGCCGCGCCGCGTGCGACGCTCGGCTCGCACGTGCTGGCCGATCTCGCCGGCATCGACGCGGCACTGCTGCGCGACGCCGCGCGGCTCGAGACGATACTCACCGACGCCGCGCAGCAGGCCGGCGCACGCGTGATCGGCGCGCATTTCCATCACTTCGGCGGTGAGCATGGGGTGACGGGTGTCGTGCTGCTCGCGGAGTCGCACATCACGATTCATACGTGGCCGGAGCACGGCTTCGCGGCCGTCGATGCGTTCATGTGCGGTGCCGCGCGCGCCGCCGAGGCGGTCGATGCGATCGCCGCCGCGCTCGGCACGCACGCGCAGGTCCGGCAGCAGGTGGCGCGCGGCGTCGCATGAGCGACCGGGGCGACAGCGGTGGTCGCGCATGCGACGACGCGCTGCACCGATTTCGCGAACCGCTTATGATCGTGCGGTACGACGTCCCCACGCAGAGGTCCCCATGCACATCGCCATCCTGACCTTCGACGGTTTCAACGAACTCGATTCGCTGATCGCGCTCGGGATTCTCAACCGGGTCAGGCAGCCGGGTTGGCGGGTGTCGATCGCGAGCCCGACCGCCCGCGTGCGCTCGATGAACGGCGTGACGATCGACGCGCAAGCGTCGCTGCAGGACGCCCGCGACGCGGACGCCGTGCTGGTGGGCAGCGGCGTGCGGACCCGCGACGTCGTCGCCGATGCCGCGTTGATGGCGCAATTGCAGTTCGACCCCGCGCGGCAGTTGCTCGGCGCGCAGTGCTCGGGCACGCTCGTGCTGGCGAAGCTGGGCTGGCTCGGCGATGTCCCCGCGTGTACCGACCTGACCACGAAGCCGTGGGTGCAGGAAGCCGGCGTGGCCGTGCTCGACCAGCCGTTCGTGGCCAGCGGGAACGTCGCGACCGCCGGCGGGTGCCTGTCGTCGCAGTATCTGGCCGCGTGGTTCATCGCCCGTCTGGCCGGCATCGAGGCCGCGCGCAGTGCGATTCACTATGTCGCGCCGGTGGGCGAGAAGGACGATTACGTCGCGCGCGCGATCGCGAACATTTCGCCGTTCCTCTGATGCGTGCGGCGTCGCGCGTCAGCGCGGCAGCGCTTCGGCTTCGGCCCAACGCTTGAACGAGTCGAGACGCCGGCGCGTGTGCACGAGATAGAACGCGCCGATCAGCGGTTCGAGCAGCCAGCGCAGCCAGGACGGCTGCGCACGGAAGTGATACGTGAACTTCACTTCGGTCGTGCCCGGTGTGTGCTCGGTGAAATTCCAGCTGCCGCTGAAGCGTTCGAGCACCTTCGGCCCGTCGACCATTTCGACGGCCGCGACCTGCGGCGGACGGTACGAGATGTAGCGCGACACCATCGTCGCGCCCGACTGGCTGCGGCAGAACGCATCGACGCCGACGTCGGCCGTCATCCCGTCGGGCAGATACGCGTCGGCAAGGAAGCTGTCCCACACGAGCCGCCGCGCGTAGTCCTGCGACCACGTGAAGAGGCGTCTGCGATCGACGCCGACGATCCGGCTGACTGAGATCCTCATGATGGGTAGCAAGCGCAACGCTGTAATCGGGATGAAATCGAGTGTAACCCGCCAAAGCCGCGCAATTCTTCAGACTTCGTCAAGTCGAGCGCGCGCTCGATTGACCTTCTCCGGGAATTCCCCTACGATCGATTCCATGCCTTCGGGAAAGACCCGAAGCGTTTCAATCTCTTGAGGGAGCCTCATGAGTACGCAACAGAACCGGCGCTTCGACGCGCTCGTTTTCATTGGTCGTTTCCAGCCTCCGCATCGTGGTCACCTGAACGTGCTGAAGTCCGCACTGAGCCGGGCCGAGCGCGTATGCGTGCTGATCGGATCGACCGACAAGCCCCGCACCATCAAGGATCCGTTCTCGTTCGACGAGCGCCGCCAGATGCTGGCTTCGCTGCTCGAGCCGTCCGAGCGCGAGCGCGTGACGGTCGCGCCCGTGCAGGATTCGACGTACAACGACGGCGACTGGGTGCGCTGGGTGCAGGATGCCGTGGCCGCCTCGCTCGGCGAGGTCGCGCAGCGCAGGGTCGGGCTGATCGGCCACGAGAAGGACGCCACGTCGTATTACCTGCGGATGTTCCCGCAATGGGAACTCGTCGACGTCGATGCGACCGAAGACATCTCCGCCACCGAAATCCGCGATCAGTACTTCGCCGAACGCACCAACAGCTTCGTGCAATGGGCCGTGCCGGAACCGGTGTTCGGCTGGCTCGAACGCTTTCGCACGCAGCCGGCATTCGCGCAGCTGAAGGCCGAGGCCGAATTCATCGCCGGCTATCGCAAGGCGTGGTCGGCCGCACCGTATCCGGTCACGTTCGTGACGGTCGACGCGGTGGTCGTGCACTCGGGCCATCTCCTGCTCGTGCGCCGGCGCAGCGAACCGGGCCGCGGCCTGTGGGCGCTGCCGGGCGGGTTCGTGAACCAGGACGAACGGCTCGACGCGGCCTGCATCCGCGAACTGCGCGAGGAGACCGGCCTGAAGCTGCCGGAGCCCGTGCTGCGCGGCTCGATCAAGGATCGCCAGGTATTCGACCATCCGACCCGCTCGCTGCGCGGCCGCACGATCACGCATGCGTGCCTGTTCAACTTCCCGACCGGCGAGTTGCCGCGTGTGAAGGGCAGCGACGACGCCGACAAGGCGCGCTGGGTGCCGCTCAACGAATTCGCGCAGATGCGCAACGTGATGTTCGAGGATCACTTCGAGATCGCGTATCACTTCCTGGGGAAGCTGTGACACGCTGATTCCCCGGATTCCGGTCCGCCGCGACAGACGCGGCGGCACTTCAACGGCCTAGAGGAGCTCTAGCCATGCAAAACGATCCCGGCGGCTTTGCCGCGGTTCTCGCCAATCCGATCCTCAACACGGATTCGTACAAGGCTTCCCACTTCCTGCAATACCCGCCCGACGCGCAGGCGATGTTCTCGTACGTCGAGTCGCGCGGCGGCCGCTATGACCGCACGCTGTTCTTCGGCCTGCAGATGTTGCTGAAGGACTATCTGTGCCGGCCGGTCACGCACGCGATGATCGACGACGCGCGCGATTTCTTCGCGGTGCACGGCGAGCCGTTCAACGAGGACGGCTGGCGCCATGTCGTCGAGCACTACGACGGCTACCTGCCCGTGAGGATCCGCGCGGTGCCCGAAGGTTCGATCGTGCCCGTGCACAACGTGCTGATGACCGTCGAATGCGACGACCCGAAGGTGTTCTGGCTCGCGTCGTATCTGGAGACGATGCTGCTGCGCGTGTGGTACCCGGTGACGGTCGCGACGCGCAGCTGGCACCTGCGGCAGACGATCCGCCGCTTTCTCGAGAAGACCGACGACGATCTCGCGCAGCTGCCGTTCAAGCTGCACGACTTCGGCGCGCGCGGCGTATCGAGCGCGGAGTCGGCCGCGATCGGCGGCGCGGCACACCTCGTGAGCTTCATGGGTTCGGACACGGTGCTCGGCGTGCTGGCCGCGAACCGCTTCTATCGCGAGCCGATGGCCGCGTACTCGGTGCCCGCGGCCGAGCACAGCACGATCACGTCGTGGGGGCGTGAGCACGAAGCCGATGCGTACCGGAACATGATCGCTCGCTTCGGTTTGCCGGGCGCGATCGTGTCGGTCGTGTCGGACTCCTATGATCTGTTCGCCGCGCTTGAACTGTGGGGTGGCCCGCTGCGCCAGGCGGTGATCGATTCGGGCGCGACGCTCGTCGTGCGTCCCGATTCGGGCGACCCGGTGAAGATCGTGCTGCAGACCGTGCGCGCGCTCGATGCTTCGTTCGGCTCGACCGTAAACGGCAAGGGGCGGCGCGTGCTGAACCGCGTGCGCGTGATCCAGGGCGACGGCGTCGACGAGCTGTCGATCGACGCGATCCTTTCCGCACTCGACGACGCGGGTTATGCGGCCGGCAACGTCGTGTTCGGGATGGGCGGCGCGCTGCTGCAGCAGGTGAATCGCGACACGCAGCGCTTCGCGATGAAGTGCTCGGCGATCCGGCGCGGCGACGTGTGGCACGGCGTGAGCAAGGATCCGGTTACCGATCCGGGCAAGCGCTCGAAGCAGGGCCGGCTCACGTTGCTGCGCAATCGGCGCACGGGAGAATACCGGACGGTGACGCTGCCGGTCGCGTGGGACGATCGCGCGCTGGAAGGCGAGTGGTATGACGCGCTCGAAACGGTGTTCGATACCGGGAAAATGCTGGTCGATACGACGTTCGCCGAGGTGCGGGCGAGGGCGCACGCAGGGGAGGCGTGATCGAGCCACCGGGGCGGCGGCGTGGCAACGTCAGCCGCCGCCCCGGTCGCGCTCAGGCGACGCGGGCGACGAGGGCGTGCAGCACGGCGTCCGCGTCGATTTCTCCTCGAACGACATCCGCGCGCGCCGACTCGAAGTCGATCCAGCCCTCGTTGAAGCCGTCGAGCATGCGCATGCGCGGCTCGGGGTGGCGCATCCGCTGCGCATCGAACAGCGCCGCCCACGTGCTGCGCGGCACGGCTTCGGCACGCACCGGGTGCCCGAACACGCGGGTGAACGCGTTCGCGAGGTCGTTCGGGCTGACCCGCCGGGGCCCTTCGAGTTCGACGATGCGTGCGCCGGTCCATTCGTCCTGTAGCAGCGCGGCCGCCGTCCGGCCGACGTCTTCGGTTGCGACCATCGGCACCGGCTTGTCGAGCGGCTGGAGAAAGCTGTAGATGACGCCGGCGTCGCGTGCGGTTGCTACGTCCCACGCGGCATTTTCGAGGAACCACGCGGGGCGCAGGAACGTGACGGGTATCGGCAAGTCGTCGAACGCCTGTTCGATCATCGTCAGTTGCGTCAGCAGATTCACCTGCGTCGCCTGCGCGCCGATCGTCGACAGACAGACGACCTTGCGTGGCCGAGCGGCGCGCAATGCCGCACCGACGGCATCGATGACGGCGCGCGTTTCGGGGAATCCCGGCGACGGATCGAAGCATGGCGGCAGCAGGACGAAGACGCCTTCCGTGTTCGAGAAGGCCGTCGTCAGCGCGGCGGTGTCGGTCATCTCGGCAAGTGCAACATCGCAGCCGCGCGCGACCCACGGCGCAGCGCGATCCGCGGTGCGCGCGACGGCGCGCACGGGCCGGCCGGCCGCGAGCAGCGTTCGGGCGAGCGCGCCGCCGACCTGTCCGGTGATACCGGTAATGGCATACATGGTTTGGAATCCTCATCGAGAAGGGAGCGGGCGCGCCGAAAGATGCGGGCGCCGGAACTGCATGCCGCGTTCGGGCTTGCCGTCGCGATGCATCGGGTTGCATGATAGGAGGCGACGATTCCTGATGGAATCGAATCCATGTCATTTGATTGGTGATTGTTTGTCATGAATGAAATCCTGGGGATCGACGGGCGGATTCTGGCGAACGTGGGCGTGCTGGCCGCGATCGTCGAAAGCGGCAGCTTCGCGCGCGCGGCTGACGCACTCGGCTTGTCGCCGTCCGGCGTCAGCCGGGCCGTGGGCCGGCTCGAGGCGCGCGTCGGCGTGCGGCTGCTCGATCGCACGACGCGCTCGGTCACGCTGACGGACGAAGGGCGCCGCCTGTACGAAGAGATCGGTCCGCTGCTCGCGGGCATCGGCGATGCGGTGACGCTGGCCGCCGGCTCGGCCGCCGCCGTGCGCGGCAGATTGCGCGTGAACGTCGACGCGTATTTCTCGCGGCGGGTGCTGGCGCCGCACCTTCCGGCGTTGCTTGCACGCCATCCCGATCTGTCGCTGGAACTGGCCGCGCGCGAGCAGCTCGGCGATCTGGTAGCCGACGGATTCGACGTTGCGGTGCGGTTCGGCGAGCCGCCGTCGTCGTCGCTGGTGGCGCGCAAATTGCTGGAGACGCGCGCGGTGACGGTCGCCGCGCCCGCCTACGTGAAACGGCACGGGCGTCCTGCGGCGCCGGGCGATCTCGCGGGCCATGCGTGCATCCAGATGCGCAACACGCTGACCGGCCAGCCGCTCGAATGGATCTATCAGCTCGGCCGCAAGCGCGTGCCGGTCAGGACGACGGGCAGGCTGCTCGTCAACGACGCCGGCACGATGCTCGGTGCATGTCTGGCCGGTGTGGGCATCGCACGCTTCAAGGCGAGCGGGGTAGCGGGCTTGATCGAGCAGGGGCGGCTCGTCGAGCTGCTCGCGGATTGGCGCGGCGAGGCATTTCCGCTGTTTGCCTACTATCCGTCGCGTCACCTGCCGCCCGCGAAGGTGCGGGCATTCGTCGATTTCGTCGCGGAAATCGTGGCGACCGGCAAATAGCGCGATCGCCCGCCGTCAACGTTCGCCGGCGAGCGCGCGCCCGTTCGTGTCCGGTTGCGCGATCGCGTGCTCCGACATCCGCGCCGCCTCCATCGCCCGCCCGAGCGCATCGAACACCGCCGGCCCCTTGCAGCGCGACACGTTGAAGCGCATGAACGACGTCGCGCCGTGCGACGCACTGAACACGTTGCCCGGCGCGAGCACCACATCGTGGTCGAGCGCATGGCGCGCGACGCGCGCGGCATCGAGCCCGTCGGGCAGCTCGGCCCACACGAACAACCCACCGCGCGGTTCCGTCCAGATCCCGAGCCCGGCGCGCGCGAGCCGCCGGATCGTTTCGCCCATCGCATCGGCCAACTGCATACGGAGGCCGTCGAGATGGCGCCGGTAGGTGCCGTCGACCAGCAGCCGGTGCACGACGTTCGCGCCGATCTGCGCATTGCCGAACGACGTCGCGAGCTTCAGGTCGACGAGCGCGTCGATCCATTCGGGGCGCGCGGCGATATAGCCGCAGCGGATCGCGGCCGACAGCGTCTTCGAGAAGCTGCCGATCGACACGACGCGCGAGAGCCCGTCGAATGCCGCGAGGCGCGGCGCGGGCGTGCTTTCGAAATCCGCGAAGATGTCGTCCTCGACGATCAGCAGGCCGTGCTCGGCCGCGAGCGTGAGCAACCGGTGCGCGACCGGCGGCGCGAGCGTCGCGCCGGTCGGGTTGTGCAGCGCCGCGTTCGTGATGTACAGGCGCGGGCGGTGTTCGGCGAGCACCTGCTCGAAGCGCGCGAGATCGGGGCCGTTCGGCGTGTACGGCACGCTGACGATCCGTGCGCGATGCGCGCGCAGCAGCGCCTGGAAGTTGAAGTAGCAAGGATCGTCGAGCACGACGGTGTCGCCCGGCTCCAGCAGCAGCCGGCACACGAGATCGAGCGCGTGCGTGCCGCCGTCGGTCAGCATGATCTGCGCGGGCTCCGCATGGACGCCGTGCTGCGCGAGCCGCCACGCGAGTTGCTGGCGCAACGCGGGCAGCCCGAGCGGTGTCGCGTAGTCGGTCAGCGCGTCGGGTTCGTCGCGCGACACCGCACGCAGCGCACGTCGCAGGCTCTCGTCCGGCAGCCACGACGACGGCAGCCAGCCGCAACCGGGCTTCACCGAGCCGGGCGCCGCCTCGAGCGACTGGCGCGACAGCCACAGCGGATCGAGTTCGCGATCGAGGCGCGGGCCGAGTTCGGCGAGCGCAAGCGGCGGCGCATGGCCCGACACGTAGAAGCCGGAGCCGCGCCGTGCGACGAGCACGCCTTCGCTCGCGAGCCGCTCGTACGCATCGACGACGGTCGATTTCGACACGTGCAGCGCGTCGGCCATCATCCGGATCGACGGCACGCGCGCGCCGGGCATCAGCGCGCGGCTCGCGATCCGCGCGCGCAGCGTATCCATCACGGTTTCCACGCGCGTGCGCGACGGCGCGGGCGGAGCAGGGGCTTGCACGGAAAGGCTCATGGCGGGAGGGAACTGTACGGCCGGTTGTCCAGTACAGTTTGTCCGAATTGTATTGGGCTGTAGCTTACGCGCTTTTCGCGGGCGGCGGATCATCGGTCATCCACCTTGTTCCGACCAGGATTTCCCGTGCAAAAGACGACCGACGGATGGCTCAGCGGCCTGCTGGGCGTGATCATCTTCAGTGGCTCGCTGCCCGCGACGCGCATCGCGGTGCAGGGGCTCGACCCGCTGTTCCTCACGTTCGCGCGCGCGACGATCGCCGGCGTGCTCGGCCTGATCCTGCTCGTCGCGCTGAAGCAGAAGCGGCCGACGCGTGTCGAGACCGCGTCGCTCATCGTCGTCGCGCTCGGGGTCGTGGTCGGTTTTCCGCTGCTGACCGCGCTCGCGCTCAAGCACGTGACGTCCGCGCATGCGATCGTGTTCGTCGGGCTGCTGCCGCTCGCGACCGCGCTGTTCGGCGTCTGGCGCGGCGGCGAACGGCCGCGGCTGCCGTTCTGGGTCTTCTCGCTGGTCGGCAGCGGCGCGGTGGCCGCGTTCGCGCTGCGCAACGGCGGTCGAGCGTCGGTGGCGGGCGATGCGTTGATGCTGGCCGCGATCGTCGCGTGCGGGCTCGGCTATGCGGAAGGCGCGCGACTGTCGCGCCAGCTCGGCGGCTGGCAGGTGATCTCGTGGGCGCTCGTGCTGTCGCTGCCGGTGATGCTGCCGCTCACGTGGTTCACGTGGCCCGCGACGTTCGACGGCGTCGACGCCGCCGCGCTGTGGGGGCTCGCATACGTGTCGCTGTTCAGCATGCTGATCGGCTTCGTGTTCTGGTATCGCGGCCTCGCGCTCGGCGGGATCGCGGGCGTCGGCCAGTTGCAGCTGCTGCAGCCGTTCTTCGGTTTCCTGCTCGCGGCCGGGCTGCTGCACGAGACGGTGCCGCCGTCGATGCTCGTCGTGACGGTCGTGGTCGTCGGCTGCGTGGCCGGTGCGAAGTATTTCTCGAAGATGGCGCCGGTGCGGCGCGCGGGCTGATTCACGCAAGGAGCGCTCGCGCGACGACGTGACGGGGGCCGCCCGTGCGCCGTCGCGCGTGCGCCGTTTACCCCATCACCACGTTCGCGAGCCGGAACTGGTACGCGGTCGCGGTCGTGCCGCCACCGCCGCCCGTCATCACGATGTCGGCGCTCTTGATGCCGAGCAGCGACAGTTCGGTGTTGATGTCGGACAGCACGGCCGAATTCATCACCGCGCCCTGTTCGATCTGCGACGCGGTGCCGATCCACAGCGTCGGCTTGAACTCGAACACGGCCTTCTGGCCCGGCACGATCCCCGTCTTGTGCGCGAGCAGCCGGTTGTCCTTGAAAACCGACGCGGTGATCGCTCCCTGGCTCAGGTCGTTGCGCAGCTGGATCTCGCGCGACGTCGGGGCGGGGCCGGCGAGCGCGAGCACGTTGCCCGACGTCGAGCGCGACACGTTGAAGACCTGTCCGTTGTCCGCGCGCTTCTGCGGCATGTAGTTGCCGTCGGCATCGCTCGCGGAGACGGTCGTCAACAACGGGAACACGAACGGATGGTTGTCGCCGCGCCCGCAGTTGGTGATGACCTTCCACGCGATCGCGAGCTCGTCGAAGTCCGTGGACACGTTCTTCTGGAAGATCACGATCTGGCTGTTGTTGACGTCGTTCGACAGGTTGACGAAGTTGAGATTGATGTCCATGAGTCACCTTGATTCGATTCGGATAACTGATTGAAAGGGCGCCGGCCGTGCATCGCCGGCGCACGGACCGTTACGCCATCACCACGTTTTCCAGCCGGAACGTGAACGGCGTCGAGCGCGGGCCGGGGCCGCCGCCGGTCATCACGATGTCGGCGCTCGCGATGCCGAGCAGCGACAGTTCCGTGTTGATGTCGGAGATCACCGCGGAATTCATCAGCGCGCCCTGTTCGATCTGCGACGCGACACCGATCCAGATCGTCGGCTTGAACTGGAACACCGCCTTCTGGCCCGGCGCGACGGAGGTCTTGCGCGCGAGCGCGTTGCCGTCCTTGTAGATCGTCGCGTTGATCGCGCCAGCCGGCAGGTCGTTGCGCACCTGCACCTCGGAGCTCGCGCCCGGGTCGCCGCCGAGCTGCAGCACGTCGCCCGAGCTGGAGCGCACGACCTGGAACACCTGGCCGTTCGCCGCGACCTGCTGCGGCATGTAGTTGCCCCAGCTGTCGCTCGCGCTCACGCTCATCGTCATCGGGAACTTGAACGGATGGTTGTCGCCCTGGCCGCAATTGCGGATCACCTTCCACGCGATCGCGAGTTCGTCGAAGTCGGTCGCCACGTTCTTCTGGAAAATCACGACGCTCGAGTTGTTGGCGTCGTTCGAGCGGTTGATCAGGTTCAGTTGGATATCCACGTCGTTGCTCCTTGAGTTTGAAAAAACGGCAGTCGGTCTGCCGCACACCTTTCCCGCCGGCCCGGCCGCGAAGCCGTGCCGTCAAGCCGGTTCAAGCCGTGTCGGGCGGCACTACGCGCGCACGATGTGTTCGAGCGCGAACGCGAACGGCTGCGCGTCGGTGCCGGTGCCGCCGCCCGTCATCACGATGTCGGCCGCGGCTACGCCCGCCAGCGCCAGCATCGTGTTCGCGCTCGACATCACCGCCGCGTGCAGTGCGCGGCTTTCCTGTATCTGCGACGCCACGCCGATCCACAGCGTCGGCGTGAAGCGGAACACCGCCTTCTGCCCGGGCGCGACCGCTTCCTTCACCGCGATCAGCCGGCCCGCGCTGAACGCGTTGACGTTCACGGCGCCGCGCCGCAGCCGATTGACGACTTCGATGTCGCCGCCCGGCGCGTCGGCCGGGTCGGGCACGAGCCGGCCGCGTCCGGTCGGCTGCGCGTCGATCACGAAGCGCACGCCGGCGGGCGCCGTGACGCGCGGCGAGAAGTTGCCGTGCTCGTCGCCGAGCGCGACGTCGATGTCGGTCGAGTAGTCGAACGGATGGAAGCAGTCGCGTCCGCAATGACGGATCACCTTCCACGCGATCGCGAACGTATCCAGATCGGGGATCACGTCGCGCTGGAACAGCACGACCTCGCTGTTGCCGCAGTCGTTCGAGCGGTTCACGAAGCGGAGCTTGATGTTCATGATGCTTGCTCCTCATCCGGCGTGCCGCGTTCGTCGCGCAGCGTGCGGTCGGCCCACTGCGCGAGCGCGGGCGCGACGCCGTTCGCGAGCGACGCGACGTGCAGCGCATGCGCACGCGCCTGCGCCTGCAGGTCGCCGGCGAAGCGCCCGAGCGCCATCGCGGCATCGGCCGGGCCGCGCGTGCGGCCGAGATGGTCGAGGTATTGCGCGGCCGCGTCGGCCATCGCGCCCGCGTGCTGGAGGTGGCTCTGCGTGAAGCGCGTCGCGAGATCCGCGTTCAGGGCCGCCAGCTCCTTGACCGCGGCGGCCGAACTGCCGAGCCCGAACCGTTCGAGCTGGCCGCGCCACAATGCGTCGGTCGCGGCCTGGCATGCATCCGTGTAGCGATGGCCGGCGAGCAGCGCGGTGTGCGCGAACGCGCGCCACGCGGGGCTGGCGGACGTGCCGCCGGTGCCGGTCGTCTGCGCGGCGAGCTTGCCGAACAGCTGGAGCGCGTCGGCGTGCGCGCGTTCCCATTGGGCGATGAACGTGGAGAACATGGCGATTCCTCGTGAAGAAGGAGCGATGACGGCGCGACGGCAGCCGCTACGCGGATTACCGACGCGCGGCGCCGAGGCGCTGCACCATCTGCATCACGGCGGCCATCTGCGGCGCGTCGCGGCGGTAGAAGCCGGGTTGGAGCGGATCGGTGCTCGTATAGCCCCAGAAATCCCAGCAGCCGAGCGGATTGACGGCCGATTTCTCGACCTGCGGATACAGCACGATCAGCCGGTTCGTGTCGGCGATCTCGTTGTAGCCGACGCCGCGAATCATCCGCTCGCCGACGGTCGCGACGTTCTGCACGCAGCCGTGGAACACCACGTGCACCGCGCAGGTCGCGCGTTCGCAATCGGCCGGCACGTACGCGTAGCCCGTATCGCCGAGCGACGCGCGGCGCTGCGGATCGAACGCGCGCTGGTCGAACGCCAGCAGCTTGCCGCCAGCCTGCGCGGCGGGCGCGTTGAGCGGCTTGTCGGGCGTGCCGTAGATCCAGCGCACGATGTCGTGCGCCTGTTGAAAGCCGCAGTTGTCGATATACGGGCTCGCGTTCGCACTGCACGCGTTGTCCTCGGGGCGGTTCGTGATGAACGCATGCCCGGCGTCCGGCGATTGGCGATACTGAAGGTTCGCGGCCGGAACCTGCGCGAGCGTGTAGAAGCGCACGGTCTGGTCGACGACGCGCGTGAACACCACCGTATCCTTCGCCCCGCTGAACACGTAGATGCGTTGGCCGCGCAGGTTGGCCGGATCGTCGATCTCGTCGCGCTGCGCGAACGTGCGCGCGGCGCGCCATGCGTCGGCCGCGGAGGGCGCGGGGCCGATCGGCTGCATGCACAGCGTGGTCGCGGCCACCGCCGGCGGGATCAGCGCGTTCGCGCCCGCGCAATAGAACGGCCCGCCCGCGACGATGCCCGCGCCGATCAGCCGGCTCGAGAACGCGACGTCGAACTGCGCGGCCATGAAGCCGCCGGACGACAGCCCCGACACCGACGTGCGCTGCAGGTCGGCGCCGTATGCGGGCAACGGATCGGCGGGGGCGGCGAGCGCGGCGTGCGGCGCGAGCGCAGCCAGGGCGGCAACGGCAACGGTAACGGTGGCGGTGACGGCGGCGCAAGCGGCGCCCAGCGCGCGGCGCACTACGTGCGAGGCGGTGGTGCGGGGCAGCGTCGTGCGGCCGGGCGAGCGGGTGACGTTCATGCGGGGCTCCTGTCGTGACGAGTGGTGAATGACAAGGGTTGTAACGGTATGGATGCAGCAAGACTTCAGCGACGGTTTCAGCTTACGGGCAGCCGACGCGCTGCGAAATGGCGCGAACGACACGCACGACGACCCGTGACGTTCGGCCGGTGCGGCGTCACGGCGCTCACGACAGAAACAGCGCGCGCTCGGCCCGGCGGCGCTTCGTGAGGCCCGCGAGCGGCTTGCCGCCGGCCTTGTTCCAGACGAGGAACTGGTCGGCCGCCCGCGCGCTCGCGCCGGCGTTCAGGTAGCGCAGCAAGGTCGACGAGCGCAGCCGTCCGGCGCCGAGGTTGAAGACGAACGACATCAGCGCATCGAACTGCTGCTGCGTGACCGGCACGCGCAACAGCTTGCGCAGGTTCAGCTCGGCGCCGCGCAGGTCATGCCGCAGCAGCGCCTCCGCTTCGGCCGGCGTCAGCGGGCGCGTGAAGCGCTCGTTCGGCAGGATCAGGTGCCCGTAGCCGATCGTCGGCTTGCCGACCGCGTCGAGATAGCGCGCGAGCCGCAGCCCCTCGAACTGCTTGATCAGCGCGATGCCTTGCTCGCCGGTGCGTTCAGGCTGGTTCGCCATCGTCGTTCTCCTTGCTGCCCGGCCGTGCGCGCGGCACCAGGCGATGCGTGTATTCGTCGATCACGCGCATGATCGCTTCGGGCGGCGGCAGCGCCGCGAACTGCATTTCGATGTCGATGTGCTCGGTGTCGCGCTGCCGCGCACTGCCCGGCGCGGCGTCCTTCTTCTCCGAGCGCGGCGCGAACGTCACGTAGAAGCGGCCGCGCTGGTCGTCGTTGCCCGAGATGCCGCCGGCCGGCAGCGCCTCGGTGAAGTCGCCGCGCACGGTCAGGTGCACGACCATCCGGTCGAGCGCGAGCCCGCGCGGCGTGGCGAGCGCGACGAGCGGCACCGGCATCGTGTGCTCCGCGTCGAGTGCGACCGTGACCTCGCGCGGCGCGAGCAGGCCGTCGTCGCGCAGATCGAAGAACTGGTCGAGCACGGCGGTGTACTGGTGCGCGAGCAACTGGTTCGCGGCGGCGGCCGCGTGCTGCATCCCGCGTGCGATCTCGTCGAGCGCGATGCCGCGCGGCGGCGGGCGTTCGTCGTCGGCCGGGGCGCCAGGCGGCGGGGCGGGTGGGGTAGGCGGCGTAGGCGGCACGGGTGGCGCGGGTGGTACGGGTGGCACGGGTGGCACGGGTGGCACGGGTGGCACGGGTGCGGCGGGCGACAAGCCGCCGGTCGATGCGCCGGGCGCGGCGGTGGGGGCGTCGTTCGCGCCCGATGCGGCGCCGGCCGGCCAGCCGGCGGAACCGGGCGTCGCGTGGCGCGCCGGATCGACGCCTGCCGCCGCCGCCGCCGCCGCCGCCGGC